>NZ_QUIX01000003.1:0-226523 GCF_003480365.1 Butyricicoccus sp. AM32-19 | reverse complement strand
AAAATCACAGCCCTCCGGCGAGGAGCCTTCGGAGAACGCAATGCACCAACCTCTGGGTGGTGTATAATTGCGCCCTTAGTAAACTAAGGGGTTTCTGGCTTCTTCCGTTCCAGCAGTTTTTTCAATAATTCCTGCGTGTCCTGCCTGTGAAAAATGATTTTGAGCAACACCTTGACATCATCATCTGTCAGGCGTTCCGGCTCTTGCAGAAAACTTTCCAGCATACCGCCACGGATACAGAGCCGGTGCGTCCGTTCCTTTCGGGTAAGCTGCTTCAACTGGTGCTGCAACGCCTTTTCATCATTGATGGCTTTCCGCAGTTTCTTTTCGCTTTTTTCCAACTCCCGGTTGAGCTTTTCCAGCTTTGAGGTATCAGGCAAGGGCAGCGTTCTCCTTTCCCGGTATCAGCACATAAATCCTGTTTGGTTCTCCAATGCCCTGACGCACCCGCATGATAAGCCCGGCGGTTTCCAGTTCATTCAAAGAACGCTTGACCGTCATGGGGCTGCGGGACAGGACTGTAGCAATGGCTGTGACAGGGAAGCAGACAAACAGGATTCCATTTTCGTCCTCCTGCCCTTTGGACAGCATAGCGTCCAGCATCCGGCAGTACATGACCTTTGCGGTGCTGCTGACTGGAAATCCTGTCAACGCTCTGGGAAAGGGCATACAGGGCGGCAATGGTGTGTCTATCGTCATAAATTCAAAATTCATTCGGTGTGTTCCTCCTTTTTCTTTGCTCGTTTGGATAAATAACGGGGGCAGTCAATCACAACCGCCCGGAAGCTCTGCCTGCACCCGTGCTGGCATTTCCGGCATAATTCGTTGTAAGTGACACGCCCCCGGTCATTGAGGTAAAAGGAAAGCTCATGCTTCCTCTTTTTGCTCATTCTCGGCATATTGCGCTTCCTCCCGTTTTAGTGTATGGTTTCGGGGCGATTTTCGGCAAAATTACGCTCATAGAGCCGCTTAAAATCTCCCGAATTATCAGCGATAGGGTAGACTATCCCCCTATCCGATTGTCGTGTTTCGGTATCATTTCAGTGTCAGTTCGCCAGTTCTCCCCGGTGTCGTTCCTCCCCTGAATCTCACAGCGGCGTATCGCTCCCTTTGGTATGCTCGTTTCGGTCAGGGTTCCTCCACATCCCTGCCAAAAGTCATGGCACTACATCGCCGGGGAAGCATATCCCACACAGGCTGGTCATTCGATTGGAATAATCCATCGATGAACTACCTGTATCATAGAACATTTTTGTGCCCTATGCCGTATGTCCACAAAGTAGGAATTAGGGGTAAAAATCAGAAATTTCCACGATTGCGGAATTGATATGGTATAATCAATTCAACGGTTATAAATGTTGTCAGAAGGGGGAACTGCTTCAATGAACGGAGCTACTACAATACAGGAACGGCTAAAAGATTTACGATTAAACAAAGGATTAAAACTGGAAGAACTGGCTGAGCAAACGGGTATTTCAAAATCGGCTCTTGGCAGTTATGAAAAAGATGACTATAAGGAAATCAATCATGGCAACCTTATCCTGCTGGCAGATTTTTATGGGGTGTCCCTCGATTATCTCTTTTGCCGGACAGAGAACATGGTGGAGATCAACACGCCATTAAGGGAGCTGCATTTGAGTGATGAAATGGTGGCACTTCTGAAAAGTGGTCGGATTAACAACCGTCTGCTCTGCGAACTTGCCACACATAAGGATTTTATCAAGTTTCTTGCGGATATTGAGATTTATGTGGATGGGATTGCCACCATGCAGATTCAGAACCTCAATGCCCTTGTCGATACCGTCCGGCATGAAATCATTGAACGGTATCGCCCTGGCGAAGACGACCCCCATTTGAAAGTGTTGCAAGCCGCCCATATCAGTGATGATGAATATTTCAGCCACATGGTTCTGGATGACCTCAACCTCATTATCCGGGATATTCGGGAAGCCCATAAAAAGGACAGCGAGAGTGCACCCCAGACCACCGTTGCCGATGAACTGAAAGAAAATCTGGAAGCTGTCGAAAATTTCAAAGGCAGCCGGGATGAAAAGCTGGTTGTTCTTTACTGCAAGCAGCTTGGTATCAACTATAAAAATCTGTCAGACGAAGAATTTCGCTGGCTGATTCGGATTCTCAAAAAATCAAAGAAAATGGGAACGCCTATCAGCCAGAGGAAAAAACGATAAAGAAAAACCGCTGTTGCATGGTTTGTTGGCTTCCATGTAGCAGCGGTTCGTGCTGTGGTTATTCAGTTGATATTGTATAAAGCGATAAACTGTAAGCTATCAATCGCCACTTAGGCGTGTTTTCCCAATAACAATGTAAAACAACGGTATCATTATAATCATTGCTGCTATGATATGTACATATATGAAACTTTGTGTTCCTGTAACAAGAAACAAACTTGTTATTGTATAATTCCATAACCAATGAAATCCTGTGGGCATCCAAATACTCTTTGTAGTGTAAAACATTTCATTGGCAAATATTCCATATAGAAAAGGAAAAATAAACATTACCAGAACAGAAATATTATCGGTATTAAAAATATGTGGTAGTGTAAAAATAAGTGCAGCTATTACGCAACTCAAATACTTATTTTTACATTTTTGCAGCAACAGCCCAAAAATAATTCCTCTAAAAATAACTTCTTCAATAAAGGACACGAAAAAGTAAAATATGAATTTCCCTTTATGATTCATCAACAGTGATAAAAAATCAGTGTCTTGAAGAATTATATTTGATTTGACTGATGAATAAACTATAAACAATACAATGATTGGCATTATAGCTCCAACTGCAAAATTCAGAAAATCTATTTTTCTAAAATATAACCCTATGCTTTTTAACATAACGCACCTTTTAACCTCTGATTTGTCATAATCCTGACACCATACTATTATGAATAAATTATCTCTTGCAAAACAATTTCTTCTGCCCGATTGTGGATATTATTGCACCGCCGCACCCATTCCATTTGACGGGTACACTTTAATTCCTCGGTTACGCCCTCGGCAATTTTCATCTGCTCCATGATGGTGTCTAACCGTTCCTGTGCCTGTTCGTTCAGGTCTGAAAGATATGTCCATAACTCTCCAGTCAAGGTCAATGTGTTCAATCGGGCTGGATGGATTTCCCTTAAATATTCCCGGTGCAGCCGTCCATACTTTCCAACGGGGCGGTGTTCTTCCGGCAGTTTCAGGTCTGGGATGTAGTAATCTCCAACAAGGATATAATCAATTCCGTTTTCCGTTATTCTTGGTTTCAATTCGCTCATGTTTTAATCTCCTCATTCTGGCTCATTTTTTTGCAAGTCTAGCTCTCCAGAAATATTGGTAAATCTTTGGTAAATTTGAGACTGAAGCACAAAAAACGCTTAAAAACGGGGCTTATGAGACGATTTGAGACTTTTCATCATGCCCGGTAAATCCTGCCGTGGCAAATAAAAAGTATCCTCACCCAAACACCTCCTGCTGTTTTTCTCCATCATATCACACAGAGCCGCAATCATCACGCAATTTCAAAACCCACCATTCCTGTGAACGGCATGCGCGCCTCGTTTTTTCCGTGCAAAACAGTACCCCGCCGAATGGAATTATACTCGCTTTCCATCCGGCGGGGTATCTCAATTATGAGGAGTTGTTCTTCATATTGCGGAAGCTGCGACCCTGCAATTCATCAGCCGGTATCGAAGCCGTTACTCGACGGTGCTGTCCGCTTCTTCCGTATTATCTGCTGTGCTTATACCATAGCAGATTTTCGATCATCCGGAACGTCTTTTTCACGAAATGCAGTTTTGCGGGAACGAAATGCAAAAAGGCCCTGCCCTAAAGCGAGAAATTGTCAGCCGTGTCGTTATGCAGATTCTTAATAAACAGGCATGAAAAAAGGTTTCCCGATGGGAAACCCTTTCATTTACAATTTTACGGCCGGTTAGAATGTAGGCAGATTCTTTTTCCATGCGCCGGACTTATAGAAGAACACCGACAGACCCGAGCCGAGGAACCAGCCAATCGGCCAGCTAAGCCAGATACCGTGCTCGTTGCCGACCACATAGAACAGTGCAATGGACAGCACCACGCGGATAATCAGGTCGGAGAACGTCGTTACCATGAACGGACGCATTGCGCCGGCGCCGCGCAGCACGCTGTCGCATACGAACTTGGTGCATACGACCAGATAAAACGGCACAACCGTGAACAGGTAGCCTCGTGCGACATCGATAACACCGGAGGCACTGCCCGCCGGAACGAACAGGCTGATGATCTTATTCGCAAACGGCAGATAGATCGCCATAAACACCACGGACAGGCCGAGCGAATACACCGCACCCCATTTGAGACCCGGACCGATGCGGTCCAGCTTGCGGGCGCCGATATTCTGCGCAACATAGCTGGACAGACCGGACGCGAACGACATGCAGCAGGTCAGCGCAAACTGGTTGACGCGGTTTGCCGCCGAGAATCCCGCGATAACGGTCGCACCGCACAGGTTGATGTAATACTGAATGACCACATTGCCGACCGATACAAAGCTCTGCTGTGCGATGGACGGCACGGCGTAGTTTGTCAGGCGGCGCAGCATTTCGGGCGCGAACAGCACGAAGTGGTGGCCCGTATCAAATGAGCGCACACGGTGCAGCAGCAGCACAAACGCCAGAATACCGGACGCACCCTGCGCAATAAACGTCGCCCATGCAACACCGGCAACGCCCCAGTGCAGACCGGCAACAAATACCATATCCAGAATGACATTGCCGACCGAGGACAGCACAAGCAGGATCAGCGGCGTTCGGCTGTCGCCCATGGCATTGAAGATACCCGTACACACGTTATAGATAAACAGGAACAGCAGACCAAACACATACACGCGCAGATACAGTGAGCCGTCCGCAAAGATATTCTCCGGCGTGGACAGCGCGTTCATGATGCCGTGCGTACCGATGGCTCCGATCAGCGTCAGCAGCAGCGCTACCGCCGTGGTGGTGAGCAGTGCGGTCGAGATGGCGGTCTTCATGCGCAGATAGCGCTTTGCGCCGAACAGCTGCGAGACGAGCACGCCGGTACCGATGTTGATACCGGTTGCGACCGCAACGAACAGCTGTGTGATCGGATAGCTGGCGCCGACGGCGGCCAGCGCCAGCTCACCGGCTTCTACAGTTTCGGCAAAACGGCCTACGATGATGGAGTCAGCCATCTGGTACAGCTGCTGGAACGCGACGCTGAGCAGCAGCGGAATCGAGAACCAGAACAGCTTCTGTGACGTTTTTCCGACGGTAAGGTCAGTGGTCAAACGGGATACCTTCTTTCGGGAGTCTGCTTATCCGGTTTTGACCGGATAAAATGGTTTTTTTGCAATTTTATGCTCTCCCCGAAGGGAGAGCATAATTTTACGACTTTGATTTACGTTGTTACGCCTTTTTCTTCTGACGTGCGGTAATAACCGCAATAGTGAGCACCAGCAGTACCGCACCTACGCCAAGCGCCAGAATGCCGTTTCCGGTCACACCGCCGACGAGGAAGCCGACAAAGCTCATCGCCGCGATCATCAGCGCGTACGGCATCTGCGTGGAAACGTGATCAATATGGTTGCACTGTGCACCCGCGGATGCGAGGATGGTCGTATCCGAGATAGGCGAAATGTGGTCGCCGCAGACCGCACCGGACAGGCAGGCTGCCACGGTCATGACCAGCATGGTGGACGGTGCATCGCCGAATACCGCAATAGCGATCGGGATCAGGATGCTGAACGTGCCCCAGGAAGTACCGGTGGCAAAGGCCAGACCGAGCGCGATGAGGAAGAATACCGCCGGCATGAACATACCGATGGTGGATTCCGCCTTCACCACAGAGGATACGAAGCCGCCGATGTTGAGGTACTCTTCACGGCAGACACCGGACAGCGTCCACGCAAGCGTCAGGATGAGAATAGCCGGAACCATTGCCTTGAAGCCCTCGGTGAATGCCTCACAGAACTGGCCAAAGGACAGCACCTTGCGCGGGATGTACAGCACAAAGGTGAACAGCAGCGTGAAGAACGAGCCGAGCACCAGCGCGGTGGAAGAATCGCAGTTTGCGAACGCCTCAACAACGTTTGCGCCGTCCAGAATGCCGCCGGTGTACAGCATGCCTGCAATGCAGAGCACGATCAGTACGCTGATCGGCAGGATCAGGTCGTAAACCTTGCCCGAGCCGGCTACAACGTGAGTTTCCTCAATCAGAGAGAGATCGTCATCCTTATGCGCGAGCTCGTACTTTTTCATCGGGCCGAAGTCGAAATCAGCAGCCATCAGCCAGATGAGGAACGCCAGCGTGAGCAGCGCATACAGGTTCAACGGGATGGTCTTGAGGAACAGCGAGAAGCCGTCCAGCGTGCTCGATTCCGGCAGGGACGAGCCGACCGCCGCCGCCCACGAGGAGATCGGCGCGATGATGCAGACCGGAGCCGCCGTTGCATCGATGATATACGCCAGCTTTGCCCTGGAAATGCTGTACTTGTCCGTCACCGGGCGCATGACCGTGCCGACGGTGAGGCAGTTGAAGTAATCGTCCACGAAAATGAACATTCCGAGGAACGAGGTCGCAAACGACGCGCCGCGCCGGCTGCGGATGGTCTTGACCGCCCACTCACCGTATGCGCGTGATGCGCCCGATTTGGTGATGAGCGATACCAGAATGCCGAGCAGTACGAGGAAGATACAAATATTGATATTATCTCCCAATTTACTGCCCATGATGGTGAAAGTCGTTTCGACGGCTTTCAGCGGATGGAAGCCCGTATAGAGCAGCGCACCCGAAAGAATACCGATCATCAGCGAGGAGTAAACCTCCTTCGTGATCAGCGCAAGCGCGATTGCGATGATCGGCGGCAGCAATGTCCAGACAGTTGCCGTAACGTCCATTCCTTATTTCCCCCTTATACGCAGACATATCGTGTCCGCAATTCCATTCTATTTTATATGGATTTAACCGGATTTACAAGTGCTAATCCGGTTTTTTCCGTCCGAAAAGATATTTTTGTGCAACTTGCAATGGTTTAACGTCATAAATTGCGTTTATAGCGACACCATTCCGCAATCACCTGCCGCCGAAGGGCCAGCACGCCCGCTAGATTAGGCAGCGCCATCAGGCCGTTGAACGTGTCGCTGAGCGCCCACACCGGCTCAAGCCGCATCATGCAGCCCGCTACCGCCGCCAGAAGAAAGGCCGCCTTGTAGACCGGAATCACCCGCTCCCCCATCAAATAGGCCGCTGCACGCTGTCCGTAATATGACCAGCCGAGCAGGGTCGAGAATGCAAACAGCGCGAGCGACACCGCAACGAATCCCCTGCCGAACCGTCCGAATACGGTGGAGAACGCCTCTGCGGTAAGCTGTGCACCGGTTGTCAGCTGAGAAAGCAAAGGCGTTCCGGACGCGAGCGCGTAGCGGCTTACGTCGTATACCCCGCTCGTGAGAATGACGAACGCGGTGACACTGCACATCACAATCGTGTCGAAGAACACCTCAAAAACCGCCCACATCCCCTGTTCACACGGCTCTTTTGCGTCTGCGGCAGCATGCACCATGACGGATGAGCCCAGCCCGGCTTCATTTGAAAATACGCCGCGCGACACGCCCGCCCGGACGGCCTGCGTCATGCCGTAGCCGAGCACGCCGCCTGTGCCCGCCCGCATATCGAATGCCATCGAGCAAATCTGCGCGAACGCCTGCGGCAGCGCCGCCCGATACACCCACAGCACAACGACCGCACCGCCCATGTAGAACAACGCCATGAACGGTACGAGCGTTTCCGTCACGCGGGACAGCCGTTTGAGGCCGCCGAGCAGCACCGCGCCGAGCAAAACCGCGGTCACCGTGCCGACGATCCCGCTCGGTATGCCGAACGAGCCGGAAAGTCCCTGCGCGATTGAGTTGCACTGGCTCATGTTGCCG
Organism: Butyricicoccus sp. AM32-19; assembly: GCF_003480365.1. Classification (NCBI taxonomy): domain Bacteria; kingdom Bacillati; phylum Bacillota; class Clostridia; order Eubacteriales; family Butyricicoccaceae; genus Butyricicoccus; species Butyricicoccus sp. AM32-19. Next base: position 218,587 of record NZ_QUIX01000003.1, on the reverse strand, counting down.
ATACCGAACGATGCCAGCACACAGAACAGCGCAAAGGCTCCCGCCAATAGCGGACTGTGCAGACCGTTTTTCAGGTACAGCATGGCTCCGCCGCGCCAGCTGCCGTCCGCTCCCCGCTCACGGTAGAGCATGCCGAGCGTGTTCTCCGCAAAAGCCGTCATCATGCCGACAAAGGCGCTCACCCACAGCCAGAATACCGCGCCCGGACCGCCGAGCGTCAGCGCGGTTGCCACACCGGCGATGTTGCCCGTGCCGACCGTCGCGGCAAGCGCAGTGCACATGGCCGCAAACGGAGAAACGCCGCCGCTTGTCCGTCTTGCAGCACCGGTAAAGCAGGAAAACAGTGTTTTCCGCAGCCAGAGCATGCAGTACCGCACCTGAAAAACTCCGGTCACCGCCGTGAAGTACAATCCGGTGCCGAGCAGCAGAATCAGCATGGGCGCGCCCCATATCAGGCCGCGCAGCCGCTCATTTACCTGTAAGATATCGTCCATCGGCATCCCACCTCTCCCCTGTTCCGCATTATATGAACCGGAATTCAGCGGCAGAACGCCCATAATCACTCATTTCTAACGACTAATTCCTACTTCAAACAACAGAAAGCCGCCCAGACAGGCGGCTTTCTGTTATTTGCGAAATTATTCCATCAGACCAACGCAGTCGAAGTACGGCTTCTCTGCGATCTTGTCTTTGTTCTCCTTGAACAGTGTGTGACCGAGTGTGATGACCAGATAATCTGCCTTGAGAACCTCCTCGAACGATACGTTCGGGATGTTCTGCACCTCAGTGCCCTTGGCGAATGGCTCGCACGCAATAACCTTTACGCCCTTTTCCTGCAGGATGTGGCACAGCTCGATGGACGGCGACTCACGCAGATCGTCAACGTCCGGCTTGTAGGACAAGCCAAGCACGCCGACCGTGTCGGTTACCTTCTTCATCTTTGCTACAACCTTGTCAGCGACGAAGTGCGGCTTGTTCTCGTTGCGCTCGCGTGCCGCAAGGATAACCTTAGCCTCCGCCGGGAACTGCTCGTAGATAAACCACGGGTCAACTGCGATGCAGTGGCCGCCAACGCCGACACCCGGGGTCAGGATGTTAACGCGCGGATGGCAGTTTGCCAGCTTGATCAGCTCAAATACGTCAATGCCCATCTTGTCGCAGATAACGGACAGCTCGTTTGCGTAAGCGATATTGACATCACGGAAGGTATTCTCGGTCAGCTTGCACATTTCGGCGGTCAGGTCGTCGGTCTTGTGAACGACACCCTTCTCAAGCACCTTCTCGTAGATGGATGCCGCCATTTCAGCAGCCTCCGGCGTGCGGGCGCCGACGATGCGATCATTGTTCTTCAGCTCGTACATCATGTTGCCCGGGATAACGCGTTCCGGACAATGTGCAACGTGAATCTCATTCATCGGAATGCCGGATTCCTCGCTCAGTACACGCGCGAGCATCTCGGAGGTGTGCGGCGGCACGGTGGACTCCAGAATGACCAGATTGGACGGCTCGAGCACCTTGCCTGCCATACGGCCTGCAGACTCTACAAAGCGCAAATCAGCCTTGTGGCTGCCGTTCTCGTCCTTAAAAAACGGCGTCGGAACCGAAATATAGAATACATCGGACTTGCCAAGCTCTTCGGAAAAATGCAGATGACCGTGTGCAACAGCCTTTTCAAAGGCTTCCTGCAGACCCGGCTCTACAATATGGATATGACCGCCCTGCAGGGTTTCGATGGTATTTTTGTTTACGTCAAAGCCGCAGACCTCAAAACCGGCCTCAGCCAGCGTGATCGCCGTCGGCAGGCCGATATACCCCAGTCCCATGACAGTAATTTTCATAATTTTCGTACCTCGTTCAGCATAATCTTCTTACATTATACCACTTTTTTCACGGAATTCAACGTAGTGTTTGAATTTTCACCGAAAAGAGTCTATAATGATACTATCGTTCGTTTATGCAAGTATCATAAACGACTGTCGGAACCTTTTATCTTCCGATTGCATATACTGCTTTATACCCCTAAAGTTTGGAAGGGATACTATGATTTTTAAGGGATTGCTCGAGGATGCACGCTCGATCCGGGACCGTGACCCGGCAGCACGCACCACATTGGAAGTTGTTTTGCTCTATCAGGGCTTTCATGCCCTGTTTTACCACCGTCAGGCGCATTGGCTGTACAAACACAAGCATTTCTTTCTTGCGCGTGCACTGTCGCAGTTTGCACGGCATATGACCGGTATTGAGATCCACCCGGGCGCCAAGATCGGCAAACGCCTGTTTATTGACCACGGCATGGGCATCGTTATCGGTGAAACCGCCGAGATTGGTGATGACTGCACGATTTACCACGGTGTAACGCTCGGCGGTACCGGTCACGACACCGGCAAGCGTCATCCGACCATTGGCAACAACGTGCTCATTTCGACCGGCGCGAAGGTTCTCGGACCGTTCAAGGTGGGTGACAACAGCCGTATCGGCGCGAATGCTGTCGTACTGCAGGAGGTTCCGCCGGATTCCACGGTTGTCGGCATCAAAGCGCGCGTCGTCAAGATTGCCGGTCAGCGTGTCGGTCCGTCTCCGGCATATGCACTCGACCAGGTCAACCTGCCGGACCCGCTTGCACAGGAGCTGTGCCGTCTGCAGAACCGTGTTTACGCCAACGAGCAGAAGCTCAAAAAGGAAGAGGAACGCGAGCGCGAAGCCGACAAATAATACACATAAAAGCAAGCCCTTCGGTGCAAACTGTCACCGGAGGGTTTCTTTTATGAAAATTTCAGTAAAATATGCGGTCACCGGTGCACTTTCCGGTGCAGCAAACGGATTTTTCGGGGCGGGCGGCGGGTTATTTCTCGTACCGCTGCTGATTTCCTGGTGCGGCATGGAGCAGAAGCGCGCATTTGCAACCTCAGTCGCGGTAATTTTCCCGCTGTGCGCGGTCTCAGCGGTGATTTACTGGCTAAAGGGCGGTCTGCCGATTGGGCAGGCGGTGCCGTATCTGCTCGGCGGCGCGGCAGGCGGCGTGCTGGCCGGAAAGCTATTCGGCAGGGTAAAGGCGGACTGGCTGCGCCGTGCATTCGGCGTGTTGATTCTCTATGGCGGCATCCGTGCCGTCCTGCTGCTGTGAGCGCGGTACTTGCGGTCGCAATCGGTCTGCTGACCGGTATTTTAAGCGGCTTCGGCATTGGCGGCGGATCACTTTTGCTGCTGTATCTGACACTTTTTAAAGGGACAGGGCAGTATCAGGCGGGCGGCATCAACCTGCTGTATTTTCTCTCGTGTGCGCCTGCAGCGCTGATTTCGCACCGCAAAAACGGACTCATCGAAAGGGAAGCGGTCAAATGCTGCGTACCGGCAGGCGTGGTGACGTCCGTGCTTGCGGCGCTGCTTGCCGCAAGAGTGGACACCGATCTGCTGCGGCGTGCTTTCGGCGTGGTTTTACTCTATATCGGCGTAAAAGAGACCTTTTTACGCAAAAAATAACACCTTCTTCACAAAATATGAAGAAGGTGTTCAGTTTGTCTAAAGAGTGGATATTCCTGTCGCTCCATCCAATTCGCGCTGTAGCGCGCGTAAAATAGAATTTGCTTCGCAAATTCGTAAAAACCGGGAGCATGTATCTCGGTTTTTACACTTCTGGAGGGAGAAAGTTTCTGTATAGGAACTTTCGGACGACTTTGGAACGGCCCACGGTCCGTTCCTGCTTGTCGGCGAAACTGTAGTTTCGCGACAGCCTTACTTATACTTCTGATACTCGCCGACGGCAAGCTCGTCACAGCGGTTGTTATATGGATTATCCGCATGCCCCTTGACCCAATGGAACCGCACCTCGTGTTTATCCAGCAGATCGAGCAGACGACCCCAGAGTTCCGGATTTTTTGCAGGTTTCTTATCGCTTTTAACCCAGCCGCGCGCACGCCATCCCTTGGCCCAGCCCTTGGTAATGCCGTCAACAACATACTTGCTGTCCGAATACAGATCGACCGAGCACGGCTCCTTGAGGGTCTCGAGGGCGGTAATTACACCGAGCAGCTCCATGCGGTTGTTCGTGGTGGACGGCTCGGAGCCGGAAAGCTCCTTTTCCGCCTTGCCGTACTGCAGGATCGCACCCCAGCCGCCGGGACCCGGATTGCCCGAGCACGCGCCATCCGTGTAAATGGTTACAGTTTTCATTGGTTTTCTCCTGTGAGAGTGTTAGGCAATACCGCATAATTGAACAAGAGCGATTTGCGATCAAATTTTGCGTACTGATGAGGCGCGAATTTGCAGCAATACTTGCCGTATTGCAAGAAATCTCGGCAGCGCGGACGGAACTCGCGCAAGGAACCGAAGCCAAAATCAGGGCGCAAAATTTCCGCAAAGCGCCGCGGCAGCGCGACCGGAGCCTGCGCAAGGAGCCGCGGCTTTAATTGTGCGGTGTTGCCTTTAGATAGTGAAAAGGTGGAATACCTTGGTTGCCAACTCGGAAGCGAGGATCGCTGCCAGCATCACCGGAGCCACCCAGCGCACCATAACGCGGTGCAGCTTCTCGCGGTGGAACGAACCAGCGCCTTCCTTTACCTCGTCTGCGATGACCTTAGCGCCGACTACATGACCAATCAGGATGCAGGTGAGCAGCGCCACGATCGGCATGAGCACGGAGTTGGAGATAAAGTCAAAGAAATCGAGGAACTGCATGCCAATAACGGTGATCGTTGCCCACGGACCATAGCCAAGACAGGACAGCATGCCAATGAGCAGGCAGCTTACCGTAATAACGATGGTAGCCGTCTTGCGCTTCATGTGTGCCTTGTCCATCAGCACGGAAACCAGTGTTTCCATCAGCGAAATGGAGGAGGTCAGCGCCGCAAACAGCACGAGCAGGAAGAATACTGCGCCGATAATGGTGCCAAACTTCATGGAGTCGAATACCATCGGCAGAGTGATGAACATCAGACCCGGACCGCTGTTTACCTGAGACGGATCGCCGCCGTTGAACGCGATAACCGCCGGAATGATCATCAGACCGGCCACAAACGCGAACAGCGTGTCGAAAATCTCAATCTGGGTGACAGAGTGCTCAAGCAGATTTTCCTTCTGCATATAGGAGCCGTAGGTGATCATAATACCCATTGCCAGCGACATCGAGTAGAACATCTGTCCCATCGCGCCAAGCACGGTAGATACCGAAAACTGCGAGAAATCAGGCAGAATATAATATTTCAGACCCTGCAGTGCACCCGGAATGGTCAGCGAGTAGATTGCGATAACGATCGCCAGAATGGCGAGAATCGGCATCATGATACGGCTTGCCTTCTCGATGCCCTTCTCAACACCGAAGATAACGACAATGGTGGTCGCCAGCACGAACAGGATGAACCACGGGGTCGGTCCATTTAAGCTGAAAATCGTCGAGGACAGCGAACCCGCATCGTAGCCAATGAAACTGCTGAAAAATCCGCCGTTGTCGGCCGCCTCCAGTGCGTTGCCGCTGATAAAGGTGAACAGGTATTTCATAACCCATCCGCCGATAACACAGTAATACGGCGTGATGATGAACGGCACGAACGCCGCCAGCCAGCCGAGGAATCCGAACCGCTTATCAAGCGCCTTGTACGCACCGATACAAGACAGACGGGTCTTTCGTCCGATGGCAATCTCGGTAATCATCAGCGAAAAGCCGAACGTCAGCGCGAGAATGAGATACACCAGCAGGAAAATACCGCCGCCGTACCGTGCCGCCAGATAGGGGAATCGCCAAAGGTTGCCCAGACCTACCGCCGAGCCTGCCGCCGCCAGCACGAAACCAATTCGGCTGGAGAAGCTGCTTCTCTTTTTTTGTTCCATGTTTTGTGTTTTACTCCCTTACATACAATATCTTTTAGCCTGTCCGAAATGACAGCCATAATGAAATAAAAGTATTTTTATTGTACCATATCCGAAAGTTTTTCACAAGCTGTTTGCAGGAAAAGTCCATTGTGCTATAATATCTTTTATCAGATATGATTGTTTTATCTGCCATAATTTGAAAGAAACGGCAGCATTCCTTTCGCAGAGCGGGCTGCTCTCTATCTTTAAGCATATATGAAAATAAACCATAAACGAGGTGTATTGACATGAAAAAATACAAATTCGGTGTTCTCGGTGCCGGCAACATGGGTACCGCTATCGCAGAAGGCGCAGTGCGCGCAGGCCGTCTCACGCCTGAGCAGGTTCTGATGTTCAACCGCAGCGAGGAAAAACGCGCCGCTCATGCAGCCAAGGGCTACGCCGTCACAGGTGACTATACCGAGGTCTACGCAGAAAGCGAGATCGTGCTGCTGGCCGTTAAGCCGCAGAATTTTGACGAAATCCTGCCGAATCTGGCGAAATTTGAAGGAGAAAAGCCGCTTGTCGTATCCATTGCCGCAGGCGTGACCTTCGCCAAGCTGGAGGGTGCGCTCGGCGCGGACACCGCAATGATCCGCGTGATGCCGAACACGCCGCTTATGCTCGGCGAGGGCGCAACCCAGCTGGTTAAGAATGCGGCCGCAACCGACAAGCAGCTGTCCGAACTCTGTGAACTGTTCAACACCATGGGCGTTACCGTCACGTTTGAGCAGGAGAACATGCTCAACGAGGTCATTCCGTATGCCGGTTCGGCTCCGGCGTACCTGTATGCCTACGCGGACGCGTTCGTGCAGAGCGCGAAGCAGCACGGTATCAACGAGGACGACGCGCTGACGCTCATCTGTCAGACCATGATCGGCTCGGCCAAAATGCTGCTGCGCCGCGATAAGACGCCGGCAGAGCTGATCCGCGCGGTGTGCTCGCCCGGCGGCACCACCATTGAGGGCATGAAGGTGCTTGAGGACCGCGATCTGTACGGAATCGTGTCGGAAGCCTGCGATAAATGCATTAAGCGCGCCTATGAGCTCGGCTAAATGTGCCGTTAGCATTGACTTTGCTCCGTCCGTATGGTAAAGTATAGGCAAAGCACTTAATCGGCATTTACGCTGTATTTTGTTTAATTGATTTTTATTATGACAATAGTTCCGCATCATTTGAGAGGGAGTGGATACCGTGAAAAATTCTACCAAGGTGAAAGCAGGTCTGCTGCTGACCAGCCTTGCCTGTGCAGCCGGTGCTACCGCAGCGCTTGTCATGCTTCAGAAAAAGCGTGAAGAGGAAGTTTACCACGAGGCTGAACTGAAGGCCATGGATGAGTTGGAGGAAATGATGCGTGCCGAGTCCGACTGTGCCTCCTGCGCATGCGCAGAGGAGTGTGCGGATACTTCGGTATATCAGGACGCATTTGACGATGCGCCCAAGGCAGCTGAACCGGCGGCTGAGGAGCCGCAGGCTGAGGCCGAGGAAGAGCCGGAAGCCGAAGAGGACTAACCCAATGTTACCAGCAAACGGACGGAATACTCCGTCCGTTTTGTTTATCCAAATAGCTAAAATAAGGAGTTTTTACCCATGATTGAATACGAAGGCAGAGTTTTTCGTCCGCCCTCTGAGGCATACAGCCTAATTGTGCAGGTCACCATCGGCTGCAGCCACAACAAGTGCACCTTCTGCGATATGTACAAGGAAAAGCGTTTCCGCGTACGCAAGCTGGAGGAGGTCAAGGCAGATTTTGACGAGGCACGCCGCATGTACCGCCGTGTCGGCCGTATTTTTCTGGCAGACGGTGATGCGCTGATGTGCCGTCCCGAGCACATGGCAGAAATCCTGCGCTACATCAAGAAGGTATTTCCGGAGTGTGAGCGCGTTACCAGCTATGGCTCTCCAGCGTCCATTCTGTGCAAAAAGCAGGAAGATTTGAACATGCTGCACGATTTAGGTCTGGAGATGATCTATCTGGGTCTGGAATCCGGCTCGGATGAGGTACTGCGCCGCATCAACAAGGGCGAAACCGCCGATGAGATCGTTCGTGCGGGTTTGATGGTCAAGGAAGCCGGCATGAAGCTGTCCGTTACCTGCATTGCGGGTCTCGGCTCGCTGGAGCTGAGCGAGGAGCACGCCATCAAGACCGCAGGAGCACTCTCCCGCATGAAGCCAGAGTACATCGGCCTGCTGACCCTGCTGTTTGAGCTGCCGACACCGCTCATGCGCGACTGGCAGGAGGGCCGTTTCTACCTGATGAACCCGATTGAAATCGCGCACGAAACCCTCATCCTGCTCGAGCATATCGACTCCGAGGGCAGTGTTTTCCGTGCAAATCACGCGTCTAACTACGTTAATCTGGCGGGCACGCTCAATCAGGACAGGGAAGCCATGTGTGCACGTCTGCGCAAGGCACTTGAGGGCAAAATCAAATTCAAGAGCGAGCAATACCGGGCAAGATAACCAATTTAATGCAACTTAAATTGTGATAATCCGCAAAATTGTTAACATTCTGTGTTGTTTGCGTTACAATTTTCAAAAAAGCGAGACAATGTGCAAAAAGTGTGCTATACTAGCTTTAATCGTGAAAAGCGGAGAGGATGCTTTTCGGGTGTTAAGAAATTGTTAATTTAATATTTACTGTTAGCATTAACATATGTTCCGTCTTGGAGGACTGATAAATGGATTCCGTATCCCACATTCGCGTTGCAAATCTGCTGATGGATTACGTTGAGCAGACCTGCGGCGTGACCTTTGATCAGAGCGGCTTTATTTACGGCAATCTGAAACCGGATCTGACCGGTACTTACCTCACCAAACGCCATAACCCGTCCATTATGATGGATGAGGTGATGGAAAAAATCCGCACTTTTACGCACAAGTATACCATCGGGCGTACCAACGGACGCGAGCTGTCGGTCGATCTCGGCGAAATCTGCCACTACATGACCGACTTTTTCACCTACCCGCACAACGACGATATCTACGAGCACAATCTGCTCGCACATTATGTTTATGAAAAGCGCGTTGCACTGGTAATTCGCCGCCGTATGACCGAAGATAAGTTTGAGAAATGGGCAAGTCCCATCATTCCGCCCACGACCGTGGACACACTCGTGAACCGCATTTCCACGATGCACGAGGCTTACCGCACTTCGACTAAGCCGCATGGCATCAACGACGATCTGCAGCATATCTGCATCGCTACCGCTACCGTGGTGCTGTCTATCATCAGCATCGTTTACGAGCAGGTCGAGGATACTGCAGTCGCTACCGCGTAAAACTGTATAAGTCAAAAAACCGCCTTTACAGGCGGTTTTTCTGTTTTTCAGGTACAAAAAGACGAGTTCAAACGGACTCGTCTTTTGCTGTTTATTCTTCAGCTGCTTCGGTGGACTCTGCGTTTTCAGCGGATTCAGAGGTTTCTTCCTCGGCTTCTGCCGGGTCTTCCTCCTCCTTGTCCGTGCGGGCAATCGAGATAACCTTCACGTCCTCACCGGTGCGCATTACGATAACGCCCTGCGAGCCGCGGCCGCATTCGCGGATCTCCTCAACGCCGGTACGGATGATAACGCCGTCATCGGTGATGATCATAACGTCGTTTTCGCTGTCTACAACCGCGATGCCTGCCACCAGACCGGTCTTTTCGGTCAGGTTATGCAGCATCATGCCGCCGCCGCCGCGATGATGCACGGTGAACTCCTCGACCGGGGTGCGCTTGCCGTAGCCGTTCTCGGTAATGGAGAGCACATATGCGTCCTTGCGGGCACGCGCCGCGCCGATAACGTAATCGCCCTCAGCCAGCTTGATGCCGCGCACGCCGGTAGCCACACGGCCCATTGCACGAACCTCGTTCTCGTCAAAGCAGATGGCCTTGCCCTCGTGGGTGGCAATTAGGATGTTCTGCTCGCCGTCGGTCAGGCGAACGTCAACCAGTGCGTCATCCTCGTTGAGGTTGAGCGCACGCAGACCCGCGCGGCGGATGTTCTGCAGGTCGCTCAGCACGATACGCTTTGCAATACCCTGACGGGTGACGAAGAACAGGAACTTATCATCTGCAAACTCCTGAATCGGGAACATTGCGGTGATTTTTTCACCGCTTTCCAGCTCCAGCAGGTTTACAATGTTCATACCCTTTGCCGAGCGTCCGGTCTCCGGAATCTGGTAGCCCTTCAGCTTGTAAACCTTGCCGCGATCCGAGAAGAACAGGATGGTGTCATGCGTGGACGCGGTGAAGATATCCTTTGCGAAGTCCTCCTCACGGGTGCTCATTGCGGAAACACCGCGGCCGCCGCGGCGCTGTGCGCGGTAAACCGAGGTCGGCTGGCGCTTGATATAGCCGAAGTGGGTGAGGGTATAGGCGCAGTCCTGCTGCTCTATGAGATCCTCAATGTCAATCTCATCTGCTACATTTTCGATGCGGGTATGTCGCTCATCGCCGTACTTCTGCTTGATTTCCTGCAGCTCCTGCTTGACAACAGCAAGAATATTCGCATCGCACGACAGAATTTCCTCAAAGCCCGCAATGCGGCTCTCGAGATCCTTATACTCGTCGTTGATCTTCTCCTGCTCCAGACCGGACAGGCGGCCCAGACGCATATCTACGATGGCCTGCGCCTGCGGCTCGTCGAGGTGGAACTCGAAGTGCTCCGAGCCGTCCACGATGCCGAGCAACGCAATCTGATCAATCCAGAACGGCTCTGCCATCAGGTTTTCCTTGGCTTCAGCTTCGTTTCTGGAAGCGCGGATGATGGCAATAATACGGTCGATATTGTCGGTTGCGACCTTGAGACCTTCCAGAATGTGTGCACGGTCGCGCGCCTTCTTGAGATCAAAACGCGTGCGGCGCTCGACAACGTCCTTCTGGAAACCGATATACTGATCGAGAATCTGGCGCAGCGTCAGCACACGCGGCTGCAGCTTGCCGCCCGCACCCGGCACGAGCGCGATGTGAATCATCGAAATGGTATCCTCAAGCTGAGAGTAGGTGAACAGCTGATTGAGGATGACCTGCGCGTTCGCGTCACGGCGGATATCGACCACAATCTGCATGCCTTCACGCGAGGAATGGTCCTGGATATTCGTGATACCCTCCACGCGCTTATCCTTGACGAGATTTGCCATGGACTCGACCAGACGCGCCTTGTTGACCATGTACGGAATCTCGGTGATGATAATCTGGCTCTTGCCGTTCGGCAGATCAACAATTTCGGTCTTTGCGCGAACCTTGATCTTGCCACGGCCGGTTGCATAAGCCGCACGGATGCCGCTGCGGCCCATGATAACGCCGCCGGTCGGGAAGTCCGGGCCCTTGATAAACTGACAGATCTCGTCCATCTCGGCTTCCGGATGGTCGATGACATAGCAGGTGCCGTCGATGACCTCGGAAAGATTATGCGGCGGGATGTTGGTCGCCATGCCGACCGCGATACCGGACGAGCCGTTCACCAGCAGGTTGGGGAAGCGGGAGGGCAGTACGACCGGCTCCTGGCGCTCCTCATCGAAATTCGGCTGGAAATCGACCGTGTTTTTCTTGATATCCGCCAGCATGTAGTTTGCCAGCTTGGCCATGCGGGCCTCGGTGTAACGGTAAGCTGCCGGAGGGTCGCCGTCCACGGAACCGAAGTTGCCGTGACCGTCGATCAGCGGATAGTGCAGCGAGAACGGCTGCGCCATACGCACCATCGCGTCATAAACCGATGCGTCACCGTGCGGATGGTAGCGGCCGAGCACATTACCGACGGTCGTTGCCGACTTGCGGTAGGGCTTATCCGAGGTCAGGCCGTCCTCGTACATGGCGTACAGGATGCGGCGGTGTACCGGCTTGAGGCCGTCGCGCACATCCGGCAGCGCGCGGCCGACAATAACACTCATTGCATAGTCGATATAACTTTTCTTCATCTCGCGTTCGAGATCGACCTGCATGATTTTCTGCTGTTCGTATTCTTGACTCATATTTTAATTTTGCCTCCAAAAGTGTTGGCTTTCAGCCGAAAACGACTGTTTTTATCGCTTAGAGGATACTGAGAAGCTCGTCCACCTGCTCCTCGGTCGTCGCCCAGCTGGTCGTCAGACGGATGACCGTATGCTCCGCGTCGTATTTCTCTATAAAGCTGTAAACTACCTTGGTTTTCAGTTCAGGCAGTCTGCTGTTTTCTACAATGATGAACTGCTGGTTGGTGGGGGACTCGATCGCGAAGCGATATCCCTTTGCTTTGAGACCGTCCCGCAGCTTGATGGCGAGTTTGACCGCCGGTGCGCAGATTTTCTCGTACAGCCCATCAGTGAACAAGGCATCGAACTGCAGCGCGTTCAGACGGCCCTTTGCGATCATTGCGCCGCGGCGCTTGACCATCGTGACAAACTGGCGCGGCATATTTCCGTGCGTGAACACAACGGCTTCACCGCAGAGTGCGCCGCATTTGGTGCCGCCGATGTAGAACACATCAGTGAGCTTTGCGATGTCTGCCAGTGTCACATCGGTATCCGCCGTGAGGCCGTAGCCGAGGCGTGCACCATCCAGAAACAGCGGCATGGCAAACTCCTTGCAAACGGCAGAAATGCGCTCCAGCTCGTTTCTCGTGTAAAGCGTGCCGTATTCAGACGGATGGGAGATGTACACCATGCCGGGAAATACCATATGGTCATGGCTTGCGTCCGCGTAAAAGGTCTGAACATATTCGCGGAGATCGTCCGCATCTAGCTTGCCGTTCTTATGCGGAACGGTCAGCACCTTGTGTCCGGTGGACTCGATGGCGCCGGCTTCATGCGTGTTCACATGCCCGCAGGAGGACGCCACAACGCCCTCATACGGACGGAGCAGCGTATCAATAACGACCATGTTGGTCTGTGTGCCGCCCGTCAGAAAATACACCTGAGCGTCCGGGCAGTCCGCCGCCGCTTTAATCTTTTCTGCCGCCGAAGCGGTAAATTTATCGTTGCCGTAGCCGGAAACCGGCTCCATATTCGTCTGTGCCAGATGTTCTAAAACCTTGGGGTGTGCGCCATAACCGTAATCATTTTCAAAAAACAGCATAGTTTTCTCCCTTATACGTCCAAATTCATTACATATTTTGCATTTCGCTCGATAAATTCGCGTCTGGGTTCTACCTTTTCGCCCATCAGGAGTGCAAAGGTTTCATCGGCGGCTGCCGCGTCCTCCATCGTAACCTGCAGCAGTGTACGATGCTCCGGGTCCATGGTGGTCTCCCACAGCTGCTGCGGATCCATCTCGCCGAGGCCCTTGTAGCGCTGTACGCGCACGTTGTCGCCCATTTCAGCGATGCAGTCGCGCTGCTGCTCCTCGGTGTAGGTGTAGCGGACATCCTTGCCCTTTTCGTTCTTGAACAGCGGCGGCTGTGCGATGAACACATGGCCGTGCTCGATCAGCGGGCGCATGAAGCGGAAGAAGAATGTCAGCAGCAGGGTGCGGATATGGCTGCCGTCCACATCGGCATCGGCCATCAGGATGATCTTGCCGTAACGCAGCTTTGCGAGGTCAAAATCATCACCGAAGCCCGCGCCGAACGCGGTAATCATCGGAGTCAGCTTGTCGTTGCCGTAAACACGGTCGAGACGCGCTTTTTCGACGTTCAGCATCTTGCCCCACAGCGGCAGGATCGCCTGATGACGGCGGTCGCGGCCTTCCTTGGCGGAGCCGCCTGCGGAATCACCCTCGACGATGTAGATTTCGGTGTAGGTCGGATCCTTTTCAATGCAGTCCGCCAGCTTGCCCGGCAGGGAAGCCGAATCCAGTGCAGACTTGCGGCGGGTCATCTCGCGCGCCTTCTTTGCAGCCTCGCGGGCACGCGCGGCGGTCTGCGCCTTTTCGATGATGGTGCGCGCTACCTGCGGGTTCTCCTCGAAGAAGGTCATCAGCTTCTCGGAAACCATCGCGTCCACCAGCGCACGCATTTCGCTGTTGCCCAGTTTGGTCTTGGTCTGGCCCTCGAACTGTGCTTCCTGCAGCTTGACCGAGATAATCGCGGTCAGACCCTCACGCGCGTCCTCGCCCTTGAAGGACTCATCGTCCTTGAGCAGCTTGTATTTCTTGCCGTAATCGTTGAGTACACGGGTAAGAGCAGCCTTAAAGCCGGTCTCGTGCGTACCGCCCTCGGTGGTGTTGATGTTGTTGGCAAAGGACAGCATCAGCTCGCTGTAGCTGTCGGTATACTGCATGGCAACCTCGGCCATCGAGGTATCGCGGCTGCCCTCCATGTAGATCACCTGATCGTGCAGCGGCGTCTTCGTGCGATTGAGGTGCTCCACGAACTGACGGATACCGCCCTCGTAGTGCATGACCTCCTCGACCGGCTCATCGTCGCGCTCGTCGCGCAGCGTGATCTTGAGTCCGGCGTTCAGGAACGCCTGCTCGCGCAGACGCTTTTCGAGTACATCGTATTCGTAGACCGTAGTCTCGAAGATCTCCGGGTCCGCGTGGAAGCGGATGGTCGTGCCGGTTTCGCTCTCACACGGCGTATCGCGCATCTTGACGGTCGTTACACCGCGCTCAAAGCGCATGTAGTGCTTGGTATGGCCATCGCGTACCTCGGCCTCCAGCCAGTCGGACAGCGCGTTTACGACCGACGAACCAACGCCGTGCAGGCCGCCGGATACCTTGTAGCCGGAACCGTCGAACTTGCCGCCTGCGTGCAGGACGGTGAGTACAACCTCGAGCGTTGGGATGCCCATCTGCGGGTGAATACCGCAGGGAATACCACGGCCGTTATCGGCAACGCGGATGATATCGCCCTTTTCAATCGTAACTTCGATGTGCGTGCAGTAGCCTGCCAGCGCCTCGTCGATCGAGTTATCGACGATTTCGTACACCAGATGGTGCAGACCGCGTGCCGAGGTAGAGCCGATGTACATACCCGGGCGTTTGCGGACAGCCTCTAAGCCTTCGAGTACCTGAATCTGATTTTCATCATAGGTCTCGGTAACCTTCAGGTCGAGCACTTCGTCCTTGATTTCGATTTCTTCACTCATATCGTTAAATTTCCTTTCCAGAAATTGCGGGAACAAAATAATTGAGAATTGAAAATGGAAAATGCCGCTATCCTTGCGCGGTTATGCTTTTATTAAATCACAGCGCACCGCGCCGAACCTTCATTCTCCATTACCCATTCTCAATTTTCAATTATCAAACGGCGTAGCCCTTTTCCGCACGTCTTTGAATAGCCTGCGGAGAAAGCTGCGTCAGGTACAGGGTCTCGCCGAGGGCGTTTTCGCACAGCACAGCCGCACGCGGCAGATCGTCGTACAGCTCGATGATCCGTCCCTCGTCCTGCAGGCGTTCGAGCAGCAGGCGCGTGCGCTTGGATGCGGTCGCCGTGTCCATATCGAACACCGCAACTACGCTCTGCAAGGGCACGATGTAGTCCTGACCTAAATGTAAATACATTCTATTCCTCCGGAATAATTAGAAATTAGTAATGCGTAATTAAAGTCCTGCGGATTTTCTATCCGTTTCAACAATCGCGCCGTGCGCGACACCCCAATTCCTAATTACTAACTGGATTTAATTATACCACTTTTTTCACTAATTGTGTACCCTAAACCTAAGGAAAAACAAATATTTCTCTGTTTTTTTGAAAGAAAACAAGGGCACGGCAGGGAATTTCGAGGTGGTATCTGTTCCCGCCGTGCAATAGTTTGTAAAAATATGTGATTTTAGTGTGTTTCTGCGGATTTTTTGCCGTTTTGGATATGGAAAACCGCGCCTGCACGCAGCTTTTCCGAGATGCCGTCCTCGCAGCAGGTGATCATGACCTGACCCGCCGATATGCGGTTGAGCACAAAGTCCTGACGACGGCGGTCAAGCTCGCTGAGCACATCGTCGAGCAGCAGCACCGGATACTCGCCGTCCTCGTCGAAGAACAGCTCACGCTCGGCGAGTTTAAGCGATAATGTGCAGGTCCGCACCTGTCCCTGAGAGCCGAAGGAAGCGGCACTGCGGCCATCCAGCAACAGCTCCAAATCGTCCTTATGCGGACCGGAGAGACAGCTTTTTGCTGCAATCTCAGCGGTCTTATGGCTGAACGCATGGTCGATGAGTTGCTTTTCGATTGTCCGTGCGTCTGCAAACGGGTCGCTGACACTCGACACGGTCTTATACACACCGGAGAGCACCTCGTGCGGCGCAATATCCGCATAGACGGCGGCCGCAGCCTTGAGCAGCTTACGGCAGTAGTACGCGCGGTAGCGGATAATCTGCGCGCCGATATGCGCCATGCGAAGCGAGAAATCCTCCCACATGGAGAGCAGGGAAGGCTTTTCTTCACTGTCGCGCAGAATGCGCGTTTTATGCTCGTGCAGACGGTTGTACTCCTCGAGATAGCGCGCATAGTTTGGCCGCATCTGGCACAGCGCAGTATCGAGAAACCGACGCCGAGCCGCCGCTCCGGCGCGGACAAGCATCAGGTCCTCCGGGCAGAACAGTACGGTTTTGAGCAGTCCCTGTGTGTCTGACTGGCGTTTCTGTCGCACACCGTTTTTATAGATTTCCATCGCTTTGGTGCGGGAAAACCGCAGTTCAAGCGAAATATCGCGCTCCTGCGCGACAAAATCCGCAAAGATGAAAGCATGATTCTCTCCGAACCGCAGCCCCTCTTTTTTCTGAGCCGTGCGAAACAGCCGCATGGTCGAGCAGGCCGCTGCCGCTTCGAGCAGGTTGGTTTTGCCCTGTCCGTTTTCGCCGCAGATCAGGTTGACCGCCGGATCGAACGCAAACGATTCGTCCGCGTAGTTGCGGAAATTCTGCAGTTTTAACGACTTGATGTACATGGGCTTCTCCATATTAGGCGATTTGTATGATAACGGACACGCAAAATTGCGTTCGTTATCATACATAGTGTTTATTTTATTTGATGCAGACCTTCGCGCCGTCCAGCTCTACCGTGTCACCGGAACGCAGTTTTTTGCCGCGCATGGTGCAGATTTCGCCGTTTACCAGCACTTCGCCCTCGGCAATGCGGATCTTCGCTTCGCCGCCGGAGCTTACCAGGTTTGCAAATTTGAGCAGTGCATCAAGTTTGATGAATTCGGTTTCAATTTTAATTTCAGTCATTGGCTTTCAGTCTCACAGGCAGTACAAGATAGGTGTATTTATCGCCTTCCATCGGCGAAATGATCATCGGGTTGAGCGCTCCCTTGAGCTGCAGCTTCACCTGCTCATCGCCGGCCGCGCGCAGCGCCTCCAGAATGTAACGGTTGTTGAAGCCGATCTCAAGGTTCTCGATCGAGCCGTCAAACGGGCATTCGTCATAACTCTTGCCGATCGCGGTCACGCACGACATCTGCACATACGAGCCGTCAAAGTGGAAGCGGATCGGGTTTTTCAGCTTTTCCGACACGATCAGGGAGACACGCTCGATGCACTGGATCAGCTCCTGGCGATCCGCCGAAACCTCGTGCTCGAACTCCTTCGGAATGGCCGCACGGTAGTTGAGAAACTCGCCGTCGATCAGACGGGTGATGAGGGTCGTGCCGCCGATGCGGAACAAAATGTTCTTGGAATCCGGGAAAATCTCGACAATATCGTCATCATCGTCCAGAATTCGTTCGATCTCGCGCAGGGACGTGCCCGGCACAACAAACTTCATATCATCGGGAACGCCCTCGACGGTCTCACGGCGTACAGACAGGCGGTAGCCGTCAACGGCCACGACGTTCAGGCGGCTGCCTTCGATTTCAAACAAGCAGCCGGTGTGGATGGGCTTGGATTCGTTATCCGAAACCGAGAAAATGGTCTGCGCGATCATGCTCTTGAGGATGGGCTGCGGCAGAGAGAGTCCCTTGTCGCTGGCCACATCAGCCAGAGCCGGATATTCGTCAGCCTCGCTGGCCATCAGGTTGAACACCGACCGGCCGCACTTGATGGTGGTCATCAGCTTGTCGTCGGTCTCAAGGTAGACCACGTCCTGCGGCAGCTTGCGAACGATGTCACAGAACAGACGGGAATTCAGTACGATTCTGCCGGGCTCTACCACATCGACCTGCGCGGTCGTGCGGATGCCCATGGACAGATCGTAGCCGGTGATGGTCAGAGTGTCTGCATCGGCTGCCAGCAGCAGACCTTCGAGCAGCGGCATCGAGCTTTTGCCGGTTACTGCGCGGGAGGCGATGTTGAGCAAATTCAGCAGGGTTTCTTTTTCACAGGAAAACTTCATAGTTGCTCCTCTCAAAAATGGAAATAAAACAAAGAGTCGATTTATGCAATGTTTGCATATTTATAAATATGCATCGGCGAATACTGTGCGATGGCACACACCTCTTAATGACTGTGTCCTCGACACGCGAACAGCTTTCAGCAGGTATTGCCGGCGGCGAGAAAGATCACACAGAATAGAAAGATAGGATATAGTATTCGTAGTAGTACCTGGGGAAATTGGGGAAAACCCGAAAATCCTCAGGTATGGCGCGGGAAATGTCGTACACAGGAGGTTGTGGATGAAAAATAAACGATACACAGTGAAAATAACCCCACTGTTTATCCACAGAGTTATCCATGTGGAATCCACAGGTTGATTGGGGATAATTAGGCTGTGCATTTTTAGGCTGTGGAAAAGCCGTTTTGCACGAATGCACGGTAAAGATCAGCCGTCGCCGCGGATATTATTATGCAGCTTTTTGATGACGTCCTCGGTCTCACGGGAGTTCTTGCGCTCCTCCTCGATCTTGTTGCAGGCGTGCATGACGGTGGTATGGTCGCGCTTGAATATCTTTGCAATATCGGGGAAGGAGTATTCAAGCTCCTGCCGGATCATGTACATTGCCATCTGCCGCGGGTAGGCCACATCCTTGGAGCGGTTCTGCGAGATCATCTGCTCGACCGGGATATAGAAGTAGTTCGCTACCGCTTCCATAATGCGCTCCGGTGTCGGATTGAGACCCGGATTCTCGGTGCGCAGCGCGTCAATCGCGTTTTCCGCGAGCGAAACCGTGATGCGTTCGCCCATCAGCTCGTGCATGGCCTTGATCTTTTTGACTGCGCCTTCGAGCTGGCGGATATTTGCCTGAATATTCTCTGCAATGTAGTTGGATACGTCATCGGGCAGTTCAACGCCCATTTTGACCGCTTTATCACGGATAATAGCGATTCTGGTCTCAAAATCAGGCGGCTGAATATCAGCCAGCAGACCCCATTCAAAACGGGTCTTCATGCGGTCCTCGAGTGTGTTGATTTCCTTCGGCGGACGGTCAGAAGTGAGCACGATCTGCTTTTTTGCCTCATAAAGAGCGTTAAAGGTATGGAAAAATTCCTCCTGCGTGCGCTCCTTGCCGGCGATGAACTGCACGTCATCCAGCAGCAGCAGGTCAACCATGCGGTACTTGTTGCGGAATGCCTGTACGTTGCCTTCCTGGATGGCGGTGATCAGCTCGTTGGTGAAATCCTCACCCTTTACATATATAATGCGGTATTCTGGATGGGTGCGGCGCAGCACGTTTGCGATCGCGTACATCAGATGCGTTTTACCCAGACCCGAGTTGCCGTAGATAAAAAGCGGGTTGTTCTCTGCCGCCGGGCGCTGCGAAACCGCAAGTGCAGCCGCATGCGCGAATTTGTTGCTCGAACCAACGATAAAACGCTCAAATGTGTAGTCGTCATACGGAGAAGTGCTCGTGCTCGGCGCGGTGTATTCGCCGGTCACCACAACGACCGTGATCGGGTCGCCGGTCAGGTTGTGCAGCACATCCTGTAAAGGAGCGATAAATTTGGACTCGATAAATTCTTTCTTAAAGGGCACCGGAGAGTGCAGCACCAGCCGATTATCCCCAAAGGAAACGACCGTTACGTCGTCAAACCAAGCGGAAATGGTGGAAGGAGGGAAGTCCAGCTGCTCGAGCGCCATCTCCAATATATTGTTTGCCATAGGGCGCCTCCTGTCGATAATGATTCTATTTTATAATAGCATATTTTATCCACAAGTTCAATGCGTCGATGTGGATAACTGTTCGGCGGCATGCCGCGTGGCAGCATGATTTTGAACAGCCGAACCGGTTTATTTACTTCGCGAAATTTAAAAAAATCGGCGTTTTTTACGTCAAAATAATCGAAAATTAAAGCCGGTTGGGAAAAATGCACGGCGTTTTTTATGAAAACTGCGGAATTTCTGCAAAAATTCATCGAAAATAGACGGATTTTCCGCGAAAATCCGAAAATCCGCAGATTGCCGAAAACCGTGATTCCGCAAGCCGTTGAGCATATGTTTCTATTTATCCACAACATGTTGACAACCTGTGCAAACTGCTGAAATTCGTTCCGAGGGTCGGAAAAAATGCTTGACAAAATCGAACCTATATAGGATAATAAATATCGTATCCTATTATGCAGACAGGCAGCGGCATATGCCCGCGTCTTGCGCCGGACCTATGCCGGTGCCCATCTGTAAATTTTAGAACAGGGAGGTGCACAAAGTTATGAAGAGAACGTTCCAGCCGAAGAAGCGTCAGCGCTCCAAGGAGCACGGCTTCCGTAAGCGTATGTCCACGTCCAACGGCCGCAAGGTACTTGCACGCCGTCGCGCTAAGGGTCGCGCTAAGCTGTCTGCTTAATGACAGCCTGTAAAGGGAGTATTCAGACTTCCTGAAAATTCGCGCCAGCGGCGCAAAAGAGTTCGTAACGAGCCGCATTCGTGCGGCTCGTTTTTTCGTTTACGGGCAACACCACTCAAGCAATCGCTGTCTGGAGCGGTGTCATTCTGTTTAGGGTGCAGTCCATGCAGCGAAAATACGGTATTCCGGTTCGGATTTTACTGACCGAAACGAACGAAACAGTAAAATCAGCTTTGCAAACCATCAGATGCAAAGAAAAAATACGTTTTTTTCGAGGGCATCAGGAAAAAACGGGAGCATCAGAAGATGAAAAAAACAGTATCCTTAAAGGAAAACCATGAATTCCGCCGATTGTATCATCGTGGCGTGTCCACGGCAGGAAAACACGTTGTGATCTACTGCCGCAGGAACAAGCTCGGCTACAACCGGCTGGGGCTCACCGTCAGCGCCAAGCTGGCGTGTGCGGTGAAAAGAAACCGCATCAAGCGTTTGTTTCGTGAGGCGTACCGTCTCAACGAGGACAAATTTGCCGACGGCATCGACCTTGTGCTGGTCGCACGGGTACGGGCCGTAGGCGCAAGCTATCAGGAAATCGAAAAATCGCTGCTGCGCGCCTTGAAGGACAACAAGGTTGCGGCAGCTCGGACATGAAGCGGCTGCTGCTGGCGATGATCCGGTTTTATCGCCGGTATATTTCTCCAAACAAACCGCCCTGCTGCCGGTATATCCCGACCTGCTCGCAGTACGCGATCGAGGCCATCGAGAAATACGGCGCGATTAAGGGCGGCTGGCTGGCGTTTAAGCGCATCTGCCGCTGCAATCCTTTCTCTAAGAGAGGACCCTATGATCCGGTTCCATAATAGGAACGGGATCATGTTTTATACTGCCTTACGGCGGTAAAGTGAGGATTTTGCTTTGCAAAATCCTTTTCACTGTGTCGTTTTACAATTTAACATGGAGGTTTTTATGACCCTGGATCAACTTTCTAACCTGATCAAAGATCCGAAGCTGTTCGGTATTTTGATCGTTCGACCGTTCGGCCTGCTCCTGCAGTGGCTGTACAGCATCGTGCAGAACTACGGTATCGCCGTTATCCTGTTCGCGCTGCTGGTAAAGCTGGTCTGCATCCCGCTGACCATCAAGAGCAAGAAGAGTATGCTCGCCATGAGCGCGATGAACGCCGAGCTCCAGCAGCTGCAGAAGAAGTACGCGAACAACCGTGTCAAGCTCAACGAGGAGATGCAGAAGCTGTATGAGAAGCACGGCGTCAGCCCGATGAGCGGCTGCCTGCCCAACCTCATCCCGCTGCCGATCATGATGGGTCTGTACTATGCGGTTCAGCAGCCGCTGCAGTACATCGTCGGCCTGAGCCGCGAGACAGTTATCGCATTGGCGCAGATGATCGGTCTGGATCAGCTTGCGGGCGCAAACTACACCGTTCAGATCCTGATCGCCGAGAAGCTGAACGCTTTCGTGGACGGAAGCGGCCATTTCTCGGATGCTGTTACCAACTGCCTGCAGAGCGGCGAGACCATTTTCCCGCTGGATTTTCACTTCTTCGGTCTGAATCTGGCTGATACGCCGTCCATCTCTCATCCGAGCATTATCTGGATCATCCCGATCCTGTCCGGTCTGACCGCATTCCTGTCCTCCTACATCATGCAGAAGATGCAGGGCACGCAGAACTCTGCGGCAGCAGGTCAGATGAAGATGCTCAACTTTATGATGCCGCTGATGTCGCTGTACTTCGCGTTCATTCTTCCGGGTGCGATCGGCATCTACTGGATCTTCAACAACGTATTTACCTGCGTACAGGAGATCATCCTCACCAAGACGCTCCGCGGCAAGCAGGAGGCCAAGCAGGCTGCTGAGGCTGCCCGCATCGAGGCAGAGAAGCAGGCCAAGCGTGAAGCACACAAGGCTGCACAGAAGCAGCAGTCCCAGAACGCAAAGAACAAAAAGGGGGACAAGTAAATCATGCAGAAGTTTTTAGAGGCTACCGGTGAAAACCGTGACGCAGCAGTCGAGAATGCCCTCAAGCAGCTCGGTCTGGAGCGCGACGATGTATCGGTAGAGGTACTCGAGATCGGCAAAAAGGGCTTTCTGGGTATCGGCGCAACGCCGGCACGTGTGCGCGTGACCTATGAAGCACCGGATATTCCGGCGGCAAAGCCGGAGGTAAAGCGTGAGGAGCGCAAGCCCGCTCCCAAGGCTGAGCCGAAGCAGGAGAAGCCTGCTGTCAAGGCGGAAAAGCCGGCTCCGAAGCAGGAGAAACCCGCAGAGAAGCCGCAGAAGCTGTCCATCACCACGGATGATAACACGCCTCGTCTGGTAAAGGCTGCTCCGGCAGACTTTGTACCGGAAAAGCTGGAGTTTGAGCGTCCGCCGCGCCGTGAGCGCAGCGACCGTCCGCGCCGTGACCGCGGCGACCGCAATGGCCGTGACCGCCGTCCGCGCCGCCCGCGTGAGGACCGTCCGATCACGCCGTCCGTTCCCAAGGAGCGTGAGCTGATCCCGGTTTCCGAAGCAGGCATGCAGCAGGCGGAAAAGCTGGCTACCGATTTTGTAACCGGTCTGCTGGCAAAGATGGGCGTTGAGGGTCAGGTTAAGACCCTGCCGCAGGTAGAGTGCGACCAGCTCCGTCTGGAGATTTCCGGTCCGGATATGGGCCCGATCATCGGCCGCCGCGGCGACACGCTGGATGCCATCCAGTACCTCGGCTCTCTGGTGCTGAATAATGCACTGGATGAGCACGTTCGTCTGTCTGTCGATACCGAAAATTACCGCGAGAAGCGCGCGGAAAGCCTGGAGCGTCTGGCCCGCAAGATGGCGATGAAGGTCGTTAAGGCGCATCGCTCCATGACGCTTGAGCCGATGAACCCGTATGAGCGCCGCATCATCCATGCCGCGCTGCAGGACTTCAACGGTGTGACCACCTATTCGACCGGCACCGAGCCGGGTCGCCGCGTTGTTATTGCGCCGGATAACAGCTATCGCAACCGCGACCGCGGTTAAATCGGGGTATTCGTTATGAACGATACGATTGCCGCAATTTCCTCCTCCGGCGGACCGATCGGTTTGATCCGCGTGTCGGGTGAACGCGCAATCGAAGCGATAAATGCCGTTTTTCAGGCGAAGAACGGCAAGCCGCTTACGGAAGCACCCTCGCAGAAGCTGGTTTACGGCACGCTGACGGACAAGTCCGGTAATGTGATCGACTGCTGCTACGCTGTCGCGCTGCATGCACCGCACACCTATACGGGTGAAACGATGGCGGAGCTGCAGTGCCACGGCTCGACAGCCGTGCTGTGTGCCGGTCTGGACGCTCTGTTCGCGCAGGGCGTGCGGCAGGCAGAGGCAGGTGAGTTTACCCGCCGCGCCTTCTTAAACGGCAAAATGGGCCTTTCTGAGGCTGAAGCCGTGCATGATCTGATCACCGCGCGCACCGCAGAGGCGGCGCAGAATGCGGCGGCACAGGTCATGGGCGCGGTCGGCTCTCCCGTGCAGCAGATGCGCGATGAGCTGCTCGGCATGGTGGCGCATTTCCACGCGGTCGTGGATTTCCCGGACGAGGACATTGATCCGGTGCTGTTCGAGGACGCCGCAGCACTGCTGCACCGCACGACAAGCCGTCTGTACAGCATGGCGGAAAGCTATGAGCGCGGCCGTATTCTTAGAGAAGGCGTACCGTGCGTTATCCTCGGAAGGCCGAACGCCGGCAAGTCCACGCTGCTGAACACGCTGCTCGGCCGCGAGCGGGCGATCGTGACCGATATTCCGGGAACGACCCGCGATCTCATCGAGGAGAATGTCAAGGTCGGACAGATTCTGCTTCGCGTGACCGACACCGCCGGTCTGCGCAACACGGACGATCCGGTGGAGCAGGCGGGCATTGACCGGGCGATGGCGGAGGCTTCGGCTTCCTCGCTCATCCTAGCTGTGTTTGATGGCTCCAAGCCCATCAGTGACGAGGATATGCTCGTGCTGGCACGCTCGGCAGGCCACCGCGCGATCGCGGTTGTGAACAAGGTCGATCTGCCGCAGCAGCTGGATGAAAAGCTGCTGAAAAAGCACTTCCTGCATATCGTGCCGCTTTCTGCGAAAACCGGTGACGGACTGGATAAGCTGCTCAATCTTATCCCGCGAACCGTGGGTCTGGGCGACGGTGCGTTTGACGGTGCACTCATCACTAACGCAAGACAGGCGGCGGCGCTGGCGCGTGCTGCCGAACGCTGTGAAGCAGCGCTGTATGCGGCGCAATCCGGTATGACGCCGGATGCGGTCGTGATGGATGCCGAGGGCGCGATTACCGCACTGGGCGAGATCACCGGCGAAACCGTGACCGATGCGGTCGTTACCCGCATTTTCAGCGACTTCTGCGTCGGAAAGTGATGCAGCTGCAGCTGCTATTAAGAGAAATTGCACTTAAAATTCAGAGAGGACGTTTGCAATCTGTGCAAACGTCCTCTTTTATTTTATGCTGAAATCGTGTATGATATATACTGTATGTCCGCAGGTAAAAATGAGGTAAAAACCACTTGTGCACAACTTCTATCCGGCGGTATACGAGATATAGTGGACAACCCGGAAAATTGCCCTATATTTAACTACTTATTGTAATAATAAAACGGAAATAAAACTGTGCGTATAAAAATATGGTCAAAAACTCACAAGTTATCAACAGTATCCACAGAGTTATCAACAGTTACGCACAGGTTTCACACAACCGAAATCACAGGAATTTTTTGAAAGGGGAGAGAGCGCCAATGACGGTTTTTCCGGCGGAGAGTTTTGATGTAGCGGTGATCGGCGCCGGTCATGCCGGTATTGAGGCGGCACTGGCTGCAGCACGTTTGGGTGCAAAAACAGCGTGTTTTTCGATCAATTTGGACGCCGTAGGCAATATGCCGTGCAATCCGGCGATCGGCGGCACAGCTAAGGGACACCTTGTACGCGAGATAGATGCGCTCGGCGGTGAGATGGCGCGTGCGGCTGACGCGGCCTGCATCCAGTACCGCATGCTCAACCGCGGCAAGGGACCGGCAGTGCACTCGCTGCGTGCACAGGCCGACCGCATTAAATACAGAGAGTATATGAAGCACACGCTTGAGCGGCAGGAAAACCTGTTCCTCATGCAGGACGAGATCGTTTCCGTTGAGGTGGAGAACGGTGCCGTTTCCGCGGTTGTTACCGCCATCGGCGCACGACATCCGGTCAAGGCGGCTGTCATTGCGTCCGGCACATTCCTCGGCGGACGTGTGATCATCGGCGAGTATACCCGTGAATCCGGTCCGGACGGCATGGCGGCAGCCAAGCCGCTCACCGAGTCGCTGCGCGGTCTGGGACTGCGGCTGCAGCGGTTTAAGACGGGTACGCCGCCGCGCATCAATCGCCGTTCAATCAATTATACCGATCTGGCGGAGCAGGCCGGTGAGGATGAGATCATCCCGTTTTCGTTTGAGACCGACCACCCGCCGGACAACCGCGCGGTGTGTTATCTGACCTACACAACCGCGAAAACACATGAAATCATCCGCGCAAATCTGAGCCGTTCGCCGCTGTACGGCGGCCAGATTGAGGGCGTGGGACCGCGCTATTGTCCGTCTATCGAGGACAAAGTGGTGCGCTTTGCGGATAAGCCGCGCCATCAGCTGTTCCTTGAGCCGATGGGTCTGGACACCGAGGAGGTCTATGTGCAGGGCTTCTCGTCGTCCATGCCGTTCGACGTGCAGCGCGAGATGCTGCGCTCGGTCAAGGGATTGGAGAACGCGGAGATTATGCGGCCGGCGTACGCCATCGAGTATGACTGCATCGACCCGCTGGAGCTGCGGCCGACGCTCGAGACGAAAAAGGTGTCCGGACTGTACGGCGCAGGCCAGTTCTGCGGCTCGTCCGGCTATGAGGAGGCGGCTGCGCAGGGACTGGTTGCGGGCATCAATGCTGCGCTCAAAATCAAGGGTGAGAAGCCGCTTGTACTCGACCGTGCGGACGGCTACATCGGTACGCTGATCGATGATCTGGTGACGCGCGGCACGAGCGAACCCTACCGCATGATGACCTCACGCTCGGAGTATCGCCTGCTTCTGCGGCAGGATAACGCAGATGAGCGTCTGGTGCCGATTGGTGTTCGAGTTGGCTTAAATCCGCCGGAACGCGGAGAAAAAGTGCGTAAAAAGTACGAAGCCGTGCAGGCAGAAATCGACCGCACAGCCTCGGTCGGCGTGGTGCCGAGCGATAAATTGAACGGCTTTCTTGCGGGTAAAAACTCCACACCGCTCAAGGCGGGCTGCAAGCTGATCGACCTGCTGCGCCGCCCGGAACTCAGCTATGCGGACCTTGCAATGTTCGATCCTGAGCGTCCGGAGCTGCCCGCTGTTATCCGTGAGCAAGTGGAAATTCGAGTCAAATATGCGGGCTATATCGAGCGCCAGATGCGTGATGTGGAGCAGTACCGCAAGCTGCAGAGCCGCCCGCTGCCGCTCGATCTGGACTACAACGAGGTGGACTCGCTGCGACTGGAAGCACGTCAGAAACTGAACGCCGTCAAGCCGCTGAATTTCGGTCAGGCGGCCCGTATTTCGGGCGTTTCACCGGCGGATATCACGGCACTGATGATCTACATTGAGACCCATAAAAAGGAGGAAAAGGCATGACCGAACGCGAGCTTTTGACCGCCGGTCTGCGCGAGCTGGGCGTCGCAGAGTGTCCGTTTGCAGCGGACAACTTACTGCGTTATTCCGAGATTCTGCGCGAGAAAAACAAGGTTATGAATCTGACCGCCATTACCGATCCGACCGAAATCGTGACCCGGCATTTCCTCGATTGCGCGGCACTTGCACCGTATATGCCGCAGGATGGACGCGTGCTCGATGTGGGAACGGGAGCCGGTTTTCCGGGCATGCCGCTGGCGATTCTGTGCCCGCAGACCGAGTTTGTGCTGCTCGATGCACTGCGCAAGCGCATTGATTTTCTAAATGAAGTCATCGCCGAACTGGGCCTGACCAACGTTACTGCGGTGCATGCCCGTGCGGAGGATTACGCCAGGGACAACCGCGGCACGTTTGATCTTGCGGTGTCGCGTGCGGTAGCCGATCTGCGCGTGCTGAGTGAACTTGCGCTGCCGATGGTCAAGGTCGGCGGTGCGTTCCTCGCCATGAAGGCCGAGGACTGCACAGAGGAAGTTGAAACAGCGGCAAACGCCCGAACGGTTCTCGGTGCGCCGGACGCTGAAGTGCTGCACTACACTGTGCCGTTTGATGAGGTTTCCCGAGCCATCGTGCGCCTGCAGAAAACACAGGAAACACCGGAAAAGTATCCGCGCCGCTTCAAGAAAATACAGACTTCGCCGCTGTAAATCAGGCGAGAAATATACGGAAAGTACCCCTCTGTACGGAAAATTACAGAGGGTATTTTTTGTCCGAAAATAGGGGAAAATATAGATATCAAGTAGAATTTGTCATGTTTTCGTCGAATTTTGCAGATTGTGCGGTCGATTTTACTTGTCAATATGTAATTATATGGTAATCTATTACCAAGGGCGACATTTCTGCTGGTGGTGCGGCAGAGATAAGCGCGAATGAAATGAACGAATAAGACGAATTGGAGAGTGGTTGACCATGATGTCTGTATTAACACTGGTTTCCGGCAAAGAGGATCGCACGCTGCGGCGTATTCGCGTGAGTGAGATTGCGCGCAATCCCAATCAGCCGAGAAAATACTTTGATCCGGAGGCAATCGCGCAGCTGGCAGAGAGTATCCGGCAGTACGGCGTGCTCAATCCGCTGACCGTACGGCGTGCTCCCGGAGGCGGTTACGAGCTTGTGGCAGGGGAGAGAAGGCTGCGCGCGGCGCGTGTTGCGGGGCTTAACGATGTACCGTGTCTGCTGATTGCGGCGGATAACGAGGATTCCTCGGCGATTGCGCTCGTGGAGAACCTGCAAAGGCGTGATCTGGATTTTTTCGAGGAAGCCTACGGCTTCAAGCGTCTGATCGATCAGTACGGACTAACGCAGGAGGAAGCCGCGCGCAAAGTGGGGAAAACACAGTCTGCGGTGGCGAATAAGCTGCGTCTGCTGCGGCTTTCTCCGCAAAATATGGAATTGATCCGCAGTGCGAACCTTACAGAGCGGCACGCGCGCTGTCTGCTGCGTCTGCGTGATGACGAGGAACGGATGAACGCCACACACTATATTATCGAGAACGAATTAAACGTCAGCCGATCGGAGGAGTATATCGAGAACCTGCTGGAGCAGAAAAAGCATCCGGAGTTGACCGAGCCGCCGCATAAGGATAATGTTGTGCGGCTTATTAAGGATGTGCGTTTTTTCCTGAATACGCTCAATCGGGCGGTCGGCGTGATGGTGGACGCCGGAATCGGTGCAACCGTAGACCGGCAGGAAAACGAGGATGGGATTACGCTGACAATCAATATTCCGCACGCAAAAAGCTGATGTTTCACGTGAAACACTTTTGTTCCACAGGAGGGCGGATTTTGTTTCACGTGAAACATGGGATAGTTGCTTGCGAAGCAAACGGAATCTGCGCTGACGCCGCGCGGGCGCACAAGAGGGTAGACACCAAGGTTTGCCCGTAGGCCACTAAACCTTTTTTCCGCGCCGTGCGCGGATTAAATGAGTACCACCCTCTTGTGAATTACCCCTTTCCCTTTAGGAAGCACGGCGAAAATCGGAGAGCGGCGACCGCTGCGAAAAGGAGAACGGCAGTCGGGTTACTCTTGCGTGACTTTCGTAGACTATCGCAGTTTACAGATATATGTACTGCTACACATGTCGGCTACTCTACGCAGGGTCGGCATAACAGTGCCGACCAACGGTTTTACTGTGTATGATGCACGGCAATTCTGGGTAGGGCGGGAGCAGATTGGAGAGCGTGTAAATGTATATATAATAAGGTAAGAGAGCCGAACGGCTCTCTTTTGTTTCACGTGAAACAAAAGTCAATGAATTTACCAGTTGTATCCTGCAAAACGGCAAAATACTTGATGTTTCACGTGAAACAGCTGTAAAAATACTGTGATTGCTTTGCAATTAAAAGTGCAATGTGATATAATGAAATCCGTAGAAAAAACCATGGACGAGAGGAAATGACTATGGGGAAGATTATCGCGTTTGCCAATCAAAAGGGCGGCGTGGGAAAAACTACAACCGCCATCAACCTCGCGGCAGCGTTGTCAGAGCGCGAAAAGCGCGTTCTGCTGTGTGATTTCGATCCGCAGGGCAATGCAACCTCCGGTTTTGGCGTGGATCCGCGCTCACTGGGAACCTCGATTTACGATTTGATTGTAGCCGATCAGCCGGATGTCAAGAGCGCAATCGTATCGACCAAGTGGGTTGATCTGCTGGGCGCGAACGTCAATCTGGCGGGTGCTGAGTTGGATTTGATTGGAATGTCCGACCGCGAGTACCGTCTGAAAAACGTACTCGATCAGGTGAAGGACGATTACGACTATGTATTTATCGACTGTCCGCCGTCACTCGGTCTGCTGACGCTCAACTGCCTGTGTGCGGCCGACAGCTTTCTGGTGCCGCTGCAGTGCGAGTATTACGCGCTTGAAGGTCTGAGTCAGCTGATGACGACCGTGCGTATGGTAAAGAAGGCGCTCAACCGCAAGCTGGTGATGGAAGGCGTGCTGCTGACCATGTTTGACGGACGCACCAATCTGTCGATTCAGGTGGTTGAGGAAGTGAAAAAGCACTTCCCGGGCGAGGTGTTTTCGGCTGTTGTGCCGCGCAACGTGCGTCTGAGTGAAGCGCCGAGCCACGGCAAGCCCATAACGGCATACGACAGAATGTGCCGCGGCGCAGAGGCTTATCTGGCTCTCGCGGACGAGATTCTGAAGAAAAATGACCGAAAGGGGAGAAGCTGATGGCAGGCGCAAAAATGGGTCTGGGCGGCGGCTTGTCCAACCTTTTCGGCAGTGATACCAGCGATTTAATGGAAGAAAGTCTGGATAACGGCACAAAAAACCTGCCTTTGGCAAAAATCGAGCCGAATCCCGATCAGCCGAGGAAGGTCTTTGATCAGGTATCTCTGGACGAGCTGGCAGAGAGCATTCGCCTGCACGGCGTCATCACACCAATCACGGTGCGCAAGGGCGAGAAGGACGGCTACTACCAGATCATTGCAGGTGAGCGCCGCTGGCGTGCAGCACGTCAGGCAGGTTTGGAAGACATTCCTGCGATGGTGCTTGAGGCTGAGGAAGACGAGGTCATGGAGCTGGCACTGATCGAAAATCTGCAGCGGCAGGACCTGAACCCGATCGAAGAAGCCGAAGGCTATGAGCGTCTGATGAAGCAGTTCGGACTGACGCAGGAGCAGGTTGCCAAGCGCGTGGTCAAGTCCCGTTCGGCGGTAGCGAACGCACTGCGTCTGCTGGCTTTGCCGACCGAGGTGCGGACGATGGTCAGCGAAGGCGAAATCTCCGGCGGTCACGCGCGGGCAGTCCTTGCAGTAAACGAAGCGGATAAGCGCGTAGAGGCAGCCAGACAGATGGTCGGCCTGTCGGTCCGTCAGTCGGAAGCGCTGGCCAAGCGCATGAACAAAAAGCCGGTCGAGAAGCCTGAGCAGTCGCTCGAGGTTTCCGTGGACTACATTGCCGAGCTGGAGAAGGAGCTGGAGGGCGCCCTCGGACGCAAGATCAGCATCCAGCAGGGCAAGCACAGCGGCCAGCTGACGCTGGAATATTACGGCGCAGAAGATTTAGAGCGGCTCAGTGAAGCACTCCGAAACCTGCGTGTATAAAGGAGGCAAGCAATGGACGAGCAGAATAAGCAGCCGGAACAGAACAAGCCGGAGAAAAAGCTCAGCCGCACCACGCTGACCTTTTATATCGTCGGACTGTTTTCTGTAGCGATTGCGCTGATCCTGATCAGCTATGTGGCGCAGTCGCGTGCGGACAAGCAGGTCGAAAATCTAAGCTCACAGCTGACACAGCAGCAGACCGTGGCACAGGGCGCAACCCAGAAAGTGGAAGATTTACAGAAGCAGTATGACATACAGAACACTGCACTGGATAAGGTCCGCAAGACGCTGGACAGCGAGCAGGCGGCAACCGATGTAGTCGGTGCTACCGAGCGGCGTATGGAGGAGCGTGAGGTGTATCAGTACCTTGCGCAGATCGGCGTTTCCCTGGCGGCAAAGCAGACCGCAGATGCCCGCAAGACCTGCGACGAAATGCTGACGAAATACAGCGAGGAGCGTTTGTTGGGCAGCAGCGAGGATGGCTTTGATGAGAACATCAGCAAACTGTTCCAGTCGGTCAAAGCTGCACTGGAGCAGGCTGAGAAAGCACAGGATGCAGAGCCGAACGACACGGAAGAATAACACGTATATAATGTAAAAGGAGATATAGACACAATGCTGGATATCAAATTTGTCCGCACCAATCCGGATGCGGTAAAGGAAAACATCAAGAAGAAGTTCCAGGACGAGAAGCTCCCGATGGTTGACGAGGTCATCGAGTTTGACGCGAAGTACCGTGCAGCCAAGACCCGCTGTGACGAGCTGCGTGCACAGCGCAACAAGAAGTCCAAGGAAATCGGCGGTCTGATGGCTAAGGGTCAGAAGGAAGAGGCTGAGAAGATCAAGGCCGAGGTTAAGGCAATGGCCGACGAGATGACCAAGCTCGAGGAGGACGAAAAGACCTTCGCTGAGGAAGTCAAGAACCGTATGATGGTCATCCCGAACATCATTGACCCGTCCGTTCCGATCGGCAAGGACGATTCCGAGAACGTTGAGATTGAGAAGTTTGGCGATCCGGTCGTTCCGGATTTCGAGGTTCCGTATCACGTTGATATTATGGAGTCCTTCGACGGCATCGACCTCGATGCTGCACGCCGCACCTCCGGCAACGGCTTCTACTACCTGAAGGGTGATATTGCCCGTCTGCATTCCTCCATCCTGTCCTACGCACGCGACTTCATGATCGACCGCGGCTTCACCTACTACATTCCGCCGTTCATGATTCACGGTGATGTCGTTAAGGGCGTTATGTCCTTTAAGGAAATGGAGAACATGATGTACAAGATCGAGGGCGAGGACCTGTACCTGATCGGTACCTCCGAGCACTCCATGATCGGCAAGTTCATCGACACCATCAACGATGAGGAAACCCTTCCGCAGACCCTGACCAGCTACTCTCCGTGCTTCCGTAAGGAAGTCGGCGCACACGGCATCGAGGAGCGCGGCGTATACCGTATTCACCAGTTTGAGAAGCAGGAAATGGTTGTTGTCTGCAAGCCGGAAGAGAGCAAGATGTGGTATGACAAACTGTGGCAGAACACGGTTGACTTCTTCCGTTCGATGGACATTCCGGTTCGTACGCTCGAGTGCTGCTCCGGCGACCTGGCTGACCTGAAGGTTAAGTCCTGCGACGTAGAGGCATGGTCGCCGCGCCAGAAGAAGTACTTCGAGGTAGGCTCCTGCTCCAACCTTGGCGACGCACAGGCTCGCCGTCTGGGCATCCGTGTCCGCAGCAAGGAGAATCCGAAGGAGCTGTACTTCGCACACACGCTGAACAACACCGTTGTTGCACCTCCGCGTATGCTGATCGCATTCCTCGAGAACAACCTGCGTGAGGACGGCTCGGTTGCAATCCCGAAGCCGCTTCAGCCGTATATGGGCGGCATGACTGAGATCCGCAGAAAGTAATTTATCTTACTATAGAAAAAAGGAGAGATTCCAATGCAGGTTGGTATTAAGGGCGAGAAGAAGTTCACCGTAACCAAGGATCAGCTGGCATGCAATGTAGGCAGCGGTCTGGTATCCGTGTTTGCCACCCCGATGATGATCGCAGCTATCGAGAACACTGCAGCAGGCAGCGTAGCCAGTGAGCTGGAAGAGGGTAAGACCACGGTCGGCACGCTGGTAAACGTAAGCCACGTTGCCGCTACGCCGGAGGGCATGGAAGTCCGCATCGAGACCGAGCTGACCGAGATCGCGCCGAACGGCAAGATGCTCACCTTCAAGGTTGCCGCATATGATGAGGCAGGCCTGATCGGTGAGGGCACGCATCAGCGCGCTATCGTAGCGAAGGAGCGCTTTGAGCAGAAGGCACAGAGCAAGCTGTCCAAGTAAAAATAAGCAAAAGAAAAACGCTGTGGAGAGATTCCACAGCGTTTTTTGTTGGTGCGGGTAACAGGACTTGAACCTGCACGTCGAGGACACCAGAACCTAAATCTGGCGCGTCTGCCAATTCCGCCATACCCGCAGGTAAGATTAGTATACCCTTTTTGCGGGTATTTGTCAATCTTGATGATATGCTCATCGGGAGTGGGCACTTGCGAAGCGAGGGAATCTGCGCTGACGCCGCGCGGGCGCACAAGAGGGTAGACACCTGCGGTTTCCACCCTCTTGAGAATCACCCCTTTCCCATGGATAGCCTGGCGCAGATTACCGATATGTGACCTCTCCGAAATATGGGGAACGGCAGAGGATTTTTTCTTCTGTAGGGGAGCACAGTGTGCTCCCATGCCGAAACCTATACGCAGTGCTGGATACCGTTCTGCTACACAGACGGGCTACTCTACGCAGGCGCGGCATAACCGTGCCGCGCAACTCGTTAGCGCGTTATGATAGACAGCACCTACGAGGATAAATTGTACCAAATGCCTAATCCGCAGGTGCCGTGCGGTACAACGCGCCAAAGAGTTGCGCGACACTGTTATGTCGCGCCTGCGCAGACTTTCCGGTCTGTGTAGCAGAATACTATCTGACCCTGCGAACAGGTTGAGAAAGATACGGAAGAAAAAATCCTCTGCCGTTCCCCATTATCGAAGCGGTCGCCGGTCTCTGGTCTGCGCCAGACTAAGAAATAAAGGGAAACGGGAGTTAAGAGGGTAGAAACCGCAGGTGTCTACCCTCTTGCCCCTGCCGCGGGTGCGGCGAATCCTGCATGAGCAAACTCCTACGCAAAACTAAGGATTCCCCCTTGCAATCTGCGATATTTCGTGATATATTGTTAGTTAGTAAAAGCTAACCAGCTCGGGTACAAAAGGAGCATTACACCCATGTTGAAAATTACTCTCGGCGTTGACGGCATGATGTGCGGCATGTGCGAAAGCCATGTCAACGATGCGGTTCGCAAGGCATTTCCTGTGAAGAAGGTCACTTCCTCTCACGGCAAGGGGCAGACGGTTATCCTCACTGAGCAGGATCTCGATGAGCAGGCTGTCCGCGATGCGGTAAACGCTACCGGCTACACCGTTACGTCCTTTTCCAAGGAGCGATATGAGAAAAAGGGACTGTTTTCCTTTCTGCATAAATGAGCAGAGTAAGGCCGCTTTGCAGCGGCTTTGCTTTTCAACATAGGTTAGCAAAATCTAACCTAATAAACCGATATATACCAACGGAGGAAATCGCAGTGCTGGAAACTCTGCTCAAACCGAATACCGGCGCATCGCTGTCCGGCTGCGTACGCTGGACCCAGCCGATGGATGGCGTGCGCGTGTGCGATTTTGACTGCGCGCTGAGCGTGCCGCCGGCCATGCCTGCGGAGCCATCCGAGGTGCCGTGCGAGGTGCTATTCTGCCGGCAGGGCGGTCTGCGGCTGACCATGACCAATGGGCGGCAAGTGTTTCTGCATGAGCACGAGGTACTGCTGCTGCTCGGCGCAAGTGTGCAGAGCCTTTCGGTCGCGGACGGATTGTTCAGCGGTGAGCTGGTGCTCATCGAGCAGAGCGCAGCGGCACCGTGCCGTCTGACGGTCAACGCAGCACGAATCAAAGCACGAGTCACTCCGCATATGGGCTGCGTAGTGCTGCGCAGCGCGGTGTGGATTGATAGTCTGGCTGCGGCACTGCAGTCCGTTCCGGAGCAGGACAGAGCCGCCTACAGTGCAATCAAGGCCATTGAGCTGCTGTACCTCATCAGTACAGACAGTCCGCTGCTGACGATACCGCCGGAATCCGTCTCCCGCGATCACTATCTGACCGATACAGTGAGGCAGGTACAAGAGTATATGGTATCGCACCTGTCCGACCCGCTTACGATCGACCAGCTGTCTGCACGGTTCCGCATTTCGCCAACCGCCCTGAAGGATATATTTCGGCAGACCTATGGTCGTCCGATCCACCAGTATCTGCTTGAAAAGCGGGTGCAGCATGCTGCCGAACTGCTGCATCGGAGTCCGCTCTCCATCGTGGATATTGCAGCGGCGGTCGGCTATAACAGCGCCAGTCAGTTCGGTGTGGCGTTCAAGCGCCGCTATCAGCTGACGCCCTCGCAGTACCGCCGACAAGCTCGAAAAAGTTAGCAAAATGCAACTATTTTGACGATAAAACTAAAAATTAGCGGCAACAAACTGCGAAAATGTCCGATTCCGTGCGTTTCATGTCTAAAGCTGTGCGACAAGCAGGGAAAATTGTGATATGATAATCGCAAACAAAAAACACACCATGTTTGGAGGTGTACTGTATGAAGCAGCATCGTTTTTGGGCATGGGCCGCGTTGTTCTGCATGGTAATGACGATGATTACCGGCTGTAAGCGCAAGTGAGATTGATAGGAGGAACATATTATGAAGAAGATTTACAAGGACATCGCCGTATTTGTTGGTGGCACTCTGTTCGGTTCCGCAGGTATCAAGCTGCTGAGCAGCAAGGATGCTAAGAACGTATATACCCATGCTACCGCAGCGGTTCTTCGCATGAAGGATACTGTTATGAATACCGTTGACTGCGTTAAGGAGAACGTCGGCGACATCCTCGCTTCCGCAGAGGAGATCAACGAGAAGCGCGCTGCTGAGGCAGAGGCTGCTGCTGTTGAGGATGCAGACATTGAGGTTGAGCTGACCGATGAGGACCCGACTGCTGCTCCGGTTGAGGCATAAGAACCTGTTGCCAAACCGTGGTTTGGCGGACAGGAAGAACGGACTGTGAGCCGTTCCAAAGTCGCCCGAAAGTTCCCGTTCGGAAGCTTTCTCCCTCTTAGGGAATGAAAACCGAGGCACATGTTCCCGGTTTTCATGGGACGAATATCAAAGAGGGGCAGAGCCCCTCTTTTCCTATCTACCGGAAGTAAGCTGGAGGTAATTTTACTATGAAAGCATTCATTGAACACGAAAGCCGCGGACGGCTTCGCGTGCGCATGAAGCAGTACCGCATGACGCTGGAGCAGGCTGATCTGCTGGAGGCGTATCTGCAGAATCAGCCGGGTGTACTCAGCGCAACCGTGCACGAGCGCACCTGCTGTGCTGTCATCCGCTACATCGGTGACCGCGAGAATATCATCCGCGCGATCGCTCAGTTTAACTATACTGCACCGTCTGTCACGGCGCTGACGCCGACCCACAGCGGCCGTGCGCTCAACCGTGAGTATCAGGAAAAGCTGGTTGGCAAGGTTATTACGAAGTTTGCCTGCACGCTGTTCCTGCCAACGCCGCTGCAGATTGCACGCACGATCTGGCTGTCGCTGCCGTTCCTCGGCCGCGGTCTCAAGCGCCTGATTCACAGAGAGCTGAAGGTTGAGCTGCTCGACGCGCTGTCCATCGGTGTTTCGATGGTACGCCGGGACTTCTCCACGGCAGGCTCGGTTATGTTCCTGCTGGATATTGGCGAGCTGCTCGAGGAGTGGACGCATAAAAAGTCGGTTGACGATCTGGCACGCTGCATGTCGCTCAACGTAAAACGCGTATGGCTCAAGACCGATGACGCAGAGGTACTTGTACCGCTGTCCAACATCGCTGTCGGTGACCACATTCTGGTTCGCATGGGCAGCGTCATCCCGCTGGACGGTGAGGTTATTGAAGGCGAAGTCATGGTTAATCAGGCATCGCTTACCGGAGAATCCATGCCGGTTGCAAAGCGTCCGGGTACGCAGGTTTACGCCGGCACGGTCATCGAGGAAGGCGACTGCGTGATCGAGGTCACACAGTCCTCCGGCGAGAGCCGCTACGACAAGATCGTTTCCATGATCGAGCAGTCCGAGCAGCTGAAGAGTGCTGCTGAGAGCCATGCCGCCAATCTGGCGGACAAGCTGGTGCCGTACACGCTGGTCGGCAGTGCGCTCAGCTACGCACTGACCCGCAATGTCACCCGTGCACTGTCCGTGCTGATGGTTGACTTCTCCTGCGCGCTCAAGCTGGCTATGCCGCTGGCGGTTCTGTCCGCCATGCGTGAGGCAAGCATGTATCATATCACGGTCAAGGGCGGCAAGTTCCTCGAGGCTGTCGCGCAGGCGGATACCATTGTATTCGACAAGACCGGCACGCTGACGCACGCCTGCCCGGTGGTTGCCAAGGTTATTCCGTTCGGTGGTCGTTCCGAAGACGACATGCTGCGCGTTGCAGCCTGCCTGGAGGAGCATTTCCCACACTCTATGGCGAACGCCGTTGTCCGCGCTGCGCGTGAGCGCAATCTGGCGCACGAGGAAATGCACTCGCAGGTTGAGTATATCGTAGCGCACGGCATTTCCAGCATGGTTGAAAACAAGAAGGTCGTTATCGGCAGTGCACACTTTATCTTCGAGGATGAAAAGTGTACGGTTCCGGCCGGTGAGCAGGAGAAGTATGATGCACTCCCGCCCGAGTTCTCGCACCTGTATCTGGCCATCGGCGGTGAGCTGGCGGCCGTTATCTGCATCGCAGACCCGCTTCGTCCGGAGGCCCACGATGTGATGAAGGCGCTGCGCGCCCTCGGCATCAAGCGTACAGTCATGCTGACCGGCGACAGTGAGCGCACGGCAGCGGCTATCGCGGCTGAGGTCGGCGTGGACGACTACCGCGCTGAGGTTCTGCCGGAGGACAAGGCAAACTTTGTCGAGCAGGAACGCGCGGCAGGCCATACGGTCATCATGCTCGGCGACGGTATCAACGATTCTCCGGCGCTGTCGGCGGCTAACGTTGGCGTAGCCATCAGCGACGGCGCTGCCATCGCCCGTGAGATTGCGGACATCACCATCGCAGCCGAGAATCTGTTTGAGCTGGTTGCGCTGCGCCGTATCGCACGGGGTCTGATGAGCCGTATCAACTCCAATTACCGCTTCGTAATCGGCTTTAACGGTTCGCTGATCGGTCTGGGCGTTGCCGGCGTGCTGGCTCCCGCAACATCTGCGATGATGCACAACCTGTCTACGCTGGGCATCAGCCTGCGCAGCATGACCAATCTGATCGATTCTTCCGAGACGACTCGTCTGCTGGAGAGCAAGTAATTTTAATAGAGTTAAGAGTGGAGAGTGAAGCGCTTTCCACTCTTTCTTTTTGCGATTCAGGTATAACAACCCCCCGTCTTTGACGGGGGGTTGAGGCTGTCGAAAAACTATCGTTTTTCGAGCAGCCTCTCGATCGAAACCACGCTTTCGATCGAATGCTGAAGAAAAACCGCGTCCTCCGGACACAATTTTTCTTCCCTTGTATAAAAACCGAGGTACACAAGGTGAATTGCCGCATAGCGGCAAGAGAGGGTGGTCTGGACCACGCCCCCCGGTTTTTATGAATTTGCTGCGCAAATTCTATTTTATGCGTGCTGTCGCACGAAGCACAAAATAGAAATCTGACTTTTTCGACAAGCTGCCCCCGTCTTTGACGGGGGTTTGTGTTTCTATAACTGTTTGAAAAACTGTATTTTACTTCTGCTGCCACGCCATTCTATAATCTTTTTCTCCGGTAGCTTCATCCAGGCCGCTGTACTGAATTTCAAATCCTTCTCTTTGATAAAAAGATATTGCTGGTGTGTTTTTTGATATACATTCAAAATCAGTTTGCTTTTTGTATTCTTTACATAATTCAGCAGTATTTTACCGATACCCTGCGACTGCATTGCTTCAGAAACAAAAATGCCTTCAATATATTCGCCATTCAGCCCGATAAATCCTTGTATCTTCTGATTGTCCTCATAGACATAGACAGTTGCCTGCAACAGCAGTTCTTTCACAAGCTCCAAATTACTTTTCCAATATTGGGCAGGGATAAAATAATGTGCCTTTATATTGGTATCCAGCCATATATCGGCAACTTGATTGATATCTGCTTTTCGTAATTCTCTAATCATAGTGGGGGACTCTCCTGCAAATTTGATTGTTACACAATAGAAGGTAATGTCAGATACGTTACCGGATGCGGAAACGTAAACAGCGGGCGCTGTTCGCCGCTGGCGTTGATCAGCGTGAGGGACAGCGTGCGCAGGTCATTCGTCGGCAGCGGCACAAGCTGTGTCCACTCGGTGCGGATAAACCGGTCCGGATCGGTCTCAGTCAGCGTGTAAGTTCCGTTATGGTATGCAAGGAACAGGGGCTGTCCCAGAGCAGGCTGCATTTTCAGAGAAATGGCGGAAGTCTGGTCTCGATGGATTGCAAA
Source organism: Butyricicoccus sp. AM32-19 (assembly GCF_003480365.1). Lineage (NCBI taxonomy): Bacteria > Bacillati > Bacillota > Clostridia > Eubacteriales > Butyricicoccaceae > Butyricicoccus > Butyricicoccus sp. AM32-19. Next base: position 178,879 of record NZ_QUIX01000003.1, on the reverse strand, counting down.
AAAGCGCGTCAGCAGCGCATACGGCGGCTTGAGTTTGTTCTGTCCGGTCAGGCGCAGTGTACCGCAGTCGCGCCAGCGCGGCACAGAACAGATATGCCGGGCGTCCCACTCGGTCACCGGATCAAAAATGTGCTGCCCAATGTCGGAATCGGCCATAAACCATTCGGTGTAGGGGAGACCATAGGCGTTTTCGCCGTCCGCGGAAAACAAAACCGAATAGGTGAATTCGTCGGTCTGTCCGCACGGCTGCAAGTGATACTCTGTGCCGTCAAATGTCAGAGAACCGGTTTCACCGTCCGGTGTGCGCAAGGTGAGCGTGCTGGGTTCGTCCGCTGCGGCAAGCTCATACAGTACAGAATCATCTATGACCTCGCGGACAGAGGAGATCGTCAGCGTGCCGAAATCAGCAGCCATAGCGGGATAAGCACATAGAACCAGCGCCAAAACGGCAGATAACAGGCGTTTTTTCATATAATCGTCTCCTTGGATGCTGCTTTATCTGCAATCACGTTCTTTTCGCTTTCCAATTCCTTATTTTCCTCTCCGATAATTTCTTTGTTTGATTAAACTGGAAGTTGTAAGTTTCTTTACTATCATATCTTTAAAACTTGTTTTGCTTTCGCATTAACAAATTGGATAATTGGGCCTGAAATGATAACTGTAATAAGCGTGCATACACCAAACTTTCCGCCAAACAAAACACCTGTAACAACAACCAAAATATCCAATGCCATTCGGACAAATTTAATCTGCCAGTGATTTTTTTCTGCTAAAGCAAAAGTGACTGCCTCATAGGAGCCTCTACCAAGGGATGCCGACGCATATAGTCCTGTTCCGACAGCAAACAAAACCACTCCTAACAACATAATTAAAAAATTGATCCACTTATAGGTACTGTAAATATGGCAGTTAGCAAACAAATCTACACAGGTACTGTATACAATCTGGTACAACACAGTTCCTATATGAATCTGACTTTTATCGTAAATGAGCGCAAACAAAATCATTCCCAATGCTACAACAAAAGATGCTGTGCCAATGCTTATGTGAAATGTTCTTGCAATCCCCTGCCACAGCACCGCAAGCGTAGCTCCGCCAAATCCAGCATACAGTGCAAGTGTAATTCCATAAGCCGCAATTATAGAACCTATTACAAGGATTGCCAATTTCTTTAGTGTTTTTTTATTGTTATTTTTCATTGACTTTTAATAATTCGCTCCTCGTATAATTTTCTTTGGGTTTAAAGCACACCGTTAGCAACCGCTCTAATTTATTTAATACCAGCAAATTACTCTCCTCCACAAATCCCGATTTATCATTCTACTGTGGCTTTACTATACCATGAATACTCCCGAAGCACAATCACCCATTGACACCACCGATATTCCGATAGATAATATAGGCAATAGGAAAACTTTACGCAAGAAGGGAAGTGCTTCAACGAATGAAACGCAGCTACGAGATGGACCTGTGCAGCGGTCCGCTGCTGAGCAAAATCCTGCTGTTTTCGCTGCCGCTGATTCTTTCGGGTGTGCTGCAGCTGCTGTTCAACGCGACCGACATTGTCGTAGTCGGCAAATTTGCGGGCAGCAATGCAATGGCGGCGGTCGGCTCGACCACCTCGCTGTTCAACCTGCTGGTCAACTCATTCATTGGTATTTCGGTCGGCGCGAACGTGCTTGTCGCACGGCATTACGGCGAGCGGGATTACGACGGCGTACAGCAGACCATCCAGACGGCGCTGCTCACCGGCTTAATCGGCGGCACGATACTGATCGTGCTCGGCGTTGTGCTCGCACGTCCTATGCTAACGCTGATGGCCACACCGGACGAGGTTATCGACCAGGCCGTGCTGTACATGCAAGTGTACTTCATCGGTATGCCGGCAACCATGATCTACAACTTCGGTGCAGCCGTGCTGCGTGCCGTGGGCGATACCCGGCGTCCGCTGTACTTCCTGATGGCGGCAGGCGTGATGAACGTCCTCGGCGACCTGCTGTTTGTGTGCCTGCTCGGCATGGGCGTTGCCGGAACTGCGATCGCCACCGTACTCAGCCAGTGTGTCTCTGCGGCGCTGACCGTGCTGTGCCTTGTAAAATCGGACGGCATGTGCCATCTCGACTTACGCCGTCTGCACTTCCACATGGATAAGTTCCTGAGAATCATGCAGGTCGGTCTGCCTGCCGGTATGCAGAGCGTTATCTTCAATATCTCGAACGTACTCATTCAGTCCTCGGTCAACAGCTTCGGCGCAGTAACGGTTGCGGGCAACACGGCAGCCGCCAACATTGAGGGGTTTGTGTACATTTCGATGAACGCGCTCTATCAGACCTCCATCAGCTTCACCAGTCAGAATCTCGGTGCAAAGAATTATCACCGCATCGACCAGACACTCGTGCGCTGCATGTGCATCGTCACACTGATCGGTCTGGTGCTCGGCAACGGCGCACATCTGCTCGGCAATCATCTGCTGCACATCTACTCGGATGATCTGGAGGTCATCTCGTTCGGTATGCAGCGCCTGTCGGTCATCAGCGTCACCTACTGCCTGTGCGGCATGATGGATGTGCTCGCGGGCACAATACGCGGTCTGGGCTATTCCATGCTGCCAATGATCGTCTCGCTGATTGGCGCATGTGTGTTCCGTATCATCTGGATTTTTACGGTCTTTCGCGTGCAGCATACGCTGTTCATCCTGTATGCGTCCTACCCGATCTCGTGGATACTGACCATCCTGGCGCACTTTGTGTGCTACCTGATCGTGCGGAAAAAGGTTTTCCGGCCGCAGGAGACATAAGCGCGCGTTTTTCTCCGGAAAACGGTTGTAATTGACGGTTAAATATAGTATAATACTCGTGCAATGCGGGAATTTTCCGCGCAATAAGTAAATAAGCGAACAGTCGGTGCCGCTGTATGTTTTCGAACAGGACAGCGGGTAAAAGGGAAGCAGGTGCAAATCCTGCACGATCTCGTCACTGTAAGCGGGGAATGGACTGCCATTTACGTCACTGATATTGCGGTATCGGGAAGGCGGCAGTTCTAAGGCAACATCGCATGATGAAAGCTGCGGCGCTTTGCGGAAACTTTGTGTCCTGACTTCGTTGTGATTTCACGGTAATACATCAAGTATTACCGCAAAACCACGCCTCGTCAGTACGCAGAATTTACTCGCAAATCGCTCTTGTGCAATTATGCGGTATTGCCTTAAGAGCCGCAAGTCAGGAAACCTGCCGGTCTGTTGGTACGGGAAGCTGCTTCCGGGTCACGAGTTATTGATTGTACTGATACCGCATGATTTTTGATTCAAGCAGTCCCTTTCATCATATATTGATGGGGGGACTGTGTGTTTTCCGTACCCTTTTTCTTTCAAAGTGTGCGCTTTCGCTTTGCAAGCAAAACGAAGGAGGAAAACCATGAGCAAAGTAAGCAAACTGAAGAAGCTCGGCATTATGCTGATCGTTTCCGGCATGCTGATGTCCATGCTGACCGCTTGCGGCGGCAGCAAGACCGCAGCTGCGGACGACACGAAGGACAATAACACCACTGCACAGACCGATGCGCAGGATCAGACCGATCCGGACGAAAACTATGAAACGGGTGACGCTTCCTTGGACGATCCGCTGAATCAGGATGAAATTGGTGATACCGAGCTGCTCGTAGTCAGCTTCGGCACCAGCTATAACGACAGCCGCCGTGAGACCATCGGCGCCATCGAGAAGGCTATGCAGAAGGCGTTCCCGGATTACGCGGTACGCCGCGGCTTCACTAGCCAGATCATCATCGACCATGTAAATAAGCGTGACGGCGAGAAGATCGACAACGTAACCGAGGCACTGGACCGCGCCGTAGCTAACAAGGTAAAGACCCTGGTTGTTCAGCCGACCCATCTGATGAACGGTCTGGAGTACAACGACCTCAAGGATGAGCTGGCAGGCTATTCGGATTCCTTCGAGAAGATCGTGCTCGGTGATCCGCTGCTGACCTCTGACGATGACTTCCAGAAGGTTATGAATGCCATCGTAGACGCAACCAAGGAGTATGACGACGGCGAGACCGCAATCTGCTTCATGGGTCACGGCACCGAGGCGGATTCCAACAGCGTTTACACCAAGATGCAGGAGACCCTCAAGGCCGCAGGCTACGATAACTACTTTGTCGGCACTGTTGAGGCAACTCCGTCCCTCGATGACGTAATCGCAGCCGTTAAGGCAGGTGGCTATAAGAAGGTTGTTCTGCGTCCGCTGATGATCGTTGCAGGCGACCACGCCAATAACGATATGGCAGGCGACGAGGACGGCTCCTGGAAGACCGAGTTTGAGAAGGCAGGCTTCGAGGTAACCACCGTAGTTGAGGGCCTTGGCTCTGTGCAGGCAATCCAGGATCTGTTTGTTGCACACGCACAGGCAGCGATTGATTCCCTGAAGTAAATCAAGTAAACAGCAGGGTCCGGACCGTGGAATGCGGACGGACCCTGTTTTTGTGGAAATTTTGATTGTCTATTTCGGTGTGCAGAATTGAGAATTGAAAATGGAGAATTATACCCAGAGTGAAGCGTTGAGAGTGAAGAGAACGTGATAGGCGTAATTCGCAGGTGCCGTCTGTAATATCCAGATTAACGATTTGTGCGGCACGGTTATGCCGCACGCTGCGTAGAGTAACCCACATGTGTAGCAGTACGGTATCTGACATTGCGAATATGCGGATACATGAACGCACATCGTGCGTCCTGTGGAAGAAAAAATCCTCTGCCGTTCCTTTATAGTCTCAGTTCTGAACAACCACTGTGCTCTCTTAGGAAAGGGGTGATTCACAAGAGGGTGGAAACCTTGGTGTCTACCCTCTTGTGCCCCTGCCGGGTAGGCAAGATTCCGTTCGCTTCTCAAGCGCAAATGCCCCGAATGGCAGCCATTCATCAAAATCCCGTTTATATCGCAAAACAAAGGAGAAACCACAATGAAGAACAAAAAAGCACTGTTAAGCGCCGTATTTGCGGCATTCATGCTGCTTTCCGCCTGCGGCGGCAGCACCCAGCAGGATACCTCCGCGCAGGACAGCAGCACCACCTCTCAGGTCGCTTCTGCGTCCGATATGGCCGGTGTCGAGGACGTTGTTGAGGACGGCATGACGCCGATCACCGGCGACAAAGTGAAGGACGGCACCTACGATGTAACCGTCGATTCCAGCTCCAACATGTTCAACGTTACCGCATGCGAGCTGACCGTCAAGAACGGCGAAATGACCGCTAAGATGCACATGGGCGGTACCGGTTATCTGTACGTCTACATGGGCACCGGCGAGGAGGCTGCCGCTGCCGAGGAGGCCGACTACATTCCGTTCACCGAGGAAGCCGACGGCACACACAGCTTTACCGTTCCGGTTAAGGCGCTCGATGAGGGAATTGACTGCGCAGCCTTCAGCAAGAAGAAGGAGAAGTGGTACGACCGCACCCTGGTGTTCCGCGCGGACTCTTTGCCGGCAGACGCACTGGCAGACGGCGTAATGACCACCGCTGAGAGCCTGTCTCTCGCAGACGGCACCTACACCGCTGACGTAACGCTTTCCGGCGGCTCCGGCCGTGCAAGCGTGGAATCTCCTGCAGCGCTGACCGTTTCGGGCGGCAAGGTGACGGCTAAGATTATCTGGAGCAGCAAAAACTACGATTACATGAAGGTGAACGACGAAAAGTACGATGCTGTGATCGAAAATGAGCACTCCACGTTTGAAATTCCGGTTGCGGGCTTTGACTGGGCGATGCCGGTCGTAGCCGACACTACCGCAATGAGTGAGCCGCACGAGATCGAGTACACGCTGCGTTTTGACTCTGCGTCCATCGCTTCGGCAGCAAAATGAGAAGAATTACAGCATGGTGCCTGAGTGCGGCACTGCTGCTCGGCGGTCTGTCCGGCTGCGGAACTGCCCGGCAATCGACCGCACAGACGCAGGCGGCGGTCTCGTGGAGCGACATGCAGCCGACCGACAGCGTGGATTTGGAGTATGCCGAGTGCTTCTCGGTCGATCACTATGACGGCGGCTATTCGCTCATTACCGTGAAGGACGACGCACGTTATCTGGTCGTTCCGGAAAACGCGTCCGTGCCGGACGGTCTGGACGCAGATATCGTGGTGCTGCAGCAGCCGCTGGACAGCATTTATCTGGTCTCCTCGAGTGTCATGGACCAGTTCGTTGCACTGGATGCGCTGGACAGTATTGCACTGTCCGGCACCAGGCAGGACGGCTGGTACATCGACGAAGCCAAGCAGGCGATGGCGGACGGCAAGATCACCTATGCGGGCAAGTACAGCGCGCCGGATTACGAGACCATCTACTCCGCTGACTGCAATCTTGCCATTGAGAATACCATGATCTACCATACGCCCGAGGTCAAGGAGCAGCTCGAAAAGCTGGGTATTCCGGTGTTTGTCGAGCGTTCCAGCTACGAGCCGCACGCACTCGGCCGCATGGAGTGGATCAAGGTGTACGGTACGCTGCTCGGCTGCGAGGACAAGGCGGAAAAGCTGTTTGCGGATAAGGTGGACGGCATTGTAGACATCCTGCAGAAGCCGGCAGCCGGCAAGACGGTTTCGTTCTTTTACATTACGTCAAACGGTGCGGTCAATGTTCGCAAATCCACGGATTATATCGCGGAGATGCTCAGTCTGGCAGGAGGAAAATACATTTTTGATGATCTGACGGACGATACGGCAAAGTCCACCGTCAATATGCAGATGGAAAGCTTTTACGCCGGAGCCAGGGACGCGGATGTGATGATCTACAACGCCACAATCGACAGTGAGCTGCAGACGCTTGACCAGCTGTTGGAAAAAAGTACGCTGCTTGCGGACTTCAAGGCCGTGAAAACCGGCAATGTGTGGTGTACAGAGAAGAATCTGTACCAGTCCACAATGGAACTGGACGAGCTGATCCGCGACTTCCATACCGTCATTGCAGACGGCGACCCGTCCACACTGAAATACTTACACAAGCTGTCCTGAAAGGAGAGGATTTCCCATGAAACCGCAGCCTAAAATGCGTTATGCGGGCGCGTTTGCCGTGCTTCTGGCACTGCTGGCCGTGCTGTTCGTGTGGAATGTCAACTCGGGCAGCCTGCACCTGTCAGTACGAGAGGTCGCGCAGATTCTGCTGACGCACAGCGGCGACAATGCGGTCATCGTGTGGGAGATTCGTCTGCCGCGTATCTTCGCGGCCATTCTACTCGGCGGTGCGCTGTCGGTCTCCGGCTTTCTGCTGCAGACCTTTTTCGCCAACCCGATCGCGGGACCGTTCGTGCTGGGTATTTCCTCGGGCGCCAAGCTGACGGTTGCGCTGACGATGATCGGCGCGCTGTCCTGCGGGCGCGTGCTCGGCTCTGCTGTCATGATAACAGCTGCCTTTGCGGGAGCCATGCTTTCGATGGGCTTTGTGCTGCTCATCGCGCAGCGCGTGCGGCAGATGCCGCTGCTAGTCGTGAGCGGCGTGATGATCGGTTATATCTGCTCAGCGGTGACGGATTTCGTCATTACCTTTGCCGAGGATTCCAATATTGTCAACCTGCATAACTGGTCGATGGGCAGCTTTTCGGGCATTTCCTGGGACAATATCCGCGTGATGACGCCGGTGGTGCTGGTGTCGCTCGTGTGCGTGTTCCTGCTGTCCAAGCCGATCGGTGCGTACCAGCTCGGAGAGGGGTATGCCCGCAGTATGGGCGTCAATATCACCGCGTTCCGCGTGGTGCTGATCCTGCTGTCGAGCGTGCTCTCGGCGTGTGTAGCGGCGTTTGCCGGACCGATTTCGTTCGTCGGCATCGCGGTTCCGCATCTTGCGAAAAGCCTGTTCGGCACGGCAAAACCGATCCTGATGATACCGGCGTGCTTTCTCGGCGGTGCGGGATTCTGCCTGCTGTGCGATCTCATCGCGCGGACGGTGTTTGCACCGACGGAGCTGAGTATCAGCACAGTGACAGCCCTGTTTGGTGCGCCGGTCGTCATTTATATTATGGTGCATCGGAAGTCCTCCAGAGGGTGAGTTGCGCTCTGCGGAGCGCGGGAGAGTGCGGCGCCCGCCGCGGGGGCAAAAAGGAAGGGACACCTGCGGTTTCCCTTCCTCTTTGAACTCCTACCTTTCCCTTGTGAGATAGTCTGACGCAAACCAGAGACCGGCGACCGCTCCGAAAAGGGGGAACGGCAGACGGGTTACTCTTTCGTGTCTTTCTCCGCTTTTTCGCGGTTCACAGATAACGTACTGCTACACAGGTCGGAAGGTCTCCGCAGGCGCGGCATGGCAGTGCCGCGCAACCCTTGGGCACGCTGTAACGCCCGGCACCTACGAATTTTTCTGCTTAGTAGAATTTATCTACGCAGATGCTGTCTATTATAACCGGCTCACAAATCGTGCGGCACTGTTATGCCGCACCCTGCACAGAGTAGCCGGTATGTGTAGCAGTACGCTATCTGACACTGCGAATATGTGGACACATGGGCGCGTTAAACGTGTCCTGCGGAAGAAAAAATCCTCTGCCGTTCCTTTGCGAGTCTCAGCTCTGCAAATTTCGCCGTGCTATCCCAAAAGGAAACGGGATTCATAAGGGTGGAAACCTTGGTGTCCACCCTTATGCCCTTCGCTGTAGGCACGGCGCCCCTGTCGGGTAGGCAAGATTCTCTTGCTTCGTAAGCAATCATGTTAAAGAAGAAGGTACAAAATGTCCCATCCTTTCGTCGAAACAAAAGAAATGACCGTCGGCTACCGCGGTGTGCCGCTCATCCGCGACATCGCCCTGCGTGTTCACCGCGGTGAGATTTTAACGCTCATCGGTCCGAACGGCTCGGGTAAATCGACCATCCTCAAAAGCCTCATCCGTCAGCTGGCGCTCATCGGCGGTACGGTATATCTGGATGGCAAATCGCTGCAGACCCTGCCCGAGCGTGACCTTGCGCGCACGATGTCCGTGCTGCTCACCGAGCATGTGCGGCCGGAGTTGATGACCTGCTGGGATGTGGCGGCTGCAGGCCGCTATCCGTACACCGGACGGCTTGGTCTGCTCAGCGACGAGGACCGCGCTAAGGTGGACGAGGCGCTGGCGCTTGTCGGCGCGGATGAACTTGCCGACCGCGATTTTTCCTGCATCAGCGATGGACAGCGGCAGCGTGTGCTGCTGGCCCGCGCCATCTGCCAGGAGCCGGAGGTCATTGTGCTCGATGAACCCACCTCCTTCCTCGACATTCGCTACAAGCTGGAACTGCTGACCGTGCTCAAGCAGCTGGTGCGCGAAAAGCAGGTGGCGGTCATTCTCTCGCTGCACGAGATTGATCTGGCGCAGAAGCTGTCCGACCGGCTCATCTGCGTTCACAACGGCAGAATTGAGCGCTGCGGCACGCCGGAGCAGGTATTCACCGGCGACTACATCCGCACCCTGTATGACCTCGAGCGCGGCACCTATAACGAGCAGTTCGGCAGTCTGGAGCTCGAGCGGGTGACAGGCGAGCCGCGTGTGTTCGTTATCGGCGGCGGCGGAAGCGGAACGGCACTGTACCGCAGACTGCAGCGGCGCGGCATTCCGTTCGCGGCAGGCGTTCTGCCGGAGAACGATGTAGAGCTGCCGACGGCTCGTGCTCTGGCGGTCGAGACCGTCACCGAGCGGGCGTATCAGCCGATCGGTGAGGACGCTTACGCGCGTGCGCAGGCGCTTGTACGGCAGTGCGGAAATGCGGTCTGCTGTCTGGATTTGTTCGGTCCGGTCAACGAAAAAAACCGCGTGCTGCGCGACTGGGCACAGCAGGAGGGGCTGCTGCGGAGCAAATCGGAATTGGAAAATATTACATGATGATCGCCTGAAATGTTGCTCAAAACGCAATGTTGTGGTAAAATAGCCAATAATGCCAATGGTGACAGGGGAGGTTCCGCCCGGTCACCGGTGAGAGCAACCACTTTGTCACAGGAAAGTGATAACATGGCAAGAAAGCAACAAAAACGACATAACAGAGGCAGCTATCGGCGGAAAACCGCCCATGCACATCGCAGTACGCGGCATATGCAGCCGGTAAGAACGCAGAAAACGGTCAGACGCCGTCTGCCCGAGGCGGAAGTGCGCCGCAGACAGCGGGCACGCCGTCGGCAGTTTGCGCTGCTCGGGCTGGCAGTCCTGCTCATTGTGCTTATTTTCGCCTTTCGGCATTTGATCAGCACACCGCAGCAGAGCGGCGCGGACGGTGATACCGGCAATTCCGGCACGAGCGCGACCGAGGAGGTCAAGCAGGTAGCCAAGGCAGTGAATGTCTATCAGTCGGTTATGTACTATCAGCCGGTGGTGCAGAAATATGCCGAGCAGAACGGCATTCCGGAGTACACGGATGTACTGCTGGCCATCATGCAGGTGGAGAGCGGCGGCAAGCTGACCGACATCATGCAGTCCTCCGGCAGCGCCGGACTGCCGAACGATTCACTCGAGGAGGAGAGCTCGATCCGGCAGGGCTGCACCTATTTTGCACACCTGCTGAGCAAGGGCAAATCGCTGGACTGTGATCTGGACTGCATCATTCAGGCGTATAATTACGGCAGCGGTTTCCTCGATTACGCGGCCAAGTTCAACGGTGTGTACAGCACCGAGCTGGCTGAGAAATTCGCGGAGAAGCAGTCTGGCGGCAATACCATCCAGTATGATAACCCGATGGCAGTTCAGGAAAACGGCGGCTGGCGGTATGCCTACGGCAATATGTTCTATGCCCGTCTGGTGAAGCAGTATTTGATCGAGTGATCGTATTTTACGCTCTGTTTGGACAAAACTACTTGACAAACCGCCTGTAAAAAGCTATACTTATCCCACAGCTTAGAGTATTTAAACCGCAGGAAAAGGAGGAAATCACCGTGCGTGCAGTTCGAATGGAAATGTGCATGATGTGTGGTTCTGCTCGTTTTTCTGCGAAGCAGCCGTAAGGCTGAAACGCATAGGCGGGCCGCTTTTCATGCGGCTGATACAGAAAACGGGCGGAAAGCAGAAACCTGCTTTCCGCTTTTCTTTTGAAAATGTAAGGAGGAATGAATGTGGCACAGGATGTGATCGTCCGGATTCAGGGTCTGAACAAGACCTTTCGCGGCAGAGCCGGAACGGTAGTTGCGCTGAACGGTATCGACCTTGATATCTATCGCGGCGAGATTTTCGGCATTATCGGTCTTTCGGGCGCAGGCAAGTCCACACTGGTACGCTGTATCAACTTTTTGGAGAAGCCCACCGAGGGCACGGTAACGGTGGATGGACAGGAGCTTGGAAAGCTGAGCAAAAAGCAGCTTTTGGAGGCCCGCCGGTCGATGGGTATGATCTTCCAGCAGTTCAACCTGCTGCAGCAGAGAACCGCACTGCAGAATATCTGTTTTCCGCTCGAGATTGCGGGAACGAGCAAAGTCGATGCGGAAAAGCGGGCGCGTGAGCTGCTTGAGATCGTCGGCCTGTCAGACCGTGCGGATAACTATCCGAGCCAGCTGTCCGGCGGTCAGCAGCAGCGTGTGGCGATTGCACGAGCACTTGCGACCAACCCGAAAATCCTGCTGTGCGACGAGGCGACAAGCGCACTCGACCCGACGACAACGCGGTCGATCCTCGCACTGCTTAAGGAGATCAACAAGACGCTCGGCATCACCATCATCGTTATCACGCATGAGATGGCGGTCATCGAGGAAATCTGCCAGAGAGTTGCAATCATTGATTCCAGCCGTATTGCCGAGGTCGGTACGGTGGACGAGGTGTTCACCCGACCGAAATCCGCAATGGCCAAGCAGCTTATCTATCCGGACGGCAAGCGCAATTCTCTTGCGACCGGCAAGCGGTACTGCCGCATTGTATTCGACGGCAATTCGTCGTTCGAGCCGGTAATCTCCAACATGGTGCTCGAGTGCAAGGCGCCGGTAAATATTATGTTCGCGGACACCAAGAACATGGATGGCAAGGCTTACGGTCAGATGATCCTGCAGCTTCCCGAGGACGAACGCGCGGCAAAACGCGCACTGGCGTACCTCGAAACCCAGAACATACACGCAGAGGAGGTAGCCGATTATGCTTCCGTTTAATGTTTGGGCGCAGAGCCTTTGGGAAACCCTGTATATGGTCATTGTTTCGACCGTTATCTCGTATGCGATCGGTCTGCCGCTCGGTCTGACGCTGGTTGTTACCGATAAGGGCGGTATTCGTCCGATGCCGATCGTCAACACGGTTCTGGGCGTGGTTGTCAATATCCTGCGCTCTATCCCGTTCCTGATTCTTGCCGTTATGATTACGCCGATTACGCGCGCGATCGTCGGCAAGGCCATCGGCACCACTGCGATGATCGTTCCGCTGACCTTTGCGGCAGCACCGTATGTAGCCCGCATGGTCGAGTCCTCCATCAAGGAGGTGCCGTTCGGTGTGATCGAAGCCGCACAGTCCATGGGTGCAAGTCCGTGGCAGATCGTGTGGAAGGTGCTCGTGCCGGAGGCAAAGCCGTCCCTGATGGTCGGCGGCGCGATTTCGGTCGTTACCATCCTCGGCTATTCCGCAATGGCAGGCTTTATCGGCGGCGGCGGTCTGGGTACCGTAGCCGTAAACTACGGCTATAACCGCTATAATTTCCCGATCATGTTGGTAGCGGTTATCATTATCGTTATCGTTGTTCAGATTTTTCAGGAGGTCGGCATGCGTCTTGCACACCATCTGGATAAGAGAAACAGATAATCGTTTTTCATTCTCAATTTTATTTTGTTATCATTAAAAATGATATATATCAGAAAAGGAGCGAATTCCCATGAAGAAGACAATCGCAGCAATCCTGGCAGGCGCCCTGTGCCTGACCGCACTGACCGCTTGCGGCGGCAGCAAGACCGACAGCGCTGCAGCTGACAGCAGCAGCGCTGCAGCAGGCGACGACAAGACGATCACCGTTGGCGCTACCCCGACTCCGCACGCTGAAATCCTGAATGCGGCAAAGGATGCACTCAAGGCTGAGGGCTACACCCTGAATGTTGTTGAGTTCACCGACTATGTGCAGCCGAACACCGCACTGGTTGACGGTGATCTGGATGCAAACTACTTCCAGCACACCCCGTACCTGAACAACTTCAACAAGGAGAACGGCACGGATCTGGTTTCTGCATTCGATATGCACTACGAGCCGTTCGGCATTTACGCCGGCAAGACCGCTTCCATCGAGGAGCTGAAGGACGGCGCTTCCATTGCCATTCCGAACGACGGCTCCAACGAGACTCGCGCACTGCTTCTGCTGCAGGATGCCGGTCTGATCAAGCTGAAGGACGGCATTGACCCGACCTCTGACGCTACCAAGCTGGATATCACCGAGAACCCGAAGAACCTGGACATCCAGGAGATCGCTGCTGAGCAGCTGCCGCGTTCTCTGGCAGACGTTGACCTTGCTGTTATCAACGGCAACTATGCACTGCAGGCAGACCTGAACGCCGCTGAGGACTCCCTCATCACCGAGAACCCGGACTACGCTAAGGTCTATGTAAACGTAGTTGCTTGCCGTTCCGGTGAGGAGAACAGCGACAAGATTCAGGCACTGAAGAAGGCGCTGCAGAGCGACGACGTTAAGAAGTACGTTGACGAGACCTATAAGGGTGCAGTCGTAACCGTATTCTAACTTCGATCACGACCACGCTCGTGATCGAGGAGGACATGCCGAGCAATAGCTCGGACATGTCTGGGGCGGGATTCTGCGCGCCCGCTTTGCGGGCACACAGAATCCCTTACTTGTATAAAATCTCACGCACATGTCGCGGGATTTTATGAAAAGAGGCGGCATAGACCGCCTTTTTCTATTATATGCGCGCTTACGCGTTGTCCGCTGCGGCGGAGCCAATGGCTCGGATTTCTGGACGAAATCCTGCCATGCGGGTGCGGCTTGCAAGCAAGCCGGAATAAAAAGAAAACCGAGGCGGATGCCTCGGTTTTTGTTTTGCCTGTTTACTGTACATTGAGCGTAAACGCCGGATTTTCGGCGGCCGCGTCCGCCAGCACGCGGAGCACCAGCTCGCCGTAATTGCCGAGATGTACGACCAGCATCTCCGGGTGCCGCAGCGTAAGCCGCGCCGCCGGATAGGCGGTCAGCAGGTCGTACAGTGCGTCCAGATTGCGGCCGTAGTCAGCAGGGAAGCCGCACACCTTGGTCAGCACATCGTGCAGTTGCTCGCGCGTGTACAGCGTTTCCGCATCCAAAAGCAGTTCTTTCATTCTCATTTCCCCCGAAATTTGAATTGTTATTCTGTGATTTCTTCAAATGTTTCATAGTGGTCGGCGGTGTAGTAGATTCGGCCGTCGTCCGCGTAGACCAGCCGTTCCGCGCCGCGCTTGTCGGCTCCGCGGGTGTTGAGGTCGCATTCGTGATAGCTGCCGTCCGGCAGGGTGCCTTCGTAGTTGCCGAACCGGTCGCCGCCGATCGAGCAGCCGGGTGCATACGGCTCGAGCGAGCCGCTCTGCCAGCCGAGTGCCTGCGCCTGCTTTTTCGTGATGTAGTTGGAGGGTAAGTGCCCGTATTCGGTCAGATAGGCGGCAACCTCGTTCTTGCTGTCGTACTGCCCATCTTCGGTGACGGAAACAGCGGAAGCGCTGTCCGAGGTGATGATGGCGGTCGGTCCGTCCGCCCCGCCAATAATGCCGATTTGACCGGCACAGCCGGTCAGTGTGCCGAACGCCAGCAGCAGAGACAGCCATAAAGCGGTTAATTTTTTCATATTCTGTTACTCCTTCGCCGTAGGATAGAACAGCACGAACAGCTCGTGGTACAGATTGCGTCCGTCACCGCTCTTGATGGCGCGCAGCTTGCCATTGACGAACACATAGCCGTCTGTATTTACGCCGATCGAGTTGCCGTTCTGGAAAGTCACGGTCAGGCGGTTGGCAGTCAGCTTGTTCTGGCTGGGCTTGATAAAGTGCGGATAGGCGGTGTAGGTCTGCTCACTGAGAAGCTGTATGATAGCGGTTTTCTGGTTGTCGTCGGTTTGCGGTACCTCCACGTCATTCTCGGTGAGGGTGATGGTGGATTGCGGTCCGGTTTCCGCGATGTCGGAAAAGTCCTGGCTGTAAACGTGGGTATAGATCAAACGTCCGGTGGCGAACAGCAGCAGAAGCAGCAGCGTGCCGCAGATAGCCAACACGAGCGAAACGGTTTTTCGCATGGAAAATTAACTCCTTTGGGTTTTATATAAAACAGATTTTTGATTGTGAACGGTAGGTTTTTTGCCTGAAATCAGGCGGGGAGGTGCGCGCTGTGGAGCGCGGGAGTTCGCCGCGCCCCGCGGCGGGGCAAGAGGGTAGACACCTACGGTTTCTAGCCTCTTAACTCCCGTTTCCCTTTATTTCTTAGTCTGGCGCAGACCAGAGATCGGCGACCGCTTCGATCAGGAGGACGGCAGATGATTTTTTCTACCGTAGGGGAGCACAGTGTGCTCCCATGTCGAAACCTATACGCAGTGCCGGATACCGTTCTGCTATATATGTGGTTTCACCTCCGCTGGGTGCGGCATAGCAGTACCGCACAACTCTTTAACGTGTTATACCAGACGGCACCTGCGAGGATAAATGCTACTAAATAGATAGATTCGTAGGTGCCGTCCATAATCTCCAGACTAACGAGTTGCGCAACACGAGTATGTTGCGCCTGCGTTGACCCTCCGACCTGTGTAGCAGAACGGTATCTGACCCTGCGAACAGGTTACGAAAAACACGGTAGAAAAAATCCTCTGCCGTTCCCCTTTTCGGAGCAGTCACATGTCGGTAATCTGCGCCAGATTAGGAAGCAAGGGAAAGGTAGGAGTTCAAAGAGGAAGGAAAACCGCAGGTTGTCCTTCCTTTTTGCCCCCGCGGCGGGTGCCGCGACGTTCCCGCCGCAGCGGCGGCGAATCCCTCGCTGAACCTCAGCGAAAAACCTCCCGCCCGTTAGGGGCGAACACGCTTACGCAGTTAGCATACCCCGGTCAGCCGGTGCAGAAAAATCCGTGCCGAATTGATAAATCAAACGCATCTAATTAAAGCATATCCTAAAAAAACAGCACTGTCAACGCAATAAAAATTACAAAATGTAAACAATTTGTATATGTCAGCGCACTTTGTGGGAATTTGTGCAATAAGGATTGACAACCATCTTCTACTATTGTAGAATATAAGCAATAAAAGGTGTTTTACATTTGTAGAATAGAAGGAGGGTTAGACTATGCGAAACGACAAGCGATTGCCCGATGCGGAGCTGGAGGTCATGCAGACAATCTGGTCTCTGGGCACACAGGTCACGGCGGCCGAGGTGCAGCAGCACGCGGATAAGGATTGGAAAATGACCAGCGTGCTCACGTTCCTGTCCCGCCTGTGCGACAAGGGATTTCTTTCCTGCACGAAGGAGGGACGGCAAAACCTGTACACGCCGCTCGTCAGCGAGGAGGACTACCGTCAGCGCGAGAGCGTCGGTTTTCTGCGCCGGCTGTGCGGCGGCTCGGTGAAAAATCTGGTCGCGAGTCTGTCGGATGCGGGCGCACTGACCGAGCAGGACATCGACGAGCTGCGCGCGTTCCTCGACAGGCAGGCGCACTAAGGAGGGGATCTTATGCTGCAATTCTCGGAAAAACTGCTCAACAATCTGATGCAGATCGGCCTGACCGTATCGTTGGCGGCGCTCGTGCCGCTCATTCTGCGGCGGCTGATGAAAAAACGCTATCCGGCCCGTATGGTATGTGTGGTGTGGGCGATTCTCGCGCTGCGGCTGCTCGTTCCGGTGCAGCTGACACTGCCGCAGGCGCCGGTGCAGGTCATGCCGCGCACCAACTATGTGGTGCAGAGCAACCAGACGGCGTTCCGGCAGGCCGGACTGCCGGTTGCGCAGAACCCAGCCCGATGGGTGACGGGCACGCAGGCGCAAATGCTCAGCGCGGCAGACACCGGCACGGTCAAGACCGTGGATATTACCGACATTCTGCTGACACTGTGGCTGGCCGGTGTTATTTCCTGTATACTCTGGCAGGGGATTGGCTATTACCGGCTGATACGCAGCCTGAAAGGTAAGTCCCGTTCGGTCGAACGCGCGGATCTGCACACGATTTTGCAGGAGCAGTGCGCCGATCTGGTTATTGACCGGGAAATCCCACTGCGGGTATCTGCGGCGGCGGACTGCCCGATGCTGGCCGGATTTATCCATCCGACGCTGTATTTGCCGGATGAGCGCATTTCCCGGACGGATGCGGCGTTCATTTTCCGCCACGAGCTGACGCATTACAAGCATGGCGATCTGTGGCTCAAGCTGCTGCTTCTGGCGGCACGATGCCTGCACTGGTTCAATCCGCTGGTGCATCTGATCGCGCGATTCGCGCAGGAGGACATTGAGGCGGCGTGCGACGACGCGGTTGTTCGCGGACACGACGGCGCGTACCGCAGAGCCTATGGCGAGACCATCCTGCGGTCGGCTATCGCGCAGGCGCAAAAGAGAAAGGCTTTGGTATCCTGCTTCGGTGATGACAAAAAGACGCTCATGCGCCGGTTTGAGGGACTGTTTGACAAGTCGGTCAAAAAACGCGGTGTCGCGCTCGTTGTGATGATCGCGCTTCTGGTCGGTTCGCTTAGCTGCACGATCGCGGTCGGTGATAACGATAAGGGTCTAACGAAAGAGCTGCGTATACAGCTGGCACAAAAACAGGCGAATGAGGCGGAAAATCTCGGTTATACGGTCAAACTGGACGGGAAAGACACCTATTTGATCACGGATAGAGAGTTCAGCGATAATCCGGGCGAAACTATTCCCGGACGTGTGGTACAAAAGCTGACCTTTGCAAAACAGGATGGAGAGTGGGCCGTATCGAACAGCGAGATTGTGCCGGAAAACGGCCGTGTTACTTCTCTGGATGAATTTAAGCTGTTGTATGAGAATGATCTCGGCTTGCCTGATTTCCTCTCGGACAGCAACCAGTGGAAAATCACAAACGGCTACAATATCAGCGACCCGGTAAATGCAGCAGAAGTGCTGCTCGGTATTTTCCCGGCGGCCAGTCAGGTGGAAGGCAGCAACCAAGATGCCGCACCGTACAACGACATCCGCAAGGTGACATTCACGTTTAAGGATAACAGCAAGGTTGTTGTCACGATGGTCAACCAGTTCGGTCAGGGCTGGCTGCCGCAGGACTGGACGGACGGCAGCGGCGTTCGTTCCCGCACGGCGGCGGATCTCGCGCAGCAGTACGCACGCGCAGTTCTGCACAAGAGCGCACAGTATATCTTCCCGATTTTGACGCCGGACGGTCAGAAAGACCTTATCGCGCAGCAGATGGCTATGACCGGCGGCGAGCAGTGGACGTGGAAATACGGTCCGTCCTCGCCGTCTGCAACGGATTTCGTGCTTGTACCCACCGATGACGAAAATAGCTGCCGCGTTGTATTCCGTCTGTCGGGCAGCGGCGTGAATGATGCGCGCTCGGCTTACACCGTGCAGACCATCCGCGAGAACAAAAACAGCTCGGTGATCGGCAATATCCGCGAACTCAGTACGGACAGCATGACGCAGAGCGAATTGTTCCGGACGTACTATGCGACCGGTCTGTCGTGGCCGACCGTGCCGCAGTACATCGACAGCATGGATACGCAGATGATAAGAGGCTACGCCGATCCGGCACAGGCGGCTATGCAGTATTTCGGCATGGCGCTGCGCGGCGATTCCTATCTGATGCTGGTGAAGGACACCGAGGTCATCCGGCGGGCGACCGGTTCGTTCGGTGAAGGCGACAGCAATACAGAAACTGCCGTTGTACAGCTGACATTTGGCGATTCCAGTGCGCCGGTTAAGGTGCAGCTGGAGAAAACCGCCGCGGGCTACTGGCAGCCGGTCGGCGTGGTGGAGGACATCACCGCCAAGAGCGGGGAACAGGAGCTCGGCATCGGTGCGAACGCAAGAGGTGCGCTGATAACCGGCAAACTGCCTGAGCTGGCAGTCGGTGATACCATCAAATTTACGTTTGCGAACGAGCCGTCCGGCGGCGTACAGCTCACCAATCGGCTGGTCAATTCGGACGGCACCATGCAGGATGCGCTGACAGATGAGCAGACAGTGCTCACCAAAACCGCTGACGGCTGGACGTACACCGTGCCGGAGAGCATGAGCAAGTCGCTTACCTCCACGGCGGTGGAGCCGTATCTGCACGCACTGGTGCTGGAATACACCGATGCCCGTCACATTCAGCACAAGGCGGCGGCGCTGTACGCCATGCAGAACGGGGAGGCGGCCACCGTCGTACACGGTGACGAAACCCTGAACTCGGTGGCATACCGCAATGATGTGCTGGACTATACGCTTGAGCTGCCACTTTCGTTCCATAATACGGTCGGCATCAGCCAGTATGAGGACGGCAGTGTGCATTTCAATATGCTGGATGAGGCAGACAGCAGCTCGGCGCATGACATCTGCATTATGACGCTGAATGTAGACGCAACCGCCGTTTTGCACAGCGAATACGGCGAAAACTGGACGAAAAACTATCCGTCTCCGGTCAAGCAGCTTGCCGAGAAGGACGGTTTGACCTATTATCTGGCGTATGTATCCGATGTGCAGTATGACCCGGCCAATCAGGAGATTGCCGCCAAGTACAAGGAAATGTTCACTGCCGCGCAGAATATCACTGCGGATGATTTTGTACTCGACGACCTGACGGATAAGGACGGTACCGTTCGCCGTGCGCAGCTGCTGACAAGTCTCGGTGCACATTATGCGGTCCTGCATATGGGCGCACAGCACGATCAGCCGTATCAGGTTGCCGTGAATACGGATAATAATTCCTGTGAGGTCTATGTCAGCCGTATCGACTGGACAACCGAAGCACAGTATAAGGTCTATGCCGCTGATAGGGTGACTTTCAAGGATATTACCAATACCGAACCGACAACAGTGGAGCATCTGGCCGATTCTACACAGGGTTTGACCGCAGAGCAGTTTGATTTGCTGTACGGTACGCTTGATTTGCCGGTCTATACCGATGATGAATTGGCAAATCTGCAAAGATTATTGCAGAAAGATCAGATACCGGAACAGGGAGCCGCATTTTTCCTTGGTTTAGGTGATATGTACGGCATATTTGACGGTGATTCTGTGAAGATTTACGGCGATAATAACGAATTTGCATCGCTGACATACCGGTTTACCGACCCGAATACCGGTAAAGAGAACGGCAAATACGTCAAGCTGACCATGCACAAGGCAACAGCCGACAGCAGCCTGCCCGCACTGTGGATTCCGTATAGCTACGAGTTGTTCACGGCTTAATCCAACGGTGCCGTGCACAATAACGTGCAAACGAGTTGCGCGACACGGGTATCCCCCAGGGGACCTTCTCTTGCCCTTCGGGCAATTCACCTTGTGTCGCGCCTGCGTAGACTAAACCGTATGTGTAGCAGCAGAGTATCTGATACTGCGTAAAGGTAGAGAAATGGGCGGACATATTGGTCGCCCCTACGGAAGATAAACAATATGGCCGTTTCTCTGGCGAGTCTCAGTTCTATGACAGGCAGACGCTAAGAGGAAGCGGGGAGATTCACAAGAGGGGTGGAAACCATAGGTGTCCACCCCTCTTGTGCCCCTCGCCGTGGGTACGGCGCCCCTGCCGGGGAGGCAAGACCCGTTCGCTTCTCAAGTGACAACCTCAAGTGCCACAAAAATTGAAAACCCATGATTTTGTTCACACAACGAACAAACACCGGCGGTATACTTGCGGTATTATAAAGAATGTAAGGTGGAATTATATTGTCTACTATTTTAATCGCAGACGATGAGGCGCGTATCCGTCGTCTGGTCAGCGACTTTCTCAAGCGGGACGGTCATACCATCGTCGAGGCCGCCGATGGCAAGGAAGCGCTGAATATTCTGGAGAACCGCCGTCCGGGACTGGATATGGCCATTCTGGACGTGATGATGCCGGGGATGGACGGCTTTGAAGTCCTGCGGGAGCTGCGCGAGCAGGAGCACGGCGAAACCCACCTGCCGGTTATGCTGCTCACCGCCCGTGCCGAGGACGCAGATCAGGTGCGCGGCCTGGAAGGCGGCGCGGACGATTACGTCACCAAGCCGTTTTCGCCGATCGTGCTGGCGGCCCGCGTGCGCACGCTGCTCAAACGAGAAGGCCGCGTCGGTGCACCGCTCGAACAGCTTGGCAAGCTGTCGGTCAATGAGCTGCGCCGTGAGGTCATGGTGGAGAACAAGCCGATCGACCTGACCCCCAAGGAGTACGAGCTGCTCATCTACTTCAAAAATAACCGCGCGATTGCGCTGTCGCGCGAGAGCATCCTCAATGCTGTCTGGGGTTACGACTACTTCGGCGATCTGCGTACCGTGGATACACACGTCAAAAAGCTGCGCGCCAAGCTCGGGGAGTGCGGCACCATGATCGAAACCGTGCGCGGCTACGGTTACCGCTTTGAGGTATGAAGCTGAAGCATCGGTCAATCCGGTTTACGTTTTTTGCTGCGATCAGCATTATCGCGTTGGTGTTTATCGGTATTCTTGTGCTGCTTAACGTGTTTTTCTATCAGGATTACTATATGATGACACGCCGGAGCGAGCTGCGTGATGCCTACGGCAGCATCTGTACCAGCTACGCGAGTGATTCCTCGGATGTTGCCGCGCTGCTGGACAGCTATGAGAGCCGCAGTGCCATTCGTCTGGCGGTGGTGACCGATAACGGCGATGTGATTACCTCGTCTGCCATGCAGGAGGGCGATGTAGGGTTTGATTTTGGGCACATGGAGCAGAAGTTCCGCAGCTTTGCGGTGCTGGCATCCGTGGTCCAGAATCGTGACTGGGTAGATTTGGGCAAAAACGAATACCGCTTTATGACGATCAGTCTGCGCGATAATGACCAGTATTTATGTCTGATCGGCGTGCTGAATGCGGAACACGGTGAATATCTGATCGCATATATGCCCTATGCGTATATCGAACAGAATTCTTCGCTGAATCTGGTGTTTCTGCTGATTGCCGGCGGCTGTGCGCTGCTGATTTGTCTGGGGTGCGGCTATGTTATCTCGCGTCAGTTTACGCGCCCGCTTATTCAAATGGCGGGACTGGCCGACCGAATGAGTGAGCTGGATTTCTCTATGCAGTACACCGGCAAGGAGGACGGCGATGAGATTGACCAGCTGGGACAGTCGCTCAACCGCCTGTCTGCGTATTTGGAGCAGGCGATCGGTGAGCTGAAGGAGTCCAATGATCAGCTGGCGCAGGAGATCGAGGAGAAGGAGCGTATCGACAATATGCGGCAGGAGTTTATCGTCAACGTGTCGCATGAGCTGAAAACGCCGATCGCGCTCATTCAGGGCTATGCCGAGGGCCTGACGGCTGGCGTGGCCGATGACCCCGAGGACCGCAAGTTCTATTGCGACACCATTGCCGATGAGGCCGATCACATGAACAAGCTGGTCATGCAGCTGCTCAGTCTTTCACGGCTGGAGCTGGGGGCAGAGCAGACGTTCGACGAGGATATTGATCTGCATGCACTTTGTGCGGAAGCGGTGCGAAAAACGGCTGTTTTGTGTGAAAACCGAGGTTTGACCGTGGAATATGAGAACACGCATATTACGGTCCGCACGGACGGTGATCTGCTCGATCAGGTGCTGATGAATTACCTGTCCAACGCCATCCGCTACACGCCCGAGGGCAAGCACATTGAGATTTCGGCGGCAAGAACCGGCAGCAGCGTGCGCCTGTCCGTGTTCAATGAAGGTGAAGGTCTGCCGGAGGAGGAACTGCCGAAAATCTGGGAGAAATTCTACCGCACCGATCGCGCCCGCACCCGAGAGGCCGGCGGCACCGGCATCGGTCTGTCGCTTGTCCGCGCCATCGCGGATACCCTGCACGGCGCCTGCGGCGCGGAGAACGTCGAAGGCGGTATCTGCTTCTGGTTTGAGCTGCCGGATCTGCTGCCCGCGGAGGACAGCAAGATAAAAGACTGAATTTGTCGAATAGAAAATTGAAAATTATGCTTGACAACTGTGCTATCCTATGGTATAGTATATAAGCACTCTGAGAGAGAGTTGCGATAAAATCTATATCGCGGGGTAGAGCAGTTGGTAGCTCGTCGGGCTCATAACCCGGAGGCCGCAGGTTCAAGTCCTGTCCCCGCAACCATGTTTAACCGCTGATTTCGTAAGAAATCAGCGGTTTTTTTGTATTTTCAGAGGATTTGAAGATGCGCAGATAGGCGCTCCAGCCCCAATTGTACCCCAACGGGGATAAAATGAGAGTGGGATTTGCTGGTTTTCGTTTGTGTGATAGGTATAATGACAATAGAAGTTTTTTTGAATTTATTCCCGCGCGAATAGAATATTGAAGTGCCCCCAAAAAAAGTTAGACAATCCTTCATAGCGTAATATCAACTAATTTCGCAACCTTTTTAAATATTCGGTTGATGTTGACTCCATATAAATTAAAAGGGAGACTACAACACCGCGATGCTGTGCGTCTCCCCCTTATGACTGATTTTATCGTTGTCCGCCAACACTCCAGCCCATACGTCTGGAATCACAATCAGGTTTTATCGTTGCCTGCCAACCCTCCGGTCTATACATCCGGATTCTCTATCGGATTTAAGGTGTCAGCCGCACCAGCAGGATGTCGCCTGCTTTCCTATTTATAGTATATTCGATATATGGTTTTTAATCAACCAGTTTTGAGAATTCTCTTTTGAAATTTCGTTTTATAAAGTGCATAAGCGCAGCGCTATCAGTAGCTTAGCTGAGAAGCGGTAGTGGAGATGTAGGTCTGCGACGGATCTTAACTCTAATATTGTATCTTAACTTGAAAAGAGTTATGATGCAATATTAGAGTTAACTGCGCAAGTAGACAGCTCTTTCTTCACACGTTTCGTTGACTTTTCCACTGGAAATGCATATAATGAAAATGGACAGAGGGCGTCATCCCTCTGGTGCGGCTGGCACCTAAAATCTGAAATTGATGCCGGACTTTGGGCCGGAATGTTGGCGGGCAACGGAAAAACCCGATAGCGATGCAGTAGAATGGTCTTTGATCAGATGGAACTGTATGTCGGCGGACGACAGAAAAACCAGTTATGAAGAGAAGACATGCGGCATTGTGAAGTGCCCCCAAAAAGTTAGACAATATTTTGAAGTAAAAATTGTTCAAGCAGCCGAAAGGGCTTGCTGTCTGTGAATTGCAGGCGGCAAGCCCTTTAGCTTTGCCTTGATCCTGCGATTGTTGTAGTAATCCAGATACGCAATGAGCTCCTGCTTGAAGTGTTCCATGGAATGAAATTCCTGTAGATACAACAGCTCGCTTTTAAGTAATCCAAAGAAGTTTTCAATCACAGCATTATCCAGACAGTTTCCCTTGCGGCTCATGCTTTGCCGGATGCCCTTCTCTCGGAGCATGCGATAGTACTGCTTGTGCTGATACGGCCAGCCCTGGTCGGAATGGAGAATGAGGTCTGTACCATACAGATCATCTAAGGTGGCTGCCATTGTTAAAAGTTTAAGCTCATTCAGTTCATTGACAAGCTCGTTCATGAGAGCGGTTCCTGTAAGCACCAGTTATCCACCTCCTTGCGCATCTGATTAACAAGAGCTTTGCTGCGAGATAAAAGGGTGTCTATACTGAAAGCTTCCGGCGGCAAACCAAAGAAACTTGGGCGGACTGTCCAAGTTTTTTAGATAAAAAGGAGAAAAATGGGAAATTTTTTCATAGCCCAAGAAAAGTAACGGGACAAAATTTAGATGAGTTTAAAGTTCCGTGCAAGTGTGATCGGAGCGATTATAAGTATCAACCAGTGACAGCAGAAGGCGAGTTAACGCTGGAAGGCGGTTACGAACAATTTTTGCTGGATATGCAAAATGATCGTCACTGGGCCAAGAGTACATGCATAGCGTATGACAGAGAATTCTGGCGGTCTGTTGCACCGATTTTTCGGGGGATACCGTATGCAGATCTCAATGAAGAACTGGCAGAAAAGCTGTGGATGGAAAGGCGACAGTTTGGTCTGGGTGACAGGATCATTGAGCAAAACGCTGAGAAAATTTTTTCCTGCATTGTTGAGCAAGCATATCAGCATGACCTGTCCCAGATGCGTTTCTGGGGAAATGTTGATGTGGAACTTTGCAAAAATGGTCTTGCGCGCACCGCTGAGGGGCAAAAGTATTTGTTCAATCTTGCACATAAGCTGCTGAAGCGCCCAAAATCGCTTCCCATCAGCGTAGTAATTCGTATTTATGAAGAAATGTTAAGTCGTGCAGATCGCTTTGGTGAGTGCGTTGCACTGCTTGCAATGCTGCTGCTGGGCCTTCGCACCTCAGAGGCCGCTGGCTTGTCATATGGCGATATTCGTCAGATGGATGAGGATCTATATGCGATTGAACGCAGATATGTGGAAAAGCAGAGCTCGCGTGACGTTCAAGTGGGCGGAAAAACATCAAATTCATATCGCTTGCTGCCACTTGTAAAAGAGTTTCGAAATTTTCTTATGGAACGTAAAAAGAAAGCGCTCACATATTACCATGAGCATGGAGGTACATCGGATGCAGAGGTAGATAGATGGCCGCTTGGATGTCAAGGTCAAGCGTACTGGAAACGCTGCACGACGAGAGAAGTGAATCAAATGTTTAAAAATATCTGCTGCGATGCTGGTGTAGAAGAAGGTTTTTTTGAGGAAGCGGATGCACTGTTAACGGTTGATGAAACATATGGGAAAGAGTATGAACAATCTGTCACGGCGTATATTCTGCGTCATCAGGCAGCAACCGAGTATGATACCACGGATGCTTCTCGTGACGAAATTTCGGCACTGATGGGTCATGCACAGGAGAATGATGGAACCGAGGTGTTTGACTTCGCCAATGCAGATGGACAGCGCAGACTGCTTCATGTCATGATGCAGCGGCCGATTTATATGTATATCTGTGGTAAGACCGGGATGGAGCAGGATACTCTGAAAAAGGGTATGTCGAAAGTGTATGACGGTCCGGTTGAACTGACGGTGACGGAGAATGCAGAGTATGAGCTTTATACGGAAACGATAGAGCCAAATGATAGGTTGAGAGTCGAAATCGAGGGCGAGGCAGAGTTATTGACAGAGCAAACAATCCTGCATACATATAGTTCGTTTAAACGGCCGATGGAACTGGGATGTACGTCAGCAATGCGTGAGGAAACACGTCTTGCGGCGGATATGGCTGAGAAGAGCCGGTCTATTTATACATCGGTCGGCCTTTTTGAGAATCCGGAACTTGTGGATAGTATGCCGGAAGTGGAGGATTTAGAGCGCGAGTGGCTGCCGGAGGTCGTGGATGCAGAGGGAAAGCCGTATCCATGCAGCCAACAGGCTGAATCGTCAAAGATGAAGTCAAAGCTGGAGGAGAAAGAGGGTATCTGTGAAGAAGAATTGCTGGCTGTGTTATCCAGCGGCAGACTGGTTAAAGTGCCGGAAAACCGCTGGATTTGTAAATCAGGCGTTTGTTCGATGGGATTGGATAAGAAACTTCAAGTGAAGCGGATAGTGGTTTTCCGACAATCAGCTGATAAAGTTCTGGTCAGTTCGAGTGGTCAGGCATGGTATCTGCCGGCTTCAATAACAGTGGATGACTTCTGCAAAAATGGTAGATGGCAGAAATGTCATGAAGCATTGCTTAAAGATGGTGTGCTGACCGAATGTAATCTTAAGGATACTTCGCTGGTCTGTGCAGCGCAAAGCGGCAGGCAGGTGCGGCTGTCGTTGGATCAAGTGCGTGTTATACCAGACGGTATGCAGATTGTACGTACAGGTGGGGAGAAAATTGTCACAGCGTGTTGCAGCACAGCGGAAGACGAATTGCTGTTTGTCAGCCGTCAAGGAAAGGCATTGCGCGTGTCTGTTCAGGCGATGCATGAGTATAAAAATCTAGGTATCGGATTGGTTTCCGGCATGAAGTTGAAGACAGGAGATTCACTTTGTCAGCTTATGGTCTACCAGCCGGAGCATAAGCTGATTATTGTGACAGAGAAAGGCAGAGGACTTGTACTGTCGCCGGACACAGCGGAAAAGCGTATGATTGAGCCAAAGCTGGGACTGGGTGCAGGTGTACAGCTGATACAGTGGGGGCATGGCGGCGATGTCATAGATGCGTTATATGTGGAAACAGGTGTACTGCTGGTAACTAAGCAGGGTAAGGCGCACTGTCATGACTTGAGTGAAGTAACTCCGCAAAATAGAGATACGACGGGACACTGGTGGGTTACAAATCATGATGTTGTGGGTGCGGTTGAGGTGGGGATTGCTAAGGCAACACCGCACAATTAAAGTCGCGGCTCCTTGCGTAGGTTCCGGTCACGCTGCCGCGCCTCATGCGCAACGTCATTTTACCGGCCTTGACGCAGGACGTGGAGTGTGCCGCCGTCGCAGGCAGAGGCCCCAGTTAATAGCCGAAGTAGTTTTAACTGGTTATGCTATTTTCAGTGTGTTATAATAAAATCAAATTATTGCGAAAAACGAGTGTCTGACAATACGAGGAGGGTTAAACCATGCCATTACCGCAAACCACACACAGCACCTATGCCGACTATCTGACATGGGATACCGAGCAGAAGTATGAGTTATTCGACGGCGTGGCAGTCATGCAGGCGCGTCCGAGTATCCAGCACCAGAACATAGAGGGCGCACTTTTGCAGCAGCTCCGCAACTTTCTGGACGGCAAGCCTTGCCGCGTATTTGCAGAGATTGAGGTGCTTCTTCCGAACCATGCCAACCAGAGCGCAGATGATGTGAGTACCGTCTATGTGCCTGATCTGGCGGTAATCTGTGATCCTAACAAATTGCGTGAACAATACTGCTTCGGTGCGCCGACTGTAGTAATGGAAATCCTTTCTCCCTCAACTGCCAAAGCGGATCGACTGGTGAAGCTGAACCGTTATCAGCAGGCGGGCGTACCGGAATACTGGATCGTATCGCCGCAGGAACAGAATGCAACCGTGTTTGTGCTGGAGAACGGCTTGTATCGTACCGTTGCCGTTTATACTAAAGAAGACACCGCCGCAAAGGTGTTTACGCTGATCGGTTGTGAGCTGGATTTGATGCACGTATTTGAGTGATGAAGTAACGAAACGTCACCCTATTTCAGAGGGGATAGCAATTTACGATACCTACATGGGTGCAATCCACTATTCTGTACGGGATAATGGAGTCATTCGTAAACTTGCAGCCTACGTTATTCTCGGCATTAATGCGGAGGGGAAAAAGAAGTTCTGACGATTACGCTTGTTGACAATGAAAGCGCAAAATACTGGCTGGCAGTCTTGAACGAACTGAAGAATCGCGGAGTGAAAGATATCCTGATTGTCTGTGCCGGTAGCCTTACCGGTATGAGAGAAGCGATTTCAGCTGCGTTTCCCAAGACAGAATATCAGCGGTATATTGTCCGTCAGATAAGAAACACCCTGAAATACGTTCCGGATAAGGACAGAAAAGCCTTTTTTGCAGATTTAAAAACCATCTATCAGGCCGTTGATGAGCAGAAGGCTCTGGCTACCTTAGACCGCGTAACTGAAAAATGGACTCCGAAATACCCGAATTACATGAAACGCTGGAAGGGCAACCGAGATGCTATTCTCTAATTTTTAAGTTTTCAACCACTGTCCGAACGGTCATTTATACGACAAATACAATCGAATCGCTGAATTCCACTTACCGGAAGCTGAATCGCCAGAGAAGCGTATTTCCAAGTGATACCGCTCTGTTAAAGGCGCTGTATCTGGATACTTTTGAGGCGGCGAAAAAATGGACTGCTACGATTCATAACTGGGCTCAGGTTTATGGAGAATTGAGCATTATGTATGAAGGACGCTTACCTGAATAATCCAAAAGCGGATCAAGAAGACAGGCGGGGAATCGCCTGCTCTTGACAAGCCCGTAGGTAGCCGTTATATATAAAGCAAGAGCGACAAGCCTGATTCACAAGCTTATCGCCCGTAATTATCATAGAAGAATCTTATTTACAGAGTTTTTTCATACACTCGAATCTCCGTTTCCGGGAACACTGCATGGATGGCTGTATCGAAACCGGTCAAATTGTCTGTACATGCGATAAAAGTATCCTCTACGCCCCGATTCCTCAGGCCATTCAGTACGGTCGCCCAGAACTTTGCGCTCTCATTCTCGCCGACCCACATCCCCAGAACATCTTTGCGGCCATCCAGATCAAGGCCGATGGCAATGTACACTGCTTTTTTACAATCTGACCTTCGATAGTGGATCGCATCCAGAAAAAACTACGGCGTAGATCGATTCCAGAGGCCGCTGCTGCCATTCTTTCGCCACAGGCAGAATCTTATCCGTGATCCGGCTTACCGTACCATTGCGACCTTCTCGGACGGTACCCGCACCCGCGAGATCATCGAGAAAAAACTTGTCGGCGTGCCTGATATTACCGAGCCCATGCCTGAAGGCTTTGGTATGTACGCAAGATAATTACTTCATATCAAGTGGAAAGAGTCGGACAGTTTGCGAAGTAGTCAATAGTTAGTAATGCGCAGTATGTGATAAAGCGCCGTATCGGCGAGATGCAGGATATGCTTATGCATACGGTCACACCGATTGCGGAAATTGCGGATATGCTCGGCTTCAGCAGTATCTATCACTTTAATGCAATGTTCAAGAAATACACCGGCCTTGATAGGATTTGTCACTCCATCAGGGAGTTGATGTATTATCCGAAAAATATCACAAAACGATTAGTTGTGGTTCATGCCAAACGGCTCGCAGGTCAGCAGCTTTTTCTTCCAGAGCGTTTCTGCATCTATGATCTGATGCTCTGAAAGCGATTTTGACAAAATTTGCAGAACAGAAAACTGCAAATCGTGACAGCTGTGGTCCGCAGACTTCAAATGGCTGATCATGCCCTTGTTATTTCCGTGGCCGCCAGTGGATACATAGACGGACCAACGCCCAAGAAGTCCGTCGTAACCATATGTCGATCCGACATATCGGTTCCCTGTCCTGGTATCCACGATCAGATAAACTGCGTTGACAGAAGACATGGCCGCATGCCACAGTTCATAGTCCGTATCATTTTCAATCACTTCTTTCAGATCATCAAAGGACAGAATGAGCTGTTCAAACCCCACAAACGGCTTTTGAGTCTTTGACTCAATCGCTACGATGGGCTTTTCGGTCGTGGCCTTTTGGTGCCACATTCGAGTCGATCCGCCCCAGTCGATGACCAGCTTTCCTTCGTAGTCCTTCAGCAGATCCACCGGTTCCAAATCAAAAAACGCTCTTTCACCACGGTATTTTTTTGCCTCACAGTCGGGCAATCCGGCGGGACATACATCCGGTATATCCGCTACAAAGCCATTGACACGACAGCAGGAATGCAGTCTCGCGTATGTACCGCCGTCGCTGATAAAAGTGATCCAGTAGGAATACCCTTTGCTGAAACCTGTTTTTTGATGCTGTGTGTATTCGTATACCATACCGGCCTTGTAGCATTCTCTGAATCGTTTATCAGACAATGCGTGGCGTATCAGCTTGACCTCTTTCGGGTCAAGTCCTACTTTCTTCAGCACATCGGAAAAGTTCAAAATCGCCATGACTGCCCATCCTTTTTCTCTTTTCGGTTACAGTTTACCATAGTTTTTGCCGCAGTAAAAGCACATTTTCACACGCTTGCAGTATCCCTTCCAGCTCCGGTGTCAGGCGTTTGCGGCACTCCTGTTTCAGATCTTCCTGCACACCATAGAATGCCTCGGCGATGCTGCCGGTGATAGCGGCCAGCGTGTCGCTGTCACCGCCGAGGGACACCGCCGTGCGGAGGGCATCCTCAAAATCCGTGCTTTCCAAAAATGCAGCAATAGCCTGCGGCACAGTCTCCTGACAGCTCTCCACATGATGATAGGTTGGGCGGATTTCGTCGCAGGTGCGGGAGAGGTCATAACTGAACTCGCATTCCACATACGCTTTGATCTCCACCTTGCTGTGGCCGGTGCGGGCAAGAAAAATCGCTGCAGTAACGGCTTGTGCGCCCTTGATTCCCTCCGGATGATCATGCGTTACCTCGGCGGTGAGTTGTGCCAGATGCAGCGCCTCTTTCATACTCTCTGCCAGCCATGCCGCGGGAGAAACCCGCATGGCACTGCCGTTGCCATAGCTGAGGTACGGCTGCGGGTTATCCTCATACAGCCACTGATTGAACCGCACACCGTAGCCCTTGTCGGGATAAGCGTGTCCCAGCCGCTGCATTTCCCGCACCAGCGCCGTTTTGATGGTGATAGCATCCTGTCCGTGAGTATCCAGCAGGGCCTGTGCCACGGCCAGCGTCATTACCGTATCGTCGGTAAATTCGGACCGCTGGCTGAATAACGGAAAGTCCTTGGCCTTGTAGTTGTTGCAGTCAAATTCGTAGGGACTGCCCACAATGTCGCCCAAAATCGCACCGTACATATTCATCATCTCCCGCGTTTCTGCACATCTTCGTCGATGCGGCGCTTCCAGTCGGCGCCGAGAGGTCTTGCGGCGCGAACGCTGCAAACTATTTCGCTGATGACCTCATAGTTCAGTGCTGTACCGGCCTCATCGCACTTGTAGTTCACCGCACAGTCAGCGCCGATGCCAAAGCGTGCCGCTTCCTTCGCTGCGTCGATATTGGCACCCAGAAAGAGAAACTCCCAGCCGTACTTTTCCTTCTGTCGCTCGATCATGCGCCGCACCGTTTCATAGTCATAACGGCGGCTGGCATTTTCGTAACCATCGGTGGTGATAATGAACATCGTCTTTTCCGGTACATCTTCGCGGCGGGCGTACTTGTGGATGTTGCCGATGTGGTGGATGGCCCCGCCCACGGCATCTAGCAGCGCCGTGAAGCCGAGGGTGAAATACTCCTTCTCGGTCATGGGCGGCACATCCTCCAGCGGCAGGCGGTCGTGGATGACCACGCTCTCGTTGTCAAAGAGTACGGTGGAGACCAGCGCCTCGCCCGCTTCCTTTTTCTGCTTGGCAATCATGGAGTTGAATCCACCGATCGTGTCTGTCTCCAGCCCCGACATGGAGCCGCTGCGGTTCAGGATAAAAACCAATTCTGTTGTATGCTTCATAAAAAAACCTCCTGTGATTTGTTATCTCTATGGTAGCAAATCACAGGAGAGCAGTGGTCGCTTTTCAAGCGACATTTTTATGCGCCGAGCAAGCTCTGATCAAAGGCGAACAGAGCTTCGTTGATTTCAAAGACGTTGTAGTTTCCATGCTCCACGAAATACTCCACGATAATGTCAAACTTGTTGGAATGGGAGAGCGCGAACCCCGCCTTCATGAGCATATCCTTCATTTCCGCAAGCGGCAGCTCAAGGGCAATGGCAAATGCAATGACTGTGGGCTTGGAAGGTTTGTAGGATTTGTCCGAACGGATCTTCGAGAAGAGTTTCCGATCAATATTTGCCTTCTTATAGCACTGTGCGTCCGTCATGCCGCGCTCATCAATCTTCCGCAGAAGCATCTCGGAAAAGCTCTCGTCGATCTGTCCCAGTGCATCATCAAGGGTTGCCGCCTTTTTAGGGGCAACTGCCGCAGAGAAGGGAGGTGTGAGCTGTTCGATTGCAATTTCACGAATGGATGCCTCGCAAGGCATCGGCTCTTCCATCCGGAAGGTGTTCATTCTGCGCAGACGCTCGGAACGACTATCGGTATGTTCGTCCACATAGCGGTCATCTATGTACGCTGCAATATCAGCAAACAACTTGCCGCTGATCTGATAGGCTTTACGGTCAAAAATGACAATGTATACTGTCATTTCGTTTTCAAGAAGGAAACTGCTGATGGTGTCAATTGCAACCTTGAGAGCCTGATCCTTCGGATAGCCGAAAATGCCGGAGGAGATCAAGGGGAATGCAACCGATTCGCAGCCGTATTCCTTCGCCAGCATGAGCGAAGTCTGATAGCAGGAGATCAACAGTTCACGTTCACCATGCTGTCCATCGTACCAACGAGGACCGACAGCATGAATGACATATTTGCATGGCAGCTGATAGCCCTTTGTGATTTTCGCGCTCCCGGTTTTGCACCACGGAGCGTTTTACATTCCGCCAGCAGCTCTGGTCCTGCAGCACGATGAATACAGCCGTCCACACCGCCGCCACCGAGCAGCGACTCGTTGGCAGCGTTGACGATGGCGTCAACCTTCATTTTCGTAATGTCGTTTCTCACAACCTGGAGCGGCATAATCTTCACCTCTTGATTTTCGTTTGAATCTATTGCATCAAAACCGGTTTAACAATAGGTATGTTGAATGAGTGCACCTTTCTTGATCGGCTGACATAGATTTCCTTTTACAGCGGTTCGGCTCGCTTGCGGGACAAAACTTCACCAGCTTGTTTGGTAAAATGTGAAATGTTTAAGACAACACCGTACAGAATTTACTCGTACATCGCTCTTACCCAGTTATGCGGTATTGCCATACGCCGCCGGGATTTTGATCTGGATTACTCGAATTATGTGAAAAAGGATTTTCCCGCGTTCAGACGCGAGCGTTCCAGACTCTCCGGGAGATTTGCAGCATATGAGGAATATTCTGGATTTCACGAAAACGAAAAGCGATTGCCTTTTTTTACCGTAATTCCCTTTGAACGCTAATGAGGCGAAAGACAATCCCTTTCGGGAAAGCCTTTCGCCTTATTTTGCGACCGTCTATACGCAACGAGTCTTTTGAACGATATGTAATTGCACTGGGAGTGCAGCGGATAATCACTCACGTTTCTCCGCATTATCGCGCTCCATAGTTTCTTTGATTGCACGTTTGATAAATGCGGTGGTGGATTCGCCTTGGTGGTTAGCGTGCGCCTGAATAACGGCGCGTTCGCCCTTGGGCACGCGGAAACGCACCTCATCTGTCTTTTCTTTCTGCCATTTTGCAGTAGCACGCATTTGCGCCTCGGTAGCCGCCATTTGCTCCCCCCTCGATATTATATCAGAGAATAGATTACACGAATATAGTGAAATTGAAATACAAGTTGCACTTATATTTGTGCATAATGCATGTTATGCAAGTGCTACTTATATGCTATTATATCAATAGTAAGAGAATTTCAAATCAAATACGGCAGTACAAGAGAGCGCCAACTCCCTTGCACCTGCGCAGGTGACGACCCACCTACACAACGGAAATCTCCCCACTATAGTACCAGTATACCCTTTTTTCGACGTTTACGCAAGGGTAAACGCCACGATCAGTGCAGAACTTCCGTCTCTTTGTCATACCGATAAATACTGTGTAGGTTTTAGATCTGCACAGTTTTTTATTTTTGACGGTATTTGCATTTATGAAATGACAAAGGAAGGCGAGATTTAATGAAAAACAAATATTTATTTCGTGTTTTTCCATATCCGGGTATCGAAACAGTATGCTGGGAAAGCTGGGACTTTGAACGTCAGCAGTTGACTCTGCCGGACGGCAGAAAAGTTTGTTTGGACAATATGCAGGCAGCTTTTGTGCGATATTGTTATCGCAAGCAGTGTGAGTATCATCAGCACGCGCCGCACATGGGCGACCGTATTTTTCAGACGTTCAAGGTGAAAACGGTATGACGCTGAACGAATGGACAGGGCAATGGCTCGCAACATATGTCAAGCCCGTGGCGAAATCGAGCGGTTATGAGCATTACTGCGACAATATGTATAAACATATTCTCCCTAAACTGGGTAATCTGCCGATGAGCCAGCTGACGACAGCGGTCGTGCAACGGTTTCTGAACGACGAGGCACAGCATGGCAATCTGCGCACCGGCGGTCCGCTGAGCGCGAAAAGTGTCAAAAACCTGCGCGTGGTGCTCGATGTCTGCTGCAAACGTGCGGTCGCAGACGGAGTTCTGACCGCAAATCCGGTCCCGGAAACCGTTTACGCGCACTGCCGGGCGAAAAAGCTGACGATGCTGAGCGACAACGCGCAGACAAAGCTCGAAAAGTGGCTGTTTTCCGACCTGTCGCTTAACAATGCGGGCATCATTCTTGCACTGTACACCGGAATGCGGATCGGCGAGGTCTGCGCAGCGCGGTGGAAGGATTACGACGCGTCGAGCGGCACGCTGCATATCACGCAGACGGTTCGGCGCGTCACGATCGACCCGAGCGCGGAATACGGAAAACGCACAAAACTGGTGTTCAGCACGGCGAAAACCGAGGCTTCGGAGCGTTCACTGTACCTACTGGAAGTGCTGCAAGGCCTGCTGACCGTGCAGTGGGAGCGGTTTCGTTCCCTGTTTGAACGGGCGCCGACAGAGACAATTTACAGCGCAGTGGGCGGCGTGCTCGACCTAGACCATCTGAGCGCTTACTGGCGAGATGTGCTAGTCGGTCTGCACCTGCCGAATGTACGGTTTCACGACATTCGGCACACGTTTGCGATGCGCGCCATTGAGCAGGGCGTGGACGCCGCGACTGTCGCAGGTCTGCTCGGGCACGCCGATGTGACGACTACTACGCATTATTACGTTCACCCGCGCGAAGCGTCCATGCACCGCGAAATGGAAGCAATCGAGCCGGTCGGGAAAATCGGTCACGCATGGCAGAACACGCGCTTGTTTGCGCCGACTCATGCGGAGGAGAAAATCCCGAAAGCGGATTTCTATGAAAAACTTCAAAAGTTTGTGTAAGGTGTGTCAGCAACGCCCCACGAATGCGGAGGATGGGATTTGTGCGATTTGCCGCCACCGAAGCAGAGAACGGTCACTCTATAAAGCGTGCGGAGAAATTTGGACAGCATCACCGGACGGGTTCTGTTGTAAATGCTAGAAGAAAGACAAAGAGAACAAGCGGTACGACTCGGATGCATTGCAGAAAGCGATTAAAAGAACGCAGCTGACGCTGACCATTCTCAAGTATCGTGCGGAGGGCATTTCCTATCAGAATATTGCCAGTCTTGTCGAGCTGCCGGTGGAAACCTGCTATACGATGGCCAAGCGAGCGCTTGAGGAAGGGCAGAAGTAAACGATCGAAAGGGCCTGCTGTCTGTGAATTGAACCGCTACCCGTCAAGAGGACAGTGAAAAAATATAAAGATTTTCTGGCCGGCAGCCTATAGGTTGCCGGCCGCATTTTATGCAGCGAGCCACAACGAGAAAGCGTTTGTGACTAACAAACAGGACGCTTCGTTCTCTTTTTATAGTGCTTGCATCATTTCAAGTATAATTCCATCTGGATCTTTGAAATAGAAGGCTTTACTTTCTCCAAATCCTTGTGAAGTGAAATTGAAATGTTGAGGTTCAGATAAGCACTCTACATTGTTTTCAATAAAATGCTTATAAGTCAAATCAATATCATCAGTATAAAAACACAGTTCGGAGATAGATGTAGTGAATAAATCTGACTGTATCTTATGAACCGCATTATCTATAAACTGAATAAGTTCAACCGGTGGAGATTCAACATTTTTAGAACCGTTTAGATAAGCAATCCGTGCTTTACAGTTTCGCCTATGAAATAATTTATCAGTTTCCTCACCCGCCATCAATAATTCTCCTTGGAATTCAAGTCCAAGAATATCTCTATAAAAAGCAATCGACCTATCCAAATCTGATATTGTTAATCCAACGTGATATATTCTTCCAACCATTTATTATATATCTCCTTAAAGATTTTCCATACTCCTGTTTTCATTACACAACTGTATTCATAAGGCAATACCGCATAATTTCCGCAAAACGCCGCAGCTTTAATTGTGCGGTGTTGCCATAAACCTTACCGGTACTATATCAAAAGGATTTCGGTATGATTCTGATGCAAAATCGTACGGTATTCTTCAGGCACATCATCCGCAATCAGATATTGAAATGCATCGAGATCGGCAACAGGATACATGGCAATTTGACCAAATTTATGGCAATCTGCCATCAAATACCAGGACCGTGCCATAGACGGCAGATTGCGATAAATATGCGTCGAAACAATAGAATGTACTGTAAGCCCCGCCTGTAAATCAATGCCTGAGATACTCGTAAATGCTTTTGAAACGAAAACATGATTTGTGAAGGTGTTTGGGTTTTCAGGACTTGAAAATAAGGTATGCGCATCTGTGGATGTCACTTCTCCACCGAGCAGATATACGCGGGAATCCGTCTTCAACAGGTCATTTAGCGCGGTAATATTATTCGTTACGATCGACAGGCCATGAAAGCGCTCAAGAAGCTTGGCCAGATAGCAGCAGGTTTGTCCGGATCCCAAAAAAATGCTGTCACCATCCTGTATTTCTTCGCAAGCGCGTTCAGCCAAAGCAATTCGTGTTCGATCGTTTACATTGGATAGCGAAGAAGGCAAAGCGCAGTCCGCCAGCACCGCACCACCGTAAATACGCTTGGCAATCCCCTCGTCCTCTAGCTGCTGCAAATCTTTCCGAATGGTAACACGACTGATGTCGAACTGCTCACTCAAATCGTTGACTAACACTTTTTTATTTGTAAAAAGCATCTTCCTTATTTCTTCAATACGACTTGTCATAGTACATTCCCCTTTCTTCTTTTAAGATAAACGAAATAAAACGAAATGTCAATATGAAATAATCGAAACTGAAAGAAAGCGAAAGTTGAAATAAACGCAGGATGGTGATATGCTAAAATCAACAAGGGAACGAAAGCCCAAAGGAGGAATCCAACATGAAAAATGTGCAGGATCGGCGTATAGAACTGTTATTGTCCGGACGTGCGGGGATCGACCTGAACACCACAAAAGCAGGCTGCACCTTTGCTGATATCCCGGCATTCACAAAATCCGTAGGCGGATCTCCCGCTAATATTGTGCAGGGAGCGGCACGTTTAGGACTAAAAACAGGCTTTCTTGGAAAAGTAGCGCACGATGGTATGGGAGAATATATCCTATCCGCTTTGCAGACACAAAATATCGAAACCAAAGGTATTGTGGTTGATAAAACAGGGGCTCGCAACTGTATTGCAGTAACAGAGATCATCAGCGCCGAAGAGAGTGGCGGCTATGCAACCGGCGGGGATGCATTCCACCATGGAACGTATCTATACCGGCAGGGAACAGCAGATATGCTATATTCCCCCGCAGATGTAAATCGTGATCTGATTGCCGCATCCCAGTCCGTGATGCTTTCTGGCACTGCCTTCTCTCAATCCCCTTCGCGTGAAGCAATGTTTACAATATTGCAGCTGGCACGAGATTTTGGAACGATGACCGTTTTAGATATCGATTACAGACCGTTCGGATGGGTATCAAAGAATGAAACTGCACGTTGCTACCAA
Source organism: Butyricicoccus sp. AM32-19 (assembly GCF_003480365.1). NCBI lineage: Bacteria > Bacillati > Bacillota > Clostridia > Eubacteriales > Butyricicoccaceae > Butyricicoccus > Butyricicoccus sp. AM32-19. Next base: position 140,673 of record NZ_QUIX01000003.1, on the reverse strand, counting down.
CAGGTGATCACACAATGCGACATCGTTATTGGCAATCGAGAAGAATTTGATGCTGTTGAATACCTCACCATGCCGGGCAACAAAGACAATACCAAATCAGCACAGGCGCTGTTGAATGCCGGCGTGAAGCTGGTCATTGTAAAGGACGGTGCAAACGGATCCGCAGCATACACGTCTGACGGTAAGGTCTTGCGCTGCGGCAGCATTCCTACCGCAGCAGTAAAGACGTTTGGTTCCGGTGATGCATACGCAGCAGGATTGATGTATGGCATTCTGCGAAAACACAACTTAGCGTATGCAATGCAGCTTGGCACCGCCTGTGCCTCATTGGCGCTGAAAACAATCAGCTGTGGAGATGCAATGCCTAATTTACAAGCCGCAGAGCAGCATCGTGCACAGCACGAAAAGGAGATGATGCCATGAAGTGGGAACAGAATTATGTTGCACAGGCCGCACAGCAAAAGCGAATCATCCCGGGATTTAATATATTTGGATACGAAGATGCGCAGGCTGTGATCCGTGCCGCCGAACGCGCTGTTTGTCCGGTTTTGCTGATGATCAACCGTGATGCACGTACGGCAATGGCGGTGGAGCATTGGTCAGCACTGCTGAACGCTTTAGCCGAATCTTCGAGTGTACCTGTTGGCATTCATCTGGATCACTGTACCGAAACAGATACCCTCATCCGTGCGATCGACAGCGGCTTTACCTCGGTTATGTTTGATGGTTCGCACCTACCGATAACCGAAAATTTGAAGATCACACAAGCTATTGCGCAGTATGCACATAAAAAAAACGTGTTTTTAGAAGCGGAACTGGGAACCGTTCCGTATAGCGATATCGGAGAAACCGAAATAAATCTAACCGATCCGGAAGAAGCGCGGGAAATGCAGGAGCAGACACAGGTCGATTGGCTCGCTGTTTCGGTTGGGAATATTCATCGTTTAGCCACCCGTAAGGTTTCCATTCAATTTCCTGTTTTGCAGCAAATTGAACACAAATGCCAACTACCTCTGGTAATTCACGGAGCAAGCGGCATCAAGGAGGGGGAAATTTCACAGCTCAAGCAAACTCGGGTTGGAAAAATGAATTTTGGAACCGTTTTACGAAAGACCTTTGCAGATCACTTGCGTTCCGAAATGAAAGCCCAGCCGGACGAATTCGATCGACTTCGCCTATTCAGTCATCCAATTGCGCAGGTAGAAGAACAGGCGCTTCACATCATCAAAATGCTATGGCAGGAGGAAAATTAACATGAAAATTCATCAGCAGGAGCCTTTTTCGATTGGTTATCACCCAATTACAGAATTAAACGGCAAGTATCGTGAGATGATGATGGATTTTGGTATCCTCAAGATTTCCGCAGATATGGAATTTGAAGATAACCTGCCGCTTGAACGTGTATTTGTCTTGCTTTACGGTGAAATTGAAGTCGAGTTCAATGGAAAAATCGTAAAGGGTACTCGACCCACCTACACCAACGATACGATCTGGAGCGTAAACTTGCCCAAGGATATCCCTGTCAAATTGCGTGGTATTGCAAAAGAGAGCGAGATCGCAGTCATTCGAACTGAAAATGAACGTGATTTCATGCCGGTAATCCGCGCTCAGGATGATATTGTGGAAGAAGTACGTGGCCAAGGTTTCATGAACGAGGCCGGTACTCGTATTGTGCGAACGGCACAGGATGTAAAACTTTCTCCGGAATCCAATATCATGTTTGGGGAAGATATGCACTATCCCGGAAAATGGTCCGGCTTCCCGTCACATTCACACGCACAGCCGGAGATCTACTTTTATAAGTTTTATCCTCAAAACGGTTTTGGCTTGCTGCGGCTGGGAGAGGAAGGCGTTCTGCTGGAACACAACGACACCGTTTTAATTGAACCCAACAAAGTTCATCCACAGGTTGCCGCCCCCGGCTATGCGATGTATTACCTTTGGGTCATTCGGCATCTGGAAGGGAATCCGTATATTAAACCGGATTTTGACCCGCAGCATCTGTGGGTGGAACAACCCGGCGCAAAATACTGGCCTGATTCCTGCGAAGGAAAAGCGTAAAGGAGGACTTACGCATGTTAGGAAAGGCATTACATACGAAATCAATTTGGAAAAGCAATCTAATGACCGACATTCGCCTGGCCAGCGAAGCCGGATTTGGCGCAATGGAAGTGGCTTCAAGCAAAATTTGGGACTACTTATCCTCCGGAAGTCCATTAAGTGATGTGACGGAACGGCTGAAACAATATAACATGCAGATCATCAGCATCAATGATATTGCCAATGTGGAGCGGACAGACGACGATGCGGTGCGGAATACACTGGCAGAAACAGAAAAGCTGTCTGCGGTTGCGCAGCGGTTGGGCTGTGATTGCATCCAACTCGTTCCACTGCTGGCTCTGGAGGGGCGTTCGGAAGATGAAGTAATTGCACTGACCGCAAAAAATATTGCGCGTATCTGTGACATCGGTGCGAAGTACGGCGTGCGCTTCCAGCTGGAGCCTGTTGGGTGGTCACCGATCAACTCGCTTCGCCTGACACAGAAGCTGATCCAAGCAGTAGGACGGGACAACTTCGGCACCGTCATCGACTTTTTCCATCTGTTTGTCGGCGGTGATACTACACCGGATGATGTGCGGCATTTTGATCCTAATCGTATTTATCACATTCACTTCTGTGACTGCAGGCTTCCCAAGGAGGGAGAATCCTTCGATGAGACTATTCTGCGAGGTATGTACGCTGGTGAAGGTGAAGTCCCTCTTGCAGAGTGGGTGCAGGCCGTCAAGGACACCGGCTATGAGGGTTGGTGGAGCTACGAGCTGATCAGTGCCAAGCATTGGCAGTGTGATGTAGCGGAAGTGGCTGCCGAAACCAGCCGATTGCTGGATAAATATGTGCTGAATAGATGAAAGTAACGAACATTCAGTGAGGAGATCATGAAAATGAACACAGTAAAGCTGACAATGGCGCAGGCGTTGGTACGTTTTCTTGACATGCAATATGTCTGCGTTGATGGGAAAGAAGAAAAGTTTGTGCATGGCATCATGGGAATTTTCGGTCATGGCAATGTAGTGGGATTAGGGCAGGCATTAGAGCAGTATGCCGACCAGATGCCCTTCATTCAGGGCAAGAACGAGCAGGAAATTGCCCACGTCTGTGTGGCATTCGCCAAGCAGATGCGCCGCCGCGCGATCTACGCCTGCACTGCGTCCATCGGCCCCGGCTCGCTCAATATGGTTACCGCAGCCGGCACGGCCTCGGTCAACCGTATCCCGGTGCTGCTGCTGCCGTCCGACACCTACGCCGACCGCCAGCCCGACCCGGTGCTCCAGCAGTTCGAGCATGACGAGGACTATTCGATTTCCGTCAACGATTCGTTCAAGGCGGTCAGCCGCTACTGGGATCGTGTACAACGCCCGGAACAACTCATGACAGCCATGCTCAACGCCATGCGTGTTTTGACCGATCCTGCTAAGACCGGTGCGGTCACTGTCTGCCTTCCTCAGGATGTACAGGGAGAAGCCTATGATTACCCTGAAGAATTCTTTAGAAAACGCGTCTGGCATTTGGATCGCCAGCCCGCGAGTGCCGAGGCAGTGGAGCGGGCAGCAGAACTTCTGATGACCAGCAAGAAGCCGGTCATTCTGTCGGGCGGCGGCGTGCGCTACAGCGATGCGGGCGCGGCTGTGCTGGCGTTCGCTGAAGAATTTGGTATTCCGGTTGCCGAGACGCAGGCGGGCAAGGGCGAGGTCAGCTGCGAAAGCGACTGGTATCTCGGCTGCGCTGGTATCTGCGGCACGCTGTCTGCCAACGTGATCACCAAGCAGGCCGATCTGATTCTCGCGGTCGGCACCAAACTCAATGATTTTGTTACCAATTCCAAGAATGGCTTTGCAGCCGATGCACGCTTTGTTTCCATCAACACCAGCCGCATGGACGCGCTCAAGCTGGATGCCGAATCGGTTGTCGCCGATGCGCGTGCAGGCGTGGAGGCGTTGCACACCGCTTTGCAGGCGCGCGGCTGGCACACCGACTGGAGCGATGAGGTAAAGGACGCAAAGCGCTCTTGGCAGACCGAGCTTGCGCGTCTGGCGCAGCTGGAGGCTCCGGAAGCCGCGGCGCTCAACCAGACCCGCGTGCTGATGGAACTGAATGAATTGCTGCGCGAGGACAATATCGTTGCCGCCTCCGGCAGTCTGCCGTCCGATCTGGAACGCGTCTGGACTGCGCGCCGTCCGGGTGCATACCATCTGGAATACGGTTTCTCCTGCATGGGCTATGAGGTCTCCGGCGCTCTGGGCGTCAAGTTGGCCGATCCCGAGCACGAGGTCTATACCTTCGTCGGCGACGGCGGCTTCCTGATGGGTCACTCCGATCTGCTGACCAGCATTCAGGAGGGGCACAAGATCAACGTTCTGCTTTTCAACAACAGCGGCCACCAGTGCATTCACAATCTGGAGCGTTCGCAGGGCATGGGTACCTTCGGCACTGAGTTCCGCTTCCGTGAACAGTCCACCGGCGGACTGACCGGCGGTTACGTCCCGGTGAACTATGCCAAGCTTGCCTCTGCCTATGGCGTAAAGACCTGGCGCGTCACCACGCTCACCGAGCTGCACGCTGCCATCGAGGCCAGCAAGCAGTCCGATGTCTCGACCCTGATCGAGATCATGGTTCTGCCTGGAACGATGACCGAAGGTTATGAGAATTTTTGGCGTGTTGGCACCGCCTCTGTCGCCGAGAAGGAATCCGTGCGCAAGGCTTACGAAAAGCTGAATGATGTTGTCAAGAATCTGCGGAAATATTAAGGAGAATAAATATGAAGGTACAATTTGGCTGCGCGCCGATCAACTGGACGAACGATGACCTGCCCTCTCTGGGCGGCGAACTGACTTATCAGCAGTGCCTGAGCGAAATGGCTCTGGCTGGATACAAGGGTAGCGAGGGTGGCTGCAAATACCCCAAGGATTTTGATGTGCTCAAGAAGGCGCTCGATCTGCGCGGTCTGCAGATCTGCAATATGTGGTTCTCGAGCTTTTTCACCACCTTTGAGAACGAGCGTACCTTTGCAGAGTTTGAAAAGCACATGGACTTTACCTATGGCTTGGGCGCTCGTGTGATCGGCGTCGGTGAATGCGGCGTGACCGTACACGGCCAGGAGGAGACTCCTCTCTTTTCCAACTGCCCGATCCTGACTGAGGAGCAGATGAAGAATCTGGCCGAGGGTCTGAACGAGCTGGGCCGCCGCGCCCAAAAGAAGGGAATGAAGGTCTGCTTCCATCCCCATGTTGGCACAGGCATTCAGTCGCTGGATGAGATCGACCGCTTGATGAAGCTGACCGATCCGGCTCTGGTCGGACTGCTGTTCGACACCGGCCACTCGACGATTGCGGGCGAGGACCCGGTCGAGATCCTGAAGAAGTACATCGGCCGTGTTGCGCACATCCACGTGAAGGATGTCCGCAGCGAGGTGTTTGAGCAGGTCAAGTCGGGTGGCCACAGTTTCCTGTGGGGTGTAAAGAACGGTATGTTCACCGTGCCGGGCGACGGCAACTGCGTGGACTGGATGTCGATCTTTGAGATTCTGAAGACCAGCGATTACGAGGGCTGGATCGTTGTGGAGGCCGAGCAGGATCCCGCTAAGGCTGATCCGCTGGAGTACGCCCAGAAAGCGCGCGCGTTCATGCGCGAGCAGCTCGGCGTATAATTAAGGAGAGACGGTGCAGCATGAAGAAACAACTTTCCGCTAAGCAAGCTGTTGATATGATTCCGGATGGTGCCGTAATCATGTGCGGCGGGTTTCTGGGATGTGGCACGGCACATCGTCTCATGGATGCGCTAGCAGCCAGTCAAAAGAAGGATCTTACTATCATCTGCAACGATGCCGGTCTCTTGGAAGGCCCGAACGGAGAAGCGTATTATGGCGTAGCCAAGCTGATTCACAATCATCAGGTCAGCCGCTTAGTTACTACCCATATTGGACTGAACCCAGAGGCAACAGAGCAGATGAATGCCGGTACCATGCGTATTGATCTGTTGCCGCAAGGCTCTTTGGCGGAGATGATCCGAGCAGGCGGTGCCGGTCTGGGCGGAACCTTAACCAAAACCGGCGTTGGCACGTTGGTTGAGGACGCAAAAGATTATGTGGTCGGGCGGCAGAACATCGACGGTGTTGACTATTTACTGATGCGTCCTCTGAGCGCTGATTTCGCGTTGATTTGTGGTCAGCAGGTAGATGAGGAAGGAAATGTCTGGTATGCCGGCACGGCTCGCAATTTCAATCAGGTTATGGCAACTGCTGCAGATATCGTCATTGCAGAAGCCGAGCAACTGGTATCCGTGGGAGAGATTCGACCTGAAGATGTGCAGACATACGGGATTCTGGTGGATTATATTGTGAATGGGGGGCAAGACGATGAGTGAAGCTCTGAACGCATTTGAAGCACGTTCCGCCAAGGAGATTATTGCACGTCGCACAGCCTTGGAATTGAAAAATGGCATGGTCGTAAACCTTGGCATTGGGCTTCCGACGCTTATTCCGCAGTATTTACCCTCCGATATCCGTGTGACGATCCAATCGGAGAATGGAATTATCGGATTAGACAAGGTGCAGGATGATACGCGGCATCCGCATATTACAGATGCCAGCGGCAAACTGGCTGCGGTAGCATCCGGAGGCGCATTCATCGATTCTGTGACCTCCTTCGGTCTGATTCGGGGCGGACATGTAGATGTCACGATTCTGGGAAGCCTGCAAGTGGATCAGGAGGGATCTCTTGCAAACTGGATGATCCCTGGAAAGAAAACCCCCGGAATGGGCGGCGCAATGGATTTGCTGGCAGGTGTTCGTCAGGTCATTGTTGCGATGGAACACACGGCACGAGGCATTCCTAAAATTCTGAAAAAATGCACGCTTCCGTTAACAGCAGTACATTGTGTCACTAAAATCATCACTGAAATGTGTGTGTTTAATGTTACAGATACAGGTCTTGTATTGACTGAATTAAATCCACAGTATACGATTGACGATGTGCAGGCAGTAACCGAAGCTGAGTTTGCAATTTCAAAAAATTTGACAGAAATGAATATCGTATAAGGAGGATATTGATTATGTTTAACGAGGAATTCCATCTGGAACAGCCCATTCGCTGGGGTATGGTTGGCGGCGGCCGCGGCAGCCAGATCGGTTATATCCACCGCAATTCCGCGCTGCGGGATCGCCTGTTCACGCTGTGCGCGGGTGCGTTCGATGTGAACGAGGAGCGCGGCCGGGAATTCGGCGTCAACTGGGGCGTTGCCCCCGAGCGCTGCTACCCCGATTACAAGACCATGTTTGCCGAGGAAGCTAAGCGCCCGGACGGCATTCAGGCGGTCTCTATCGCGACTCCCAACTTTACGCATTACGAGATCCTGAAAGCCGCGCTCGAAGCCGGTCTGCATGCCATCTGTGAAAAGCCGCTTTGCTTTACAACTGAACAGGCTGAAGAACTGGTTTCTCTTGCAAAAAAGCAAAATCGCATCGTTGGCGTGACCTACGGTTATACTGGTGCTCAGATGGTTCATCAGGCACGCCGCATGATTCAGGAAGGGATGTTAGGCGAAATCCGCATCATCAACATGCAATTTGCGCACGGCTATCATTCCTCCGCTGTGGAAGCGAATGATCCGGGTACAAAGTGGCGCGTCACCCCCGAAAAGGCGGGACCTTCCTACGTATTAGGGGATGTCGGTACACATGCGCTGTTCCTCGCTGAAACCATGGTACCCAACCTCAAAATTGAAAAGCTGATGTGTGCCAGACAGAGCTTTGTCAAGAGCCGTGCCCCTCTGGAGGACAACGCTTTTGTTCTGATCCAATACGATAATGGTGCGGTCGGCAACCTGTGGGCGAGCTGTGTCAACGCTGGTTCTACCCATCAGCAGAAAATCCGAGTAGTCGGTGAAAAGGCATCTATCGAGTGGTGGGATGAACACCCCAATCAGCTTATTTTTGAGGAGCAGGGAAGGCCAGTTCAGATTCTAGATCGTGGTCAGGGATATCTCTATCAGGATGACGAAGCCATCACTTGTGACCGCATGGGAGGTGGACATGCCGAAGGGCTATTTGAGTCTTGGGCGAATCTGTATCGCCGGTTCGCAACTGCAATGGATCGTGTTATCCATGGAGAATCGTCCAATGTAGTCATGGATGATATTTGGTTCCCGAATATCCGCGACGGTGCGGAGGGTGTCCGTTTCATCGAAAACTGTGTGCGTTCGTCGGATCAAGACAGTGTTTGGGTGAACTACACTTGACAAACTATAAAGTATGTGTATTTACACTAACACGGGATATACCATTGAAATACCCCATACAATCAAAGACGGGGAGGTAGACTCGGACGTATTAACGGCATTTGATGTTGGGAAATAACTAAATTTAAGATTTGACAGATGAAAAGGGCGCACAGACCTCAACGGTTTGTGCGCCTGTTTAATTCCTAAGGCAGGCAAGCGGCTGATTCGCTTTTTCCCGTTCGCGGGACAGGAATCGGCGTGATCATTGATCTGTTCGTACTGTGTGCGCGGCGCGGCATGGCGGTCTGGATCATCTTCTCCGGCATTGACGCCATCTGCGAAAAAACCGATAACGAAGAGTTTCTGCGCCGTCTGCGCTACATCAAGGAATGATGTGTGCAGGCGGCGTTTTTATGCGCCGGACAGCGGGAGCAGTTCAAAAAGCTTGAGGACCCGTCCGAGCAGCAGTGCGGAGAGCACCGTGCCGACACCGATGCCGTAAAACGGGCAGTGCTGGAACAGGCACAATCCAGCGCTGATGGCAACCATAGAGAGGTCAAACCCGTTCTTGACGGTGGAAAACCGCAGATGAAACACCTCGGATATCGTGTTCACGATGCCATCGGTCGGGGTAAGCACCATGCGGCTCTTGACGCAGAGGAACACGCCCGCGCCGGTGATGAACATCGTCAGCGCAAAGCAGAGCAGCCGCAGTGGCAGCGGAAACGGTAGCACGGGAATGAGCCAGTCGTACACGTCGGTAAGTATGCCGAACGCAAACGAAAGCGGGATTTCGAGCAGATAAGTAAGTGTGATTTTGCGCGAAAGGATACATTGCAGTACCACAAACAGCAGATAACAGAGAATGGATGCTGTGCCGAGCGAGATATGATAAATCTCTGAAATGGCGTACATCACCGAGCTGAACGCGGCAACGCCGACGTTGTAGCGGATGTTGAGCACCACTGCCGCTGCAATCAGATTCAGACCGAGAATATACCAGGCCGTACGCTTTTTGAGATCAGAGGAAGGTTTCATGCGGTTTCACCTCACTTTTCCATGTTGTCGAGCGCCTGCGAGATCATCGCAAGCAGTTTTTCGCGGTCGTCTGCCGGGATGTGCTCGAGAAGACGGTCACCGAAGTTCGTGCAGTTGCGCTGCATGGTTTCGTAAAGCTCCTCGCCCTCGGCGGTGAGCGCAATCAGCTTGTACCGCGCATCGCGCGGCGAAGGCGTCACGCAGAGCAGACCCTTGTCCGCCATGCGCTGCACGAGTGCGCGCGCAGCTTGGTGGGTCACGCCGAGGCTGCACCGTAGGTCGGAGGCGGAGCTGCCGCTGTGCGCATGAAAGAACAGGAGCGTGTCCGCCTGCTCGGCGGTAAGTCCCATGCTTTTCAGATCCTTGTTGCGGCGCAGTACGATGCGATGCGATAATTGCTGTATTTTTCGTGTGAGAATATACGAAATATCCATGTAATTTCACCTTGTTAAATATAATATACAATACATTGTATATTAGCGCGGATTGGTTCGTATGTCAAGAGCACCAACGCGGAAAACGAAAAAATTCGTGGAAATAGCGCAAACTGTGCTCGCAAATCGCTCTTACCCAGGTATGCGGTATTGCCTTGAGTGTTCAACTTCAGTTTACAATCAACCGAAATTTTTCTTTTCTCAAGTCCTGTTTGGAACTTGACTTTTTATTTGCAGGCTTTGCTCAAAAAAATCGAAACCGCTTTCGTAGAAACGGGAAAGCGGTGACTGTGCATTTAGCATAGCACAGGATACAGAAAAAGACAACCGCGAAACGTATTGACGGGGCGCGACAGAAGATGGTATGATAGAGCCACAACGGAAAGGGGAGAGCAGAGATGGCGGAAATCATTGCATTCGGCGCGTCGCCCGACCTCGACGTGATGGACCGGCAGGCGCTCACGGCGTATCTTGCAGAGATACGCCGCCGCATTGCCGCGCTCGACGAGCGCGAGCCGGAGAACATGAGCTCCGAAGCCTACGACGAGTGGAGCGAGGAGCACGAGCAGCTTGAGGACCTCGCGGACGATATTCTCGACCGGATAGAAGAATAAAGCGAAACCGGAGAGCAGGGAAAAATCCCCCGGCTCTCCGGTTTTTCTGTGCAAGCTTATTTCGCGCCCCGCGCGACGATGCGCGTTCTGTGTTCACGGACAGGTTTCGCCTCGTGGGTATGCACCAGACGGCCCTCCGACCAGACGGCTGTGATATTTGCGGCGTTCATGGTGTAGAGGGCGCGCTCAAGCCGCTCGGGCAGGCTGAGCGCCCACGGGGTCTCGGTGAAGCTGCGGTCATCCACCACGACAGCGTGCAGGCGGTCGCCGGGGGTGAAGCCGCTGCCTGCGCCGAAATAGCGGTGGCCGGAGGTCGTGCCGAGGTAGTACGCCTCGGGCACGGTCAGAAACGCCGGGTGTGCCGGGTCGGTGAAGCTGCGAACCTTGGACGCCTGAATGCTCATCGTGACCATGCGGCTGCCGGCGAGGGACGAGCCTGCGGCAATATCCGTGCCGAGGGTGACGTGAATGCCTTCGTTCAGCATTTCGCGCACAGGCGCGATGCCGCTGCACAGGTTGATGTTGGAGTCCGGGCAGTGTGCCACAACGACGCCTGCCTCGCGGATGGCGGTTCGCTCGCGCTCGTCCGAGTGGATGCAGTGCGCCATGACCGTGTGGCTTTTCCACAGGCCGAACTTGTCGTAGCTCTCCCAATACTGCGCGCAGTCAGGGTGGAGCGAGCGCACCCATGCGATTTCGTCGAGGTTTTCCGACAGGTGCGACTGGACGCAGAGGTTCTGCTCGGTGGCAATTTTGCCGAGCGCGGTCATCAACTCGTCTGTGCAGGCTGGGGTAAAGCGCGGCGTGATGATCGGGCGGACAAAGCGGAAGCGGCGGCAGCCCTCAAGCCAGCGGCGCGTTTCGCGGATGGACTCCTCGGTGGTCTCCTCAAGGTTTTCACCGCCGTTGCGGTCCATGTTGACCTTGCCGACAAAGCCGGTCACACCGGCGTTTTCGAGCTCCTCCATCAGAACGAGCGTCGCGTCCGTGTGGAGCGAGGAAAACATGCACACGCGCGTTGTGCCGTTTGCGATGAGGTCGTGCGCCAGACGGCGGTAGATGCGGCGGGCGTAGTCGAGGTCTGCGAACTTCGCCTCGACCGGGAACGTGTAGGTTTTGAGCCAGTCGAGCAGCGGCAGGTCCATGCCCATGCCGACGTTCGGAAACTGGGGCGCGTGCAGGTGCATATCGGCAAACGACTGCATGATGAGCAGACCTGAGCAGTCGTAGACGCGGCCGTCAAAGTCCTGCGGCGCCGCGTGCAGCACCTCGCGGATTGTGCCGTCGTCCTCCAGCAGAAGTGCGCCGTTTTCGATCGTTTCGAGCTTTTCAAGCATGGGCGCGTGAATAATGTTGCCTTTGAGCAGTTTCATTGTGATCGACCTTTCTGTACGATGTTCTGTAAAAATGGACATGAAAAAAGTGCCCGAAAGATGGACCTGTTCCATCATCGGACACTCATAGTAAGATCTTTCGGCGATCTCGTAGAAACTCCCGCGCCATATCAAGCGAGATTATATGAGCTCTTTTTCCGAGCGGTATTATAGCAGAGGAAAGCCGCCGCTGTCAAGAGAAGAATTCTGTAAGACATGGTCAAATGCTATCCTTGGGGTTGAGCCGATGAGAAAAGTGAATGAAAAAGGCTGCGGAAATGTATTGCATCAGGGCAAATACACTATATATTAAGGCAATACAGATTGTCGGAAAAACGAAGTTTTTCGACGGTCTCGGCTGGATGTTTGTCAATACAATGTGGGAAATTGTTCGGAGATACCAGTTGAGAAAGACAGCGAAAATATAAAAACCGCGCGTTGTAAAATGCGCAACTTCATTTTACAACGCGCAAAAAGTTTCCGATAGGTTATTGTGTTTACAAGCCTGTCGGAAGCTTTTTGTTTTTTGAATAATTGCAAGTTTCTATCAATCCAGGGAAAATATTGCTTTCTTTGGATCGGACAGGAAAAGACACAAAATCAACATAGAATTGACATCGAAAAAAAAGCGTGATATACTTCTTTGCGTGGTTAGCATGCGCTAACCACGCAACTGTCCCTGGAGAGGGACAAATTTTCGGATTGGAAGTTAGCTTTGGCTAATTAAGGATCGAAGGAGGAAGAATATGAACAAGAAAAACACTCTTGCGCTGGTGTTGGCCGGTACGATGCTTCTGCCAGCGAACGCTTTTGCAGCAAATCGTTCTGATTTCAGCGATTTGCCGAATGACTGGTCAACAGAACCGTTGATTCGTGCAATCGACAACGGTCTGCTCAGCGGTTCAAACGGCAAAATCAATGGCAAGGGATTGCTTACCCGCGCGCAGCTTGCTGCCATCGTCAATCGTGCCTTTGGCGCAGTGAAGAGTGCTTCCTTGACGAATTTTAATGATGTACTGCCGAGTGAGTGGTACTATAACGATATAGCAAAGTCTGTGCAGATGGGGATTCTGCAGGGTTCTAACGGTATGATGAATCCTAACGATCCTGTTACACGCGAGGAGGCGTTTACTGTACTGGCGCGCGCCTTTGCGTTGACAGACGATTCCTCTGCGGCACTTGAACAATTTACAGATAACGGCAGTGTATCTCCTTGGGCGGCAGACAGCATTGCGGCGCTGGTAGAAGGCGGCTATGTGAACGGCGCAAACGGCCGTCTGACCCCCAAAGCCAACATCACCCGCGCGGAGTTTGCCAAGCTGATCACCGGCATGACCGATACCTTTATCGGAGAAGAGGGTGCATCGAATCGCACGGTAGAGGGCAACTTAATCGTCCGTGCTAGCGGCGCGCTGCTTTCCGGCGTGACGGTCAATGGCGATCTCGTCATTGCGGATGGTGCGGACGGCGTTATGCTGAGCAATGTTACCGTCACCGGCCGCATTGTTATTCGCGGCGGCGCGGGCGGTGTTACTGCATCTGGCACAACGGCTGCAAAGGGAACGATCGTTTCTAATCCATCGGATACGGTGCTGATTCATGCGGTAGATGGCAAGCTCGGCGCAGTTACCGCCTATACCGATCTGACGGTGGACGGCAAGCTGGACAGCGTGACCGCCGCAAGCAAGGTGGCCGTTTCTGTGCAGAAGAATGCCGCTGTCGGCACAATCTATGCCAATGCTGCAGGTGTCAAGGTATCCGGCGAGGGCAAGGTGACCGAAGTCAAAGCGAATGCGAACGACATTTCAGTGACCAACAAGGGAGCAAAGGTGACGGCAGCCAGCGGCGTTTCTGGCGTAAAGGCCGGTGATAAGGTTGTATCCGCAGGCAAGACCGAAACGGTCGGAACGGCTTCGTCCGGCACCGCTGGCGGCGGTGGCGGATCGTCCTCCGGTGGCGGTTCTTCCTCTGGAGGCAGTTCGTCTGCGCAGACCGAATACACTATCACTTTTGATGCCAACGGCGGTGAAAACGCTCCGGCAGCGCTAAAAACGACAAAAGGCGTTCTTTCTGCTTTGCCGACGGCGCAGCCGACGCGCGCGGGTTATCTGTTCGCAGGCTGGACGACCGAAAAGAACAACACCGGTACAAAGGTAACAACCGATACGAAATTCACCGCGAACACCACAGTGTATGCCCTGTGGACTGAAATGAAGCAGGCGGCGACGCCGGTCATCGCGTTTACGGACGGCGAGGGCGCGTCCAAGACCGGTTCTGCGTTTCTGACGACCGACCGCTTTGCGCTGAGCTGTGCGACTGAGGACGCCGTCATTCATTACACCACGGACGGCACCGAGCCGACCGCCGAAAGCGCGGTTTATGCCTCTCCGGTGACGCTGACCACCGAAATGACCCGCATCCGCGCCATTGCGGTCAAGGCGGAGCACAAAAACAGCGCGGAAGCGGATTCCGGCAAAATTACTGTGACGGTGCCGGTGAGCGAGTACGCAATTTCCTTCTCCGCCGGTGAGGGCAGCGGCAGCATGGATCCTGCAGCAGTAAAGGAAAACACAGAATATGAGCTTCCCACCTGCGCATTTTCTGCACCGAAGGGTACAACAGACGGCGAAGAAATATCCAACCATGTATTCCAGGCATGGAGCGTAAAGACCGGCGACGGCGAAGCGCAGGAAAAGCAACCGGGCGATACTATCACCATCACTGCCGATACGACCGTAACGGCCTTGTGGCGGGAAGCCGAAAACGGCGAAATCACCGTTACCGGCTATGAGCCGATCTCGACACTGGAATGCGATTACAGTTCATCTTACCTCTCATCCTATTATTATAACTTACCGACTAAGGTAACCGTCAAGCTGTCCAACGGCAATACGGTTGAGGGCGTTCTGGGTTCTTCATGGAGTGTGAAGGAAGGCAAGATGGGCGCGGGCAATACCGTTACTGTGCGCAATACATTGGACTATTTGAGCGGAGGCAACAAGTACAACAACTGCATTAACCGTTCGCCGCTTGTTGATGGCTACGAAGTCACCATGCAGATCAAGTTCACCGCGCCGGAGAACATGCTCTCCATCGACTGGGATACGGACAAAACCTACAACTGGAATGAAGATGTTACCGTTACGGTTAATAACTTCAAGGGCAGTGCTTCGGATATTAATCTGACAAAGGGGTATGGTTCGGACATGGTGACATTGACCGTCGGCAACGGCCTGACCTATGACGCCGAAGCCAAAACCATCACCATCAACAGCGAAAAGCTGCTGAACGGCACGATTCCGAGCTACGGTCTTTCCGCAAAGCTGTCTCTGGGCAGCAGCCAATTCAACATGAGCATTAACTACAAGACCGACCGCAGCGCAAAGTTTGAGGGCATCGCCTATGGCAGCACGGAATACTCGAGTATCTCCCGTAAGAAGCCGTTTACGACCAATGTGACCTTCGTAAATGTGCCGGCGGAGGATGCGCAGGCAGCCACTTTCGCCTTCGGCAGCGGGGATACCGCGGAGGGCATCACGCTGACGGCGACCGATACGGAAAATGTATACAAGCTGACCGTACCGTTTGACGCGGTGAAGGAGCATCTCTCCAACAGCTATTACGGCGGCGACTATGCAACGCTTGTCATGCGTGTACGAGGTCTGTCCAGCGTCAGCATCCGCCTGTCCTACATGGGCGCGCCTGCGCTGAAATCCAATCAGTCCAGCTACTACGCTTCGGAGAATCCGATGCTGACGCTCAGCAATTTCAGCTTTGATAAGGAGAGCATGAGCACGATTGAGGTAGCGCGCAAGGCCGGCGAAGATAAAACGACGCTCAAGGTCGGTGAGGACTATACTGTGGATACCGAAAACAAGACGATCACGCTGGTAAGCGAAAAGCTCCTCGGTGCGTCCAGCCTTGCGGAAGCAAAAACGGTAACGATTGTGGTTTCTGCCGCAGCAGATGACGAATCTGCGGAGGTCACGCTGTCCTACAAGAAGGATCGTTCGCTGACGGTGGGTAATGTGTCTGACCTGTCTCCGTATGCGGCGGCGCGGGCGCAGCTTAGCGGCTCGGAAGAGGGCTACACCGGTCTGGAAGTGTACTACGGCGAAAACAAGATCGAAAACGCGAAGGTGGTTTCTACCGGCTCGTATGGCGCGTACACCTATTGGGTGGAGATCCCCTACGCGTCCATTAAGGACTATCTGGAAAGCAATACCGTAACGCTGACGGCGAAGGTCGTCGGCGTTACGAATCCGACGACCTTTACCGTCACCTACGGCGCGGTGAACGAAAACGGCCATGACCTGCCGATTCAGACCGATAAGATCGGAGATAATTACGGCAATGCGGTAACGGATATGCAGGACGGTCTGCCCAAAGCATTCTACACCAGCACGATCAGCCTGTTCGTTGCGGATGGTTCTGATCTTACCGCGGACGATTGGAAGAACATGAGTGCGACCATCGCCAAAAAGAGTGAGCCGGATAATAAGGTGATCCTCGGTGTGGATTCCACCACCACAAATTGGAGCACCGGCGGCGTAAAGGCAGTCGTTCTGGAAAGCCTGTACAAGCATCAGAACGAAATGCTAGAGCTGTTTAATTTTAACGATTCGTCCTTCACGAATGAAAAAACAGACTGGCCGGTATTCACTATCACGCTGTACAAGGCGGGCTACAAAACGGCCTCTGTTGATGTGGTGCTGTACAAGTACATTTATTGATCTCATTATGGACTGACAGGAGAAAGCACATATGCAACCAATGAAAACCATACTGCGGCGAGGGCTTTCGCTGCTGCTGGCGGCGGCGGTGCTGCTGCCCGGCGCAATGCCGGCATACGCCTTTGCGGCGGATACGCAGAGCGCCGCGGTGCAGTCGGTGCTGGCTGGCAAACAAGCGCCGTATGACCTGCTGATCTACTTCAAATCGGCAGAGGGCTCCTCCCTCACCCTCAAGCAGAAGGCGGACGCGGCGCAGGCGCAGGCCCGCGCTCTGTTGGAAAATGCGAGCGACGATGTAATCAGCTGGGAATCGTTCTATATCACCAACGTCATCCATGCGCAGATCAGCTCGAAAGAGCTGGTCTATAAGCTGGCGCAGCTGGATGATGTGGACGAGATCACATGGAACGGCACCGTAGAGCGTGTAGAGCCGGTAGAGGATGCCGAAGAGGAGGAGAGCAGCATCAAGCTGTTCTCAAACACCATCTATCAGCCGGATGAGCGCGATATTGAGTGGGGCGTTTTGCAGGTGCATGCCGATAAGGTGTGGGATGAGTTCGGCGTGGACGGCACCGGCGCGACCGTCGGTATCATCGACGGCGGCGCAAATTACAATGTAAACGCGCTGAAAAACGCGTGGAGCGGCAAGTACAAGGACTTTGTGGACGGCTACGACACCCCGCAGCACACCTCGTCGGACGATCATGGCACGCATGTCGCCGGTACGATCGTCGGCCGCGAGGGCGATAACCTCAACCGCATCGGCGTCGCGCCGGGCGCGAAATTCATCAGCGCCCGCGCCATGAGCGAGGACGGCGGCCGGGAATCCGACCTGATCGCTGCGGCAGAATGGATGCTGGAGCAAAAGCCGGATGTTATCAACAACTCCTGGGGCGGCAGCAACGATGACGACCGCTGGTTCGAGGATGTTGTAGACGCCTGGGTCGATGCCGGCATTATCCCGGTGTTTGCCGCCGGCAATACCTCTGGCGAGGTACCCGGCGCGGGTACGATCTCCAACCCGGCAAACTACGCCAATGTACTGGCTGTTGCCGCGACCGACCGCGACAAGGAGATTGGCAATTTCTCCAACAAGGGACCGTCCGCCTTCCCGGAGGCCGGACAGAAGCCGGAAATTTCTGCGCCGGGCGTACAGGTGCGCTCGGTGGATTCAAACGGCAACTATGTCAGCTGGAACGGCACCTCTATGGCGGCGCCGCATGTGACCGGCGTTGTCGCACTCATCCGCGCCGCGGCGAAAAAGCTGGACTGCGAGGATAAGGTGGATACGCTGGAGGAGGTTCGAGCACTGCTGGAGGAAACGGCCGAGCCGCTGACTGACAGCACCTATACAGAATCGCCCAATATCGCCTACGGCTATGGCCTGGTCAACGCCTATGATGCCGTTGCCAAGCTAGCAGGCCGCGATACTGTTACGCTGGAAGGCGAAGTATTGCAGGATGGTGAGGACACCGACACGCCGACCGCCGCATTTGATATGCAGGATGAATACTATTTGGGGCGCGATATTCAGGTGACGGCACGTCTTGCCGATGCGGTATCCATCCGCAGCGCAGAGCTGACCTATACCGTGCCGGGCGCCGAGGCCCAAACGGTGAAAATGAGCCTCGCCTCCGGCGAGCAGAACAACGGCGTATACACCTACACCATCCCTAGCAAGGAGTTGGCAAAGGGCAAACTTTCGCTTGCGGTCAAGACGGTGGACTACGGCATGCACGAAACGACCATTGATAAAACGGTCAGCGTGCTGCCGGGTATGACCCTGCCGTGGACGCAGAATTTTGAAAATGCGGATAACGGTCTGCCCGGCTTCCTCATGGACGGTAGCTGGGGCATCTCCAAGCGCACGAACAAGGGCGAGCCCGAGCTGCCCGGCGACGGCAACACGACCTATATCGGCATCAACCCCGGCAAGGCCTGGTTTGAGCGCCGGGTGGACAGCAATCTGTATCTGCCGCCGATCGACCTCAGTACGGTAAAGGCAGACGAGCATCCGTCGCTGAGCATGGATATGTACACCGGCTTTACCGGCCTGTGTCTGGCGAAAATTCAGGTATCCACCACCGGCGGAGGTGAGGATAGCTGGAAGGATCTTTACGATGTGATTCTCCGCCCGGATATTACCGAGCGGGAATGGACGCACTGCACCTTCTCTCTGGAAAAGTACGCAGGCGCGGAGGCTCCCATCCAGATCCGTGTGTACTTCTTTGGCCACGATTCCGACCCGGACGAGGGCGTCGGCTGGTATCTGGATAACCTTTCGGTCGTGAAGAATGAAACCGTCGCACCGGGACAGGTGCAGGCGCTCGCTGCCAGCGTCAGCGGCAAGGGACTTGCCCTGCACTTTGACGCCAACGAAGAGACCGATATGGCAAAGTATGTTCTGGAGCGCAAGACCGCGGGCGGTGATTTTGAAACGCTGGCCGAGATCGAGCAGGATTACGATGCCTTTCAGTTTATCAACAAGGGCGAGGAGGATAAGCGTCCCCTGTCGCACTATCATGTCAACTACACCGACGCGACCGCGCAAAACGGCGAGACCTATACCTATCGCGTCAAGGCAGTGGACTTTACAGGCAACGAAGGCGAGTATTCGGACGAGCTGACGCTGACCTACAAGGTGCCGGAGCATCTTACAAAGTACGATTTTGAATCGGATAACGGCGGTTTTACCGCCTCTGCTATCACCGGCACAGTGAATGACTGGATTCATGGTACGCCCACTCTACCGGAGGATCTTGCGGATCGTGAACTGCTTGAACGCGATGCATGGGAAGGGCTTTCTAAAAACCTTACTTCTCAATGGGGTGTTACACTGAACAAGCGGCCTTCGAACTGTCAGGATGCCGGTTTGATGCTGCCTGAAACGCAAGTGCAGTCTGGCGATTACCTCTATTTTGATTCGTACTGCGGCTCTAAATCTGCCTCGGACGCTGTAAGCTATACGGTGGAGATCAAACCGGCGGACAGTGACTACTGGCAGCCGCTCGTATCCCGCGAAACGGTGATGGATGATAAGCAGACTTTTACCTGGCATCAGATCGGCGTTTCGCTGGAAGATTACGCCGGCAAAACGGTGAATATTCGTTTCCGCGCCGCAGTAGGAAAAACAGTATACCTTTCTAGTTACAACCTTGGCTGGCATATCGACAATGTTATGATCGGCAGCGAGCAGCAGGAGTATCATTCTGCATCGGAAAGCAGTCAGCTGTCCAGCACAATCAAGGGTAAGGCGCGTCAGGCGCTTGGCTACGGTCTGACAAACGGCTTGACCGGCTATCACGATCAGTCTGGTATCGGCATGGCTGTGGTGACAAGCGGCACCAGTGATGGTACGTCCGGCATTCCATTCCGCGCAAAAGTGACGGTGGAGGGTTCGGAGCGCACCGCGCAGTCCAGCGAGATCGACGGCGGCTATTCTATCACGCAGGCGGCCTCCGGGGACAACAAGTATACGCTGCGCTTTGAGGCCTATGGCTATCAGACGCAGACGCAGGCCGTTTCCGGCAAGGGCAAGATCACGGTTCCGACCGTTTACATGCACCCGGCTGAAAAGGCTGCTGTTTCCGGCAAGGTAACGGACGCAGACGGAAACGCTCTGGATGGAGCACTGGTTCGTCTGGTCGATGACGAAAATGTGCCGATGCTGACGACGGACGCTTCCGGTGCCTATACCGCGGAGGTATACGCCGGCACCTATACCGCCCGCTTCTATAAAAACGGCTATATGGCAGTAGAAAAGCAGATCACGATCGGCGCGGGCAGCAACACCATGGAAACCGTAGCACTCACGCCCATTTCCGGCGTGGAGAGCGAAAAGACCGACTACGGCATCAACGCTTCTGCGGATACCGCGCAGACCATTCAGTTCACCAGCGGCCCGAAGGGCGCAGCGGTACGTTTCCAGACGCCGCACAAGGGCGGCATGCTGCAAAGCGCGGATATTTTCTTCGTGCAGAACCAGTATTACAGCGGTGAGCATGTGCAGGTCGGCGTGCTGACCTATAACGATACCGGCCGACTGATCGAGCTGGCGCCGTTCCACGATTATCAGGTGGAAACGCCCAATGCGTGGAACACCGTCGATCTTTCCGAGTACACGGTAAAGACCGACAAGCCGATCTATGTGGCCGTCACCTACGCGAAAGATAAGACCGATTTTGCTGACTGCATGGGCGTTCTTTATGACACCGGAGCAGTGGAAAAGGCGGTAGAGCGCTCTTTCGTTTACGATGGCGCCTTTACAGCCACTTCGACGATCTCTCCTGCCGGCGGCTATGCTATCCGAGCAAACTGGCTGTATCCGACCGATGCGGAACGCAATCCGGAAACAGATGATCCCAACGGTAGCGGCAGCGGTGAGCAGCCGCCTGTGATTGATGACGAAAATGCTTTTATCTTTGACCCGGAAACGCAGACCATCACCGGCTATCAGGGCAGCAAGGCAGAGGTTGTCATTCCGGCAGCGATTGGCGGCGTAGCCGTCAAGCATATCGGCAAGGCTGCATTTGACGGCACCGGCAAGGACAGCGCGCGCAAACTGACGAGCGTTGTTATTCCGGAGGGCGTGGAGACGATTGACGAGGAGGCCTTCAAGGTCAACGCGCTGCGCAACATAACGTTCCCCTCCACACTCACGACCATCGGCAAGGGCGCATTCAAGTATCAGTACAGCGATTCGGATAAGGGCTTGACGCTGACCATTCCG
Organism: Butyricicoccus sp. AM32-19; assembly: GCF_003480365.1. Classification (NCBI taxonomy): domain Bacteria; kingdom Bacillati; phylum Bacillota; class Clostridia; order Eubacteriales; family Butyricicoccaceae; genus Butyricicoccus; species Butyricicoccus sp. AM32-19. Next base: position 119,478 of record NZ_QUIX01000003.1, on the reverse strand, counting down.
GAAAGCGTACACGAGATTGCTGAGGAAGCCTTCCAGGCAGTGGGCAGTCCGCTGCGCATCACCATGCCGGGCGTGACCAAGATCGGCAAAAATGCCTTTGATAGCATTCGCGATGTGCAGGTTTATGCGGATAAGTTGACCGAAATTGCCGATGAGGCGTTCGGTGTCCGCAGTTCGTATGATTTTCCGTATGCACAGGTGTTCACCGCGGAGAATACCAAGCTGCAATCGGTCGATCAGCAGTATTTGATCAATCCAGCGACGGTAACATTGACCGAGGTCAATATCCGCGATTCCGAGGATATTCTGGGACGAAATACGCTGTACGCGCCGAATCAAACCCGCATGACGCGCAATCTTCCGGCGTCGGCGTTCTATCAGATCGGCAAGACGGTGACCATTACGCCGCCGGATATTCGAATTGAAGGCGTTTCCTATATCAGCACCGATGCATCGGTAAAGCTCAAGCTGGCACGCAGCAATGCGCTGACCTTCCTGTATGATACGGTGGCACCGCATTTGTGTACCCCTGTGTTGGATACAGATGAAACACTGCGCGGCTTCTCGCTGCCGAATGCAGCCGTTGAGGCAACTGTAAACGGCAAAACCTATACAGCAACGGCTAATGCGGATGGCTATTTCGATCTGCCGATTGACCGGCAGACAGAAAATGCCGTTATCACTCTGAAAATCAACGGCAAGGCAGCTGGTTCACAGACGGTTGTAAAAAATCCGGGCAAGGACTATATTATTGAGGGCACGACCATTCTTCGTTATCTGGGAGAAGGCGGTGCGCTGACACTTCCAGCATCGGGCAGTGAAGGTGCTATCACGGAAATTGCACCGTTTGCTTTTGCGGATGCAAAACTGACCAGTGTAATCCTGCCGGACAGCGTGGAAACTGTCGGCATCGGCGCGTTTATGAACACCGGGCTGCAGTCCTTTGGATGGAACCTGAAGAACATTAACAGCGCCAAGCTGCGTAGTATTGATGAATATGCTTTCCGCGGCAATGCTATCGAAAAGGTAGAACTGCCGGAGCTGACACATCGTGTACGTACCGGCGCATTTGAGAACAACCAAATCACCGAGCTGCAGCTCGGTAAGTACACTGCTCATGTCGGCACCCGAGCTTTCAAAAACAACAAGATCGGTCGCGTTGTTCTGGCGGATACCGCGGAAGAGATCGGCGAAGAAGCATTTATGAACAACCAGATTGTTGAGCTTGTGGTCAAGGATCGTCTGCCAGGCTATGAGGATGGCTTGGAGAAAATTCCTGCAAATGCATTTGCAGGTAATCAAATGCACGAGGTATCTCTGCCGAAAACAGTAACAGCGGTCGATGAGACTGCATTTACCAACAATACGGATGGACGGTTTATCATTGCAACCGATGCGCCGGAAATCGTGCCGACTTCAGGTTATGACGTTCGGCGCAGCGATGGTACACTCCTCAAATGGAAGGATTTCGGAAATAGTGGCGGATCTTCCGGTGGCGGTGGTTCTTCCTCTGGCGGCAGCCCAACACCTGTGAAGCCTGCTGATCCGAACAATGGCAGTAATACCGGCGGTACAACAACTGAAAAATTCAGCGATGTGACTGCAAATGATTGGTTTGCATCTGCCATTTCTTATGTGTCCGGCAAGAAGCTGATGAGCGGCACAGGTAGTGGAAAGTTCTCTCCGAATGCATCCACGACCCGCGGTATGCTGATGACGATCCTTGCTCGCTACGCTGGCGAGGACACCACCGGCGGTTCGACCTGGTACGAGAAGGGCATGAACTGGGCCAAGACCAACGGTGTTTCCGACGGCACGAATCCGAACGTCAATATTACCCGTGAGCAGTTGGTTACCATGCTGTACCGCTACGCTGGCTCTCCGGCAGCTTCCGGTTCGCTGAGCGAGTTCTCTGATGCTGCAAGTGTCAGCACTTACGCGGTGAACGCAATGCAGTGGGCAGTTGCCAACGGCATTGTAAACGGCTCGAACGGCAAACTCAACCCGAAGAGCAATGCAACCCGCGCAGAGGTTGCTGCAATTCTCATGCGCTTCTGCGAGATGGGCAAGTAAGTCGATTAAAACACTGTAGCGAATCGATAGAATCACTCAAGATAATGATCCCCTAATGTAGGCTGAAAGAAGAACTGCATTAGGGGATTGCGACCTTCAATCCGCTCGGCTTCCCAGAGCGCGCCATCTCGGACGGTACCCGCACCCGCGAGATCATCGAGAAAAAACTTGTCGGCGTGCCTGATATTACCGAGCCCATGCCTGAAGGCTTTGGTATGTACGCAAGATAATTACTTCATATCAAGTGGAAAGAGTCGGACAGTTTGCGAAGTAGTCAATAGTTAGTAATGCGCAGTATGTGATGAAGCGCTGTATCGGCGAGATGCAGGATATGCTTATGCATGCGGTCACACTGATTGCGGATATGCTCGGCTTCAGCAGTATCTGTCACTTTAATGCAATGTTCAAGAAATACACCGGCACGCCGCCCGGGAAATTCCGTCAATCCTTCTGGCACAGCATGACGCATACGAAGCATGATGAAAAGCTGTAGAAATCCCTGTGTTCCAAGCATATAGCTCGGCAGCGGTCTCACACGCACAAAAAACCAGCGCCTCACAGAATCGGTGAGGCGCTGGTCTGCATAGAGGGAAAGATATAGGAGAGATTGCAGGTTAAGCGTTGTTCGACTTGCTCTTGGACTCGCGTTCGAGCAGTTCCTTGATGATTTGCGGGTATTCCTTATCCAGCTTATAGAACAGCAGGATGAAGATCATGACTGCGCCGAGGATGGCAATGCCGTAAATGTACAGGTTGGAGATAGTTGCTGCTGCCTTGGAGCCTGCCTCAACTGCCGCGCCGGTGTAGCCGGAAGCGGACATGATGAAGCCGATCAGCGCAGAGCCAATGCCCTGTCCGAACTTCTGACCGGAAGTAACGGCAGACTGAATCGCGCCGGCGGTACGCAGGCCGGTGTACCACTGGCCGTACTCGATGGCATCCGCAATCATGGTGAAGATCAGGCCGAGAATCGGTGTCATGCCGATACCGCGGAGCAGACCGCCGACCGTTACCATCGTGACGCTCAGCGGAGCAATCTTCACTACCAGAGAGCCGGCGATGATAAAGAGTGCACCGATAATGCACCAGTTGCGCTTGGTGGTCAGGTGCATGACCTTGCCAAGCAGCAACGTTGCAAAAATCGAAATACCGTAGCAAGCCGCGTTTACGTTGCCGATGATATTGGAATCCTGAATGATCTGCTTGCAGTAGTACGATGCCATCGTGCCGGAGAAGGTCTGGTACATGGCAAAGAATACGAAGAACAGGAACAGCATGATGAAGTATTTGTTCTTGAACAGCGCCGGAATCGCCTTTTTCAGCGGGATCTTCTCCTCGCCGTACTCATCGAGCACCTGCACGCGCTCACGGACGCACGCGAAGCAGAACAGCATCGCAACCGCTGCCAGAGAAGCGTAAATGGCGGTCAGCACAATCCAGTTGCGCTGGGAATCCATGCCGCCCGGCATAGAATTCAGGATACGGGTGAAGAAATAGGTGACCAGAATGTTGCCGATTGGACTCATCGCCATGCGGACAATATTGATCTTGGCGCGCTCGTCCTGATCGCGCGTCATATAGGTCATTGTGGTCGCAAACGGAAGCTGGAACATGGTATAGACCACGGTCAGCATAAGATTATAGGTGATAAACACGTAGATCGCCTGTGCGAACTGTCCCACATGCTGCGGAACGGTCATCAGCAGCACGGCTGCGATCGCATACGGAATGGACATGCGCAGCATCCAGACGCGGGCGCGTCCGTACTTGGAACGGGTGCGGTCCACGATGAAGCCTGCGGAAATATCCGAGATGCCGTTGAAAATCTGCGAAACCGCGATAATCATACCGATAACGGCCGCCGAAACGTGCGCTACATCGGTGTAGAACATCGTCAGCAGGCTGGTTGCGATGGTGAAAACGATATTGGTTGAAATTTCACCCATGCCGAAGGCGAATTTCTCAAATCCGGACACGCGATCTTTTTTGATCAGCTTGCCGTAGCCGTTCAGATTCATACTCTTTACCTCGTTTCTTTCTCTTTTTCTTTTTTTTGCTGCTTTTTTACTGGCTGATGGTCTGACGCAGCGCGTCGATCGAGGTGTTGACACCTGCATCAACGGTCATGGTCAGGTCCTCCATCTCGAGGGAAACGTCTCCGTCGTAGCCCATCATGTGGCAAACGGAGAAGAATTCCTTCCACCACTGCAAATCCTTGCCGCAGCCGACTGCAACGTAGTTCCAAACGCGGTCAGCGGACTCGGTAACGGGGCGAGGCTCGAGCAGACCGTCGGTGTCAGCCAGACCGCGCTCGATGCGGGCATCCTTGCCGTGAACGTGGAAAATGCAGCCCTTGAGAGCACGAGCAGCCGCGATCGGGTCCGCACCCAGAACCATCATGTGGGACGGGTCAAGGTTGATGCCAAGCATCGGGTCGGTAGCCTCACGCAGCTTGAGCAGGGTAGAAGCCGACCATACCATTGTACCCGGAAATTCTTCGATTGCAATATGTTCAATGCCGCATTTCTTGCAGTGCACAATAAACTCGTTCCAGAACTCAATAGTCACCTTCCACTGGTACTCGTAAGCCGGAGCCATGAAATCCGGCCAAGAAACGGTAGAGGTGATCCAGTTCGGGGTCGTGTCGGTCTCGCTGCCTGCCGGCAGACCTGCCATCGCTACGATCTTCTTAACGCCTAGCAGACCGGCCAGCGTTGCGCAGTCGTACATGGACTTCTTGTATTCCTCGCCGGTCTTGGACGGCCAAAGCGGGTTGCACGAGGTGTTCAGTGCAGAAATGCGCATGCCGCGCTTCTCGAGTTCGCCCATGAACTCCTTGCGCTTGCCCTCGTCCGCGAGCAGCTCGGCGGTGTTGCAGTGCTTGCGCGCACCCCAGCCGCCGGCGGTCATCTCGACCGCGTCGATACCGAGGGACTTTACCTTGTCAAGCATGTCCGTGTAGGACAGATCAGCGAATACGTCAGTGCAAATTGCGAGTTTCATCTATAAAACCTCCGTTGTTTTGAATGATTGAGGCAGGTGCTGGGTATCAGGCGCCTGCCTCGGAGAAGAAATGAGGGATATTGGAGAGATTCAGCGTTACTTCTTATAGAAATCCGGCATTTCGTCGTACTCGACCGGAACGATGGTCTGCGTCTCGCGTGCCTTGGAAGCGGCAGCCGCTGCAACCTGACAGCAGTAGCCATCCCAAGCGGTCGGGCCGTCAACATAGCCTGCCTTGGAAGCGTTGATCCAGGTCTGAATCTCCGCGTTGTATGCATCTGCAAAGCGCTGGAAGCAGTCGGTGTACATTGCCTGACCGGTGGTTGCGTTCGCGTTGACCGAGATGTAATTCGGCTTGGGCATATTCAGTACCGCGCCGTCACATACGATTTCGCACTTGATGTCGTAGTCGTTCTTGTTGTTTACGAAGGATTCAACGTCGATGCGTACGCCGGACTTGGTGGTCAGAATCATAATCTGCGGATCGTGCAGATCCTTCGGACCGTTGTTGGTGGACTTGCCGTAACGAACCTCAGCGGTTGCGTAGTCCTCGCCAAGCAGCCAGCGCAGAACGTCAATTTCGTGAACCATGGAGTTCTCAACCGCCATGGAGTTGTCCCAGTCAGCCGGAACGGACGGGTTGCGGTGTGCACAGTGCAGCAGGAGCGCTTCGCCGTACTTGCCGCTGTCAACCGCTGCCTTGAGCTGCTTGTAGCCTTCATCATAACGGCGCATGAAGCCAACCTGAACCAGCTTCTTGCCAGCCTTCATCTCAGCCTCTACGATGCGCTTGCAGGCATCAGCCTTGGGAGCCAGCGGCTTTTCGCAGAACACATACTTGCCGGCTGCGATGGAAGCCAGAACGTATTCTTCGTGATACGGATCAGCGGTGGTACACATGACAGCGTCAATCTCAGGATCGTTGATCATGTCGATCGGGTTCTCGAAGCCCTTAATGCCGTACTTCTCTGCAACCGACAGACCGAATGCGCCTACCGGATCCGCGCAGGCTACAACCTTGCCGCCCTGCAGGGTGTTGTTGATGCGTTCAATGTGGGTGCGGCCGATACCGCCGGTGCCTACAAGACCAATTCTCAGTTCGCTCATTTTTATACCTTCCTTTTGTACTTTTCAAGTTACGATACCGGTATCGTAACTTTCTAAAAAATTTCCCGCCAGAGGCGGTTTTCTTGCGTTAGATGAATATAATGTTTCTACGATACCGGAATCGCTGTTTACGATACCGGTATCTCTTGTTTGCAAAATGATTATATCATTGTAAATCTGAATTTGTAAACAGGAATACCGCACATACTTTTTACAAATTTTTTATGCACCCTTCACAAAACAGGGCAGACGAAAAAAGCGGACACTACGAGAAGTGTCCGCTGGGGCTGCCGAAAAATTTACGCATTTTCCGCAATGATGATTTCGTTTTTGGTGTAGACCGTGCTGCATTCGGGCGTGCGGTCATAGATGATATATTCAAATAGGAAGCGCATGGCAAGCCGTCCCTGCTCCTGCAAATCACCGCTGATGGTGCAGGCGATTTTGCCCTGACGGAGCAGTTCTATAATTTCGGGATAGCGCTCAAAACACACGATGGACGGCTGAACTGGCAGCGCTGCATCTCGCACCGCACGGCATACATCAATCACACAGCCGCAGGTGATGAACAGCGCGTTTAGGTTGGCATGGCGCCTGAGCATGGCCTGTGTCTGCGCATACGCGACATCGGGCGATTCCTGCGTATCAATGGTATCTGCGATTGTCAGTTCCGGATAATTGGAAATATAGTCGGCAAATGCCTGTTCACGCAGTTCGACCGAGTGCAGCCTGTTGCGGCTGGTGACAACGCCGACCTTGCCGCTGTCGGTCAGCAGGTGCAGCATACGCGCCGCGACCTGACCGGCCTGCTGCATATCCTGTCCGACAAAGCACAGGCAGGGTGCGTTTCCCAAATCGGAATGAACCACGACCACCGGAATCTGCGCATCGTGCAGGGAATTCAGTTCGGACAGAACGGCTTCGCTTTCCATCGGGCTGACTACTACGCCGGCGACACCGGCCGCACGGAATTCCCTTAAACACTGCGCTTGCTCATCTGCATTAGGGTAGTCGATTTCGCGGTAGTCAATCTCAATATTGAAGCTGTTGAAGTCCTGCCGCACGATTTCAATACCGCGCCGCAGATCGGGTGTTGCATTGACGCGCGGCAGTGCAACGCCGATTGTCATTTTCTTTTTCTGATAATTGAGCGCTTTCGCCAGCGGATTGGATTCGTAGCCGTATTCCTTGAGCAGCGCGCGAATCTGCTGGCGTTTGGCGTCACTGACGCCCGGACGGTTGTGGATCACCTTATCCACGGTTGATTTATGCACACCCGCCATATCCGCAATCTGTTTAAGCGTAATTCCCATAACGATAATTCCTCGATGTGACAAATTTTATGATACGATACCGGTATCCATTTCTATTATCCATGCTTTTTAATGGTTTTGCAAGAGAAATTTGCGCGATAACGTAAACAGAACGTCGCCCGAAGGCTTGTTCAGCCAATCAAGCGGCGTTTCCGCAGTTTGTTTTCACAACAGGGGAAAGAGAGAAGGAACGAGAGCAAAACATTGGAGCGTATCAGCTATTTGAGGAAAGAGAGGTTCTGAGCGGGCGGCGGACGCGAGAGAACCTGTTTTTTGCTGCTCAAACGCGGTTTTCGCGCAGCAGACGGGCGGTTTTGCCCAGTGCTTCCATCGTATCCATGGTGTAGTCCTCGTGCTCGATGGAGAGTACGCCGTCGTAACCCATCATCTTGAGTGTGACGAGAAATTCGCGCCACCAGCGTTCATCGTGGCCGTAGCCGGGGATTACGAAATTCCACGAGCGCTTGGCAAATTCGAGCACGCCCTTGCCGTCGAGCAGGGTATTGACCGCCGCCGGCTTTTCTACGCGCACATCCTTGACATGAACATGGTAAATCGCGTCACCGAGCGCACGCGCGACCGCGACCGGGTCCGCGCCCATCCAGAACAGGTGAGAGGGATCGAGGTTGAAGCCGATGGTCTTGTCGCCGCCACATGCGTCGCGCAGTTTCTCAAAGTTCTCCACATCGTGCACGAGCTGACAACCGTGCGGCTCAAGCGCCAGCTTGGTCACGCCGTGCGCCTTTGCGACTTCTTTCAGCTCCTTCCAGTACGGAATGGCGACGGTGCTCCACTGATAATCCAGAATTTCCTGCGTTTCCGGCGGCCACGAGGTCACGACCCAGTTCGGGTATCTGTCCTCCGGACCGCCGCCCGGCAGACCGGACATCATGACAACTTTATCGAGGTCGAAATATTCGGACAGCTTGAAGCACTTGTGCGTCACCTCGTCTTCGCGCTTTCCCCAGTCGCCCGGGGCGAGCGGATTGCCCGAGCAGTTGAACGCCGAAATGCTCAGGCCGTGGTCCTTCAGCTTGCCCTTCATTTCATCGCGCTTGGCTTCGCTCTCCAACAGACCGTCCAGATCAACATGCGGCGCACTTGACCAGTTGCCCACGCCGAGCTCGACCTGTTCGATGCCGAGTTTTACGCACGAGTCGAGCAGCTCGTCGAACGACTGACCGCCGAGGCAGTCGGATACCAGACCGATTTTCATGGCAGGGACCTCCTTACTTGACCGTTACCCACTGACGGGTCTCGGCAGACTCCAGAACTGCGTCAATGACCTGCATGACCTTCATGCCGAAGCGGAAGTCGATCTCGTACGGCTTATGCTCCGCAACACACTGGAGGGTATGGTAGACCTCGATGGTTTTCTGGTCTGCGTAGCCGAGACAGATGCCGGCGCCGCCGTAGAACTTGTCATACTCGCCGTGACCCGGTGCGATAAGTACGGTCTTGAAGCCGCGCTCGGTCTTGGGATCATCGTGACGATAGATCTGCACCTGATTCTGATTTTCCTGATTGTATACGATACAGCCGTTCGTCATCTGGATCTCATAGCCGAGCGACATCTTGCGGCCCGCAGCCAGACGGTTGGAGAAGATCGTGCCGCACGCGCCGTTCGCAAAGTTGAACATGAACTGTACAACGTCGTCGTTTTCGACCGGCAGCATGCGGGAGGAGTCCTTCGGGTCGGGGCGCTCGGGCACAATGATCTTTGTCATGCCGCAGACCTCGGCAATATCGCCGATGAGGTACTGCGACAGGGAAAGCGTGTGGCTTGCCAGATCACCCAGCGCACCGGACGCGGACGCGGACTTGAACATGCGCCACTCGTGCTTCTGATCCGGATCGTTGTAGTAGTCCTGATCGTACATGCCGCGGAAGTTGACGACCTCGCCAAGCTCGCCAGACGCGATCAGCTCCTTGACATACTGCTGGATTGGGTTGCGGACGTAATTGAAGCCGACAGAAGTCACAATGCCGGCGTCCTCGACTACCTTGGTCGCATTAACCGCCTCCTGCGCGGTCATGGACAGCGGTTTTTCGCAGTAGACGTTCTTGCCGTGCTTTGCTGCCTCGACCGCAATCGGGCAGTGCGAAGCGTTCGGCGTGGTGATGTCCACCAGTTCAACTTCGGGGTCCGAAACGACCTCGTGCCAGTCGGTCGTCCAGCGCTTGAAGCCGTATTTCTCCGCAAGCGCCTTCGCGTTATCGCTGTTCACATCGGCTACAACGACCAGCTCCGGTACATAATCATCGCCGAAAATGTTGTTTACCGACTTGTATGCGGTGGAATGGGTGCGGCCCATGAAGCCTGCGCCGATCAGTCCGATCTTGATCTTCTTCATAACTATTTCAGCCTTTCTTCTTCATATTGTATCGTTTGTTGTGAAAAGAGGACCAGCATATGGCTGGTCCTCGGTCATTATGAACTCAGCCCTTCCACTCAGCGAGTTTCGCAAGGAAGTCGTCTACATTGGAGCTGTCGATGATGGTCGGGTCGGAGGGATAGAACGAATCAATGGTCTTGCCCTCGATGGCGTCGAGTGCGCGTGCTACACAGTCATAGCCCATCTGGTAAGCGCCGATATCGACCGTTGCGGTGATCGAGCCTTCCTTGACCGGCGTTGCACCCGAGATACCGCCGAAGCCGCAGACAACAACATCATCCTGCTTGCCCATGGACTGCAGCGCCTGCGCTGCGCCCATTGCAACGTCATCGGAGTGGCATACAACGGCGTCGATCTGATCCGGATACTGCTGCATTAAGCCTTCCAGCGTGGTAACTGCCTTGTCTGCTACCGCGTCGGTGTACTGCATATCCAGCACCGTGCAGCCGCCTGCTTCAATGCCTTCGGTCCAGCCCTTTACACGATCCTCAGAGGTGGTGTCACCCTGCACGCCAGCAAGAATGACAACATTGCCTGTGCCGCCCAGCTTTTCGGCAACATACTCGCCGCCGCTCTTGGCTGCGTCCTCGTTGGAGACACCAACGTAGCTGACCAGCTTATCCGAGGTAAAGGTGGTATCAACCGAAAGCACCGGAATGGTTGCATTTGCAACAGCGGTGGTCGCTACATCGGGCTGCAGCGGCGCCAGCACCAGTGCCTCTGCGTCGCTCGAGCCGAGCGTCGTTTCGATCATGTTGAGTTGCTCGTCGTAGGAGGTCTCGCTCGGAGGACCCTGCAGGTCAACGGTCACGCCAAGGTCATCGGCTGCCTGATTGATACCTGCGGAAACCGCCTGCCAGTATTCTGAATTCAGCGTCTTGAGGATGACCGAAATTTTGTGATTGCCGCCGGCTGCGTCCGAACCGGTGTCAGCCGTGCTGTCACTGCCGGATTGGGAAGCGGAGCCGCCGCAGGCGGTCATTGTCAGTGCCATTGCACTTGCCATCAACATTGCTAAGATTTTCTTTTTCATAATGAAATTGCTCCTCTCATTACGTGCCTTTTCGATATGGCAACTTCTTTTTTCTCTTCCGGGGTGTTCCCAGTTTCCATGGTTCAATTATACCTGCCTGCAACCTGCGATTCCATTCGCAAACAAAACGAACCGCAGTTTTCGTGAAATCAGTCCAAAACCGCTGCGGAAGATTGTGGTATTTCACAAGCAAACACGTGCACGCAGCAGAAAAAGCGGAAAGAAAAAAGCGTGCCTAAAAAGGCACGCTTTGAAAACACGGTTTCTATCGGCGTTTTTACCGATAGAATTGTAAAGGCACGTAGAAGGCACGGAAAGGAAAACCTAAACCTCACATGGTTTTCGCCAAGGCTTCGATGTTCTCATCAATGCCGATCAGCTGCGGCAGTTCGATGAACGCGGCAGGCTGCTTGCCCTGTGTCAGGTACGCTGTCATGGCATTCATCGCAGAAAAGCCCTGCTGATACGGCGCAAGACCGATCGCGAAATCCACAATGCCGCGCTTGACCAGCGCTACAATGTCCGGTGTCATGTTGTAACACACCATTTTAATGTGCTGCGCCTGCTGATCAATCAGTGCCTGCCCAATATCGCCGGTGCAGCCTACTGCGTTAAAGATACCGCGCAAATGCGGATATTGTCGCAACAGATATCGTGTTTTCTCATATGCAATAACACTCTGGTCACGAGAATTGATTTTCTCAACGATACATATTTTAGGAAAGCGCTCACGCATGACCTGCTCGAACCCCTGTACACGTGCACGATGTGTCGACATATCAGGCAGGCCGCTGATGATCGCCACTTCGCCCTCCTCACCAATGCTTTTCGCTAGCAGCGAGGCCGCGACACGGCTGGATGCACCGCTGTTTTCTCCGACAAAACACAGCCGTTTGGAGCCGGGAACATCCGAGTCGAACAACACGATCGGAATGCCTTTTTCCGTCAAGTGATTGATGCGGTCACACAGGCGCTGATTGCGCGTACCGCGGAGCAGAATGCCGTCAATGCCGTGCTCCTCCAGGTAATATAAAATAGAAAGCTGTTCGTTGACGTTTTCACTGTCGCAATGAAAATACTCTGCATGGACTGACTGCGCGCTTTCGCTCATCAATGCATCCTGCATGCCGCGAATGACTTTTTCAAAGAATGGATTAGTCAGCCGGGGCGAAAGCACTGCCACACGATAACTCCGTTCTGGCTCAACTTGCTGTATAATCTCTTTCGGTTTACGTGTGGGTAGCTTATAGCCGAATTCATCGATGATCTTCTGCACATGTGTACGCACTTCGTTGCTTACACCTTCACGGTCGTGTACTACTTTGTCTACCGTTCCGCGCGATACGCCTGATAGCTCTGCGATTTTACGTATGGTCATCTTCATGGCTGTGTTCCTCCGCGTTTGCTTTCCTTTCGTTTATCATATCATAAAGAAGAAAAGGAGGAAAGAGGGGACACACCCATGCAGACAGAAGAATGGCTCAGCCGAGAGAGTACAGCCGCGCCAAGATGAGAGAGAGAATAGGTATGTTCAAAAATAGAGAATGTGTAGATGAACTGCACCCCATTTGTTAGACAGTATGATATACTATCTAACAGATGGGGTGCTGTTCAGACGGCTGTGCCTTTTCTTTACTCTAATTGAGTGTTACAGACAATGAAAAAATGAAAAAAGAAACATCATTCTTCATTTTCCATCCTCAATTCTCAATTCAGAATCTTTTCCATTTCAGAGATCATTTCATCAAACAGCTTTGTTGCGTCCTCGATCGGCTTCGGGCTTGCCATATCCACGCCTGCGCCGCGCAGCAGCGTGATCGGGTCGGCAGAGCAGCCGCCGGACAGGAAGCCGAGGTAATCCTTCACCGCCGGTTCACCCTCCCGCAGAATGCGGCGCGACAGTGCGATGGCAGCGGCGTAGCCGGTCGCGTACTGGTAAACGTAGTAATCGTAGTAGAAGTGCGGGATGCGCGCCCATTCGAGCGAAATCTCCTCGTCTACGTTCATTTCCGGTCCGAAATACTGCTCGTTCAGCTTTTTGTACATCGCGCAGAGCGCTTCGGCGGTCGTGCCCTCGCCGCGCTGCGTCATCTCGTTGGCGGTCAGCTCGAACTCAGCGAACATGGTCTGACGGTACAGCGTGCCGCGGAACTGCTCGAGGAAGTGGTTGATGAGGTACGCGCGCTCCTTTTTATCGGTCGTGACGGACAGCAGGTATTCCATCAGCAGGGCCTCGTTGCAGGTGGATGCAACCTCGGCAACAAAGATAACGTAATCCTGATACGCGGTCGGCTGGGTCTTGTTGGACAGGTACGAGTGGATAGAGTGGCCCATCTCATGCACAAGCGTGAACACGTCGTCGAGCGTGCCCTTGAAGTTGAGCAGTACATACGGGTGTACGCGCGCGCCTGCCGAGTATGCGCCCGAGCGCTTGCCCTCGTTCTCGTACACATCGATCCAGCCGTTGGCAAAGCCTTCGCGGAGCAGATTCAGGTAGTCCTCGCCGAGCGGCGCAAGCGCCTTCAGTGCGATCTCCTTGGCCTCCTCGAACGTGAATTTCATCTCCACGCCGTCCACGACCGGCACATACAGGTCGTACATGTGCAGCTCGTCCACGCCGAGCAGCTTCTTTCTCAGCGCAACATAGCGGTACATGGGCGCAAACGAGCGGTGCACCGCGTCGATCAGGTTGCGGTAAATCTCGGTCGGCACCTCGTTGCCGTCGAGCGCGGCATCCAGTGTCGAGGGATATTTTCTCACGTTTGCGAAAAACAGTAGCTGCTTGAGCTGCGCGGACAGCGTTGCCGCCGAGGTGTTGCGGAACTGGCCGTACACCGAGTACAGCGAATCGAACGCGGACTTTCGCAGCACACGGTCGTAGGACTGCATCAGCGGGATGAACGTGCCGTGCGTGACCGGATGCGCGATGCCGTCCTTGTCCACTGCGTCCGGGAATTTGAGGTCAGCGTCGTTGAGCATGGAGTAAATGTCATCCGGGCTGGCGGCCATTTCGCCTGCAGCGGCGAGGATTGCCTCCTCCTTGTCGGACAGCACATGCTCTCGGCGGCGGCGAATGCGGTCGATATTCAGGCGGTACAGCTCCAGCTCGGGTGCTTCGGCGTACAGACGGTTCATGTCCTCATCGCTGATGGCGAGCAGCTCAGGGGTCTCAAACGCGGCGGCAGACTGAATTTCGACCGCGAAGCGCGTCACCTGGCTGACCATCTCCTGATAGGCGGCGACGCGGGTGTCCTCATCGCTGCGGCGCTGGGCGTAGTGTACGAGCGCGTCAAATGCAAGGCTGATTTCATCATCCAGACGGAAAAAAGACAGCAGAACAGCGCCGCTTTCGGCCAGTCTGCCGCGGAATGCAGTGATGCGCGGAATGAACTCCTTGGCCTTCGCTAACGCGGCACGCCAGTCATCGTCGGTCGCAAACAGATCCTGAATCGCCCATTTGTCCTTTGCGGGCACATCTGCGCGGGCGGGAATTTTATTGGTTTCCATGGAAATACTTCCTTTCTGGTAGAGTTTTTCTCTGATTATTATGATACCGCAACAGCAGGTTTCATGCAAGCGGATTTACGGCTAAAAAACAGACATCCCTCTCACATTTCCGTAAGAGGGATGGAGTCTATTCTTCCTCCGGCAGCGAATTGCCGTAGGTTTCGAGTGCGCGCTTGATATCATTCCACGCAAAACCGCGACGCTGGAGTGCCGCAACGGCTTTTTCGACCTCTTTTCGGTCGGAAACGTCACCGCGCAGGCGTTTTTCGAGCAGAGCCAGCATTTGCGCCTCATCCGGAGAGAAGGTCTGCATAGCCGCTTCTGCGGTGTCGCGGTCTATGCCGCGGCGGGTCAGCTCCTGCCGGATGCGTGCCGCGCCGTAGCCCTTGCGCGTGTAGCCGCGCACAACGCTTTCCGCGAAAAGCTCGTCATTGAGCATACTGCGTTCGATCAGCCACGCAAGCGCGTAATCGGCGGCTTCCTCATCGTGTCCTTTGGCAAGCAGCTTGTCGCGCAGCATTTTCGCACTCAGCGCCCGGTAAGACAGCTGTTTTACCGCCATATCGAGGGCTGCGCGGTATTTATCCTCGCTCATTATTCTTCGTCGAGGTCGTCAAAATCGTCCGCGTCGATGGAGACCGCCTTGGAGGACGACGGACGCGGTGCCTTATCCGCAGGCTTTTCGGCCTTCTCGGTCGGCACAGCGGCGGAAGGACGTGCCGCATGGCTCTGCGCCAGCTTGCTGCGCTCCTCGGCTACCTTTTCCATGATCTGCTTCTGTACGTCATCCGCGATGTCCGGATGATCCTTGAAATACTGCTTGGCAGCATCGCGGCCCTGACCCAGACGGGTATCGCCCATGGAGAACCACGCGCCGGATTTGTTGAGGATGCCGAATTCCACGCCGAGATCGACCAGCTCGCTCGTGCGGGAAATGCCTTCGCCGTACATAATATCGAACTCAGCCTGCTTGAACGGGGGAGCGACCTTGTTTTTTACAACCTTTACGCGGGTGTGGCTGCCGATCAGCTCGGTGCCGTTTTTCAGATGCTCCACGCGGCGAACCTCCATGCGGACAGACGCATAGAACTTGAGCGCACGGCCGCCGGTGGTGACCTCCGGATTGCCGTAAATGACGCCGACCTTCTCACGCAGCTGGTTGATAAAGATGGCTACGCACTGGCTCTTGGCGATCGAGCCGGCCAGCTTGCGCATCGCCTGACTCATCATGCGGGCATGCAGACCGACGAAGGAATCGCCCATTTCGCCTTCGATTTCGGCGCGCGGTGTCAGCGCGGCAACCGAGTCGATAACCACGATGTCGATCGCGCCCGAGCGTACGAGCGCCTCCGCAATGTCCAGACCCTGCTCACCGGTGTCCGGCTGGGAGACCAGCAGGCTGTCAATGTCAACGCCGAGTGCCTTGGCGTAAACCGGGTCGAGCGCGTGCTCGGCATCGATAAACGCAGCCGTGCCGCCCAGCTTCTGTGCCTCTGCAACGCTGTGCAGCGCAACCGTGGTCTTACCGGAGGATTCCGGTCCGTAGATCTCAATGATTCGGCCGCGCGGCAGACCGCCGATGCCGAGCGCGAGATCCAGACCGATCGAGCCGGTCGGGATGTGTTCGATATTCATGCCGGTGTTTTCGCCCAGACGCATAACCGAGCCTTTGCCGAACTGCTTTTCGATCTGACCGAGCGCAGCGGCAAGTGCTTTCTTCTTATCAGTCGCAGGAGCGACCGGTTCCAACTGCTTTTTGGTAGCCATGATAGCATTTCCTCCTGAAAAAGTTACAAATATGCAAGCCGCAGAGCGGCGGTGTATTCGGATTCGATACACCCATTATAACAGGGTGCTGATTTGAATGCAATGATTTTATCGAAAATTTGTTCGATAAAATTTGATATAAAAAATCCTGCCTTTTCAGGCAGGATTTTCAACGGGTCTTATTTACCCTGTGCGTCGATATACGCCTTCGCATGCTGCTTGAGCTTGTCGAAGGTTTCCTCGCTCAGCACATGCTCGATGCGGCACGCATCCTCAGCGGCGGTCTCAGCGTCCACGCCGAGAGCGGTGAGGAACGCGGTGAGCACGGTGTGGCGCTCGTAAATGCTGGTGGCGATCTGCATGCCGGATTCGGTCAGTCCCAGCAGACCGTTCTGGTCGATGGAAACGTAACCGTTATCGCGCAGCAGGCCAACGGCACGGCTGATGCTCGGCTTGGAAAAGCCGGTGTAGTGCGCAACGTCGATCGAGCGCACCTGTCCATTTTTCTGCGTCAGAACCAGGATGGCTTCCAGGTAGTTTTCCGCGCTTTCCTGAATTTTCAATGCACGGACCTCCTTTTTCTAAGATACACTTTTCTGTAGGGCAGCACATGGGTTGGTCCTGCCGCGAAATTCTATGATAGTATATCTATTTTATCATGACTTGCGTGTTTTTGCAATCTGCGTTGAACAAATTTCAAGCGGAAACAGCGGCTTGTGTTACGGCTGATCGGGCGGGAGCGGATTTTCCGGTGTATTCTGCGGCTCGGGCTGCGGTGCGGGAGCCGGCTGCTCGAACGGCTGCGGCTCGGGCATTTTGCGGTCAATGCTGCGCAGGGTGCGGTGCATGCTGAACAGCATCATAATAAATTCATAGCCGAGCCGTGCAGCAATATTTCCGACAATAAACAGCAGGATCGCCCAGAAAAAGTGGAAAAACAGCAGAATAACACTGTAAACAGCCAGCGCAGCGACCGTCATGCAGTACAGGATTTTCAGCAGACCCTCGGTGTATGCGTGCCGGAAATTGAGAAAATCATGCAGCTTTGCCGCTGTACCGTGGTAGTGATTCGGTTTGCGGACAAACAGCGTGTACAGCGCGATGCCACCCGCAAGAATCAGTAAAAGTGCCAGAATCGGCAGAATCATTGTGAAAAGCGGTGTGTATGTATAGGTGTAAGCGTAATTCATGGTATGCACCTCTCCTTTGGAAATGGGTTGATACATTTTTAGTGTACCATATTCTGCGGGGTTGATAAAGGGAAAGTTGAATAATTGAGAATGGAAAATGGAGAATGGAGAATGCAGGTGAGGGGAAAATCGGTGTATTTATCAGGTGAGAATGGCGTTATCATTAAGAAACGGCGGCAATCGTGGAATCGCAGGGGCGGCCGGCGACCGCCCGCATACCGTTCAATATTACGTTCATTTTCCATTCTCCATTCTCAATTTTTCATTTCAAACCGCCTACGACCATTGCAAATTCAATCAAAATGTTGTACTCTTGATGTACCACCGAACAGGAGAGATACCATGAAAATTTTGCACACCACACCCGCGCAGGACGGGTTTTATATGCCTGCGGAGTTTGCACCGCATGAGGGCTGCCTGATGATCTGGCCGGAACGCGCCGACAGCTGGCAGTACGGCGCCTATGCGGCCCGGAAAGCCTTTCTGCGTGTGATCGAGACGATTTCCGAAAGCGAAAGCATGACCGTGCTCTGCTCGGAAGGGCAGTATGACAACGCGCGTGCGCAGCTGCCCGACCGCGTTCGTCTGGTCGTGATGGAGACTGACGATGCGTGGGCGCGTGACGTTGGCCCGACCTTTGTTATCAACGGCAGGGGAGAGCGCCGCGGCATCGACTGGGGGTTTAACGCGTGGGGCGGCGATGTGGACGGCCTGTATCCCTCGTGGGAGAAGGACAACCGCGTGGCGCGCAAGTTCTGCGACCTGGTCAGCAACGACGTATACGACAAACGCGATTTCATTTGCGAGGGCGGCTCCATCCACTCGGACGGCGAGGGCACCGCGCTCGTCACCGAAGCCTGCCTGCTGAGCGCGGGACGCAATCCCGATCTCACAAAGACTCAAATTGAGCAGGTTTTGTGCGATTATATGGGCGTTTCCAAGGTGATCTGGCTGCCGCGCGGCATTTATAACGACGAAACCAACGAGCACGTTGACAATGTGTGCGCCTTCACGGCTCCGGGCGAGGTGGTTCTCGCGTGGACGGACGACGAGACCGACCCGCAGTATGCGCTTTCCAAGGCCAGTCTGGATGCACTGGAAGCTGCGACCGATGCCAAGGGCCGCAGGATCAAGGTGCACAAGCTGCCGCTGCCCAAGCCGGTGACCATCACCGCAGAGGAGTGCGACGGCCTTGACCTGTGTGACGGCGAGCCGACCCGTACCCCGGGAGAGCGTCTGGCGGCAAGCTACGTCAACTTCTACATTGCGAACGAGGCTGTTGTCATGCCCGCCTTCGGCGACCCGATGGATGAAAAGGCGCAGGCCATCCTGCAGGAGCTTTTCCCGACCCGTAAGGTGGTTGCGATTGCTGCCCGCGATATTCTGATTGGCGGCGGCAATATCCACTGCGTGACCCAACAAATCCCGAAAGTGTAAAAATAGAGGACGAACCAAGCGGTTCGTCCTTTATTTTGCTATTTTTACTTGAGCAGGGCGTTATCGGTGAAATAGTCGATCTTCATCGCGTGACGGACTCGATCGAGCGTACCCTGAGCGGTCTCAGCGGCGATTTCGCTGCCCTTCTTGAGAATCTCGTAGACTTCAGGCAGGCGACCCTCCCACTGCGCACGGCGCTCACGCATGGGCGACAGCAGAGACTGCATGACGTTGTTCAGGAACTTCTTTACCTTCACATCGCCGAGTCCGCCGCGCTGGTAGTGTGCTTTCAGCTCGTCGAGGCTCTGGTAGTCCGGCAGGAATTCTGCGAAGTGCTCCGGCTGGCAGAACGCATCCAGATAGGTGAATACGGTATTGCCCTCCAGCTTGCCGGGATCCTGCACGCGGATATGGTCCGGATCGGTGTACATGGACATGATCTTGTCACGAACGACCTCCTCCGGATCTGCAAGGTAGATGCAGTTACCGAGCGACTTGCTCATCTTCGCCTTGCCGTCCGTGCCGGGCAGACGCATGCAGGCGTTGTTGGACGGAAGAACAATCTGCGGCATCGTCAGCGTTTCACCGTAAATCGTGTTGAACTTGTGCACGATTTCGCGGCACTGCTCGAGCATCGGCTCCTGGTCCTCGCCGACCGGAACAGCCGTAGCGTTGAATGCGGTGATGTCCGCCGCCTGACTGATCGGATAGCAGAAAAAACCGACCGGAATGCTGGCTTCAAAGTTGCGCATCTGGATCTCTGCCTTAACGGTAGGGTTGCGCTGTACACGGGACACGGTGACAAGGTTCATATAGTAGAACGTCAGCTCGGTCAGCTGCGGCACCATGGACTGGATGAAGATATTCGTCTTTTCCGGGTCAATGCCGACCGCAAGATAGTCCAGCGCGACCTTCATAATGTTCTGGCGCACGCGCTCCGGGTGCTCGGCGTTGTCGGTCAGCGCCTGCGCGTCCGCAATCATGATGTAAATTTCGTCATATTTTCCGGAATTCTGCAGCTTCACGCGCTCGGCCAGTGAGCCGACGTAGTGGCCGACATGCAGGTTGCCGGTCGGGCGGTCGCCCGTGAGAATGATCTGTTTCATATCGTAAACGCTCCTTAAAATTCGTTTTTCAGACAGGTTTTCCAGTTTTCGGGCAGTTCCACGTTGGAGGAAATCCACATGGCGAACATGCCGTTGAGCATCGTCCAGTAGCGCAGAAGCCGCCATCGTGTCTCATCCTGCGGAATGCCTTGCTTTTCCGCGATAGCGACAGCCACACGGCGGAAAACGGAAAACGGCGGGTAGTTGCCCTCGATCGGCTCAAGCGAGAACGTCAGCTTCTGGGATGCGTTGCGGAAATACGCGCTGAAATACGTCGGGTTGCGCATGTAAAAATCCAGATAGGCGGTGCCGAGCTGCTCCATGGTCTGCGGCAGGCTTTCGTCCAGACCGCTGAGCGTCAGCTCGAGTGTGCGCGTCAGCTCCTGCATGACGTAGGCACGGCAGGCGTCGATCAGGCGCTCCTTGCTGTCAAAGTGGCGGTAGATGGCGTTGTGACTCACGCCGCACTGCGTTGCCAGCCGCCGGAGAGAAAGATTTTCGAGGCCGTCCTGCGAGATCAGCGTGACCGCTTCCTCCAACAGCTTGCTTTTGAGATTTCCGTGATGATACTGATCGGCCATTTTCTCACCTCGTTGTTTGTTGTGATGGGTTTATTATAGTCCTTGATGTTGTCGGTGTCAACATTAAAATGTCACAACGATAATCAATCGCATTTGCGAAAAATGCGTATAAAATGACGAATTCATTATCATGGTGAGAATTTATCGTTGCGGTGCAAGACAGGATGTTGATGATGTACACACTGTTTTGCGGCAAAAAAACACCGATACTCTCCGGAAAAACGGAGAATATCGGTGTTTGCAGCTGCGGTTTAGTAGATTACGACAGTCGAACCAATCGGTACGTTGTTGTAAATCCAGTTGATGTCGTTGTGCTTCATGCGTACACAGCCGTGCGAAACCGGATAGCCGCTGCTGAAGTCGTATTCGGTATCGGTGCCGGGATAGCACAGGCGGGAGTGGAACGCGTAGCCGGTGCCCGGGTAGAAGCCTACAACCGGACGAACCGTGTAAGTACCGGTGGTCCAGCCTGCCTTCAGCTTGTAGCTGACGGTGGTCACGCCGACCGGAGTCGGGGTGGAGGCAGCGCCGGTGCCGACGATAAAGCTCTTGGTCAGCTTCCAGTTGCCCTTGGAGCCGGTGAATACGTTTACATGCTGGTATGCGCGGTTGATCCAGACCAGATAATTGGTGTTGCTGGAGTAGCCCTTGGCGTTGATCCAGACCTCCTTGGTGGTGGTGGAGTAGTCGTTGTTAGCCGCGTAGGACGTGGTGTAGTTGCCGCGGTAAACCGAGGATACCTGCTTGAGGATAGCGGCAGCATCGCGCTGTGCATACCACTCGGCAGAGTAATTCTCGATCGGAACGGTCTTCTGGGCGTAAACCTGCTCGGTCTCGCCGGTGGACGGGTTGTCGTAGAGCAGCTTAAAGCCAATCGCCGTGCTGGTCTTCATATTCTTGGTGAAGGTGAAAGTGCTGGTGTGGCTGGAGGTCTTGTCGTTGGTCAGCTCGAAGCTGTTGTTCGTGCAGCCCTTGATCGCGGAGCCGTCCTGATACCAGATTGCAGTGCAGGTAACGCCTTCCTTTACGCCGGAGAAGCTGACCTTGGCAGTCAGCGAGCCGCCGGCCTTAACCTTATCCGGAACGGTCATCGTGATTTGAACGCCATCCAGACCGGGATCGATGTTGTCGATCGTGTGGTCGGCCTTAGCCGTTACCGTGCAGCCGACCATGCGGGTGTCTACGGTGCCGATCTTGCCGGTGCCGTCAACCGTGGTGTTCTTGCCGGCCAGAACCATCGTGCCGACCGTGCCGGACAGCGTGATGCGGTTGCCGGAGCCGCGCAGTACGGAAACGGTATCCGCGTCGCCCTTGAGCAGGATGGTGTTGTTGCTGCCGGTAATGGTGATGGCATCCGAGGTCATGCCTTCGAGCACGATGGTGCGGCCGGAAGCGGTGATCTCGATGTTGGAGACTGCGCCGCTGTAGCCAACGGAGCCGCCCTTGCCCGCGATAACGAGCGTGTTTATGGACGAAGTGTTGTCCATCTTCACATCAGCCGTGCCTGCCGGGTCAACAGCAAGCGTGGAAATGCTGGTCTGCTTGGTGCCGTTCAGTACAGCGCGCTCTTCGCCCTTGAGGACAATGCGGTGCGAGCTGCTGACGGAATCAAGCGAAATTTCATTCGTGGGAGCGGCAAAGATCCAGTCGCCGTCTGCGACTGCGCCGGTCAGAGCGATGCTCGGATTGGTGAGTACGGTGCCGCCGGCCAGCTCGGTCGGTGCGCTGTCTGCGTTGGTGGCAGCGGCAATGCGCACGATCATGGTGACGAACTGTGCACGGGTCAGCTTGTTCGATGGAGACAGCTTGGTAGCAGAGGTACCGTTTACAACGCCCTTGCTGATCAGAGCGGCAGCTGCCTGCTTCTGCTCGGTGGTCATAGAGGAGGTGTCGGTGAAGCTGCTCAGCTCATCGGCAGCGGTCTCTGCGCGGTCGTATGCGAACGCACGAGCCATCAGCACGAAAGCCTCAGCACGGGTAGCTGCAGTGTCAAAGTTGCGGTTGTCGTTTGCGGTAATCAGGCCGAGGTGGATGGCCTTGCCCAGATCCTTGCTGTACCATGCGGACTGCTGGCTGGCAGCCAGACCGGATACACTGTCGGCCTGCGCTGCGCCAAGTGCGCGGTTGAGGATAACGATAGCTTCAGAACGCTTGACCGAGTTATTCGGCATAATTTTGCCGTTGATGCCCTTCAGAAGACCCAGCTCAACACCCTTGCGCAGCGAAGCGGCAGCCCAGTGGCCGTCGATGTCCGGGAAATCCGTGGTTGCCGGATCGGAAGGTGTGGTCGGGTCAGTCGGAGTCGTGGGTTCGGTGGGAGTGGTTGGAGTCGTCGGCTCGGTGGTCGTCGGAACGGCGGTCTGCTCCATTGCAAACGGGAGCGGATCGAGCATCAGATACTGCGGCATGTACTTGGACGCACCGGCACGCAGCGGATCGGAATCGCCGCCGATCACCAGCTTGCTGTCGGAGAAGCTGTTGTCCACCAGCATGCGGAAGGTGGTGGTGCCCCAGTGGAAGGTGAGCCACTGCGCCTTGTCAGCGTCGTTCTTGCTGTCCGCGAGGTATGCCTTTACCTTGTTGTGGGCCTCGGTCAGCTTGGTCTTGCCGGAGTCGGTCAGGGCGATCTCAACGGCTTCTTTGCCGTTTTCGGTGGTCGCCTTGGCAGAGGCAAAATCTGCACGGTCAAACTGCCACTCCTCGTTCAGAAAGTCGGTTACACTGCACAGACGGCGGTCGCCCAGACGAGCGGCCCAGTAAGCGGCAGTGCTGCCGGTAGCTGTTTTCGGAATGGAAACGGTGATCACATCGCCGGAAACGGCGGCAGACGCGCCGGTCAGACCCTCAAGCTGCATGCGCTGCGAGATGGTCTTCTGCGCTGCTGCCAGATCGGTCTGGAGAGCGGTGCTGTCGTACTCGCTGCCGGTGATCGGCTTGAGTGCAAACGTCAGCGCGTTTGCAGCCGTGGTTGTCGCCGAATCATTTACGGCAAAAGCAGTGGTGAACAGCATCATGGCGGCCAGCAGACCGCTGAAAATGCGTTTTGTCAACTTCAAAATACTATCCCCTTTTTGACAGTTGCAGAATGCGGACATTCTGCCTTACCTTATTACCTATATTTTACGTTCCGGACCAGAGCTTGTCAAGACGAGTAAGGTTTCAGTTCCGAAACATTTCGCTGCCCGCTGGGGGC
Organism: Butyricicoccus sp. AM32-19; assembly: GCF_003480365.1. Lineage (NCBI taxonomy): Bacteria > Bacillati > Bacillota > Clostridia > Eubacteriales > Butyricicoccaceae > Butyricicoccus > Butyricicoccus sp. AM32-19. The sequence continues at coordinate 95,772 of NZ_QUIX01000003.1, read as the reverse complement.
GGCGTACCCACGCCGAGAGGGCAAGAGGGTAGGCAAGCTTCCCTCGCTTCGCAAGCGGCAATCCCAATAACGGGAACAGCCATCCACGCTTTACAATCTGAATATAGCATGTTATACTATAAAATAATCACAAAAATGACCCTTTTTCAAAGGAGGAAATCACCCATGCTTTGCAAAAACTGCGGCAAGGAGCTGCCGATCGCCGGCAAATTCTGCCCCTTCTGCGGCGCAGCTGTCGAGCAGACCGGTGTCAACGACGAAACCGCTGTATTTACCACCCTGCCGGATGATATGAAGGACCCTGTCGAGACCGGTCCGATTGACACCAGCGCGTTTGACGCGGCTATGCGGGATGAAAAGCAGCAGCTTCCGGTGGACGACACGGTTGCCGATCCGCTGGCAGACACCAATCCCAATATCCCGAATTTGAACATTCCCACGCAGGATACCATGCGCCCGATCGACACGCCGCCGGTCCGCCGTACTGCGGGCACGCCCGAGCGCCGCACGACCTACTACAACGGTGAGGCCGATCCGAAGGACAGCGTTTACAAAAAGCCGTCCAAGGGAAAACGCGGCCTGATCATTGCGCTGGTGGTCATCATCGTGGCGGCTTTGATCGGCGGCGGTGTGTGGTATTTTGCAAATTCGCACAAGACCGACGAAAACCTCATCATGGCCGAAAAATACATGGATCACGGTGACTTCGACAAGGCGCTTACGTATTACCAGAAGGCGCAGGAGGAGGCCAAGGATCCGGCTGCTCTGGATGCGACCATTCAGCTGATTAAGGACTATCAGTCCGCTGAGGATTATGTGGGCAACGGCCAGTACACCGAGGCCATTGCGGCGCTCAAGCAGCTGCAGAACCGTGTCACCGACCCGGATTCCGCGATGTACAAGGCCATCGAGGATTTGCTCGATAAGGCGCAGTCTGCTCAGTCGGACGATCAGTTCAACTCCGATTTGGACGAGGCGCAGAGCTATCTGGACGATAAAAAGTACGATGCCGCCAGCGGCAAGCTGGATTCTCTGGCAAATGATGATTCGCTGACCGCTGACCAGAAAAAGCAGGTCAAGGAGCTGCAGAAGCAGCTTTCCGATGCACAGCAGCAGGAAAAGCAGCAGGAAGAGAACAGCCAGAAAAAGGCCGAGCAGCGCGATGCATTCAGCAAAAAGATGGATGAGCTGGAAAGTGACGATCTGAAAATTTCGTCGGCAGCCAACCAGGAGGATGAGCTGGCCATGACCGCAAGCTCGTTTGAGCAATGGGATAACCTGTTGGGGGAGATGTACGACTACCTTGCAACCGTGCTCAACGCCGATCAGTACGCTTCTGAGGAAGCAAGCTACAAGCAGTGGGTGCAGGAGCGGGATTCCGGTGCGGAAAATGCCGCAAAGGAGACCGAGGATGATACCGCAAAGCAGCTTGCATCCTACAGCTTTAAGCAGAGCTACACCAAAACACGCTGCTATAAGCTGCTCGATCTGATGAACTGAACACGGGAATAACGAAAAAAGGACGCATAACGCGTCCTTTTTGTTTGCTGCAAACGAGAAACAAGGGTGCAAAAAAGCGCCGCTTTCTTGCGAAAACGACGCTTTGCGTATCCTTGATTATAAAAAACGAATTGCTTACTCTGCGGTGTAGGGCAGAAGAGCAATGTGACGTGCACGCTTGATAGCCTCGGTCAGCTGACGCTGATGAGCAGCGCAGGTACCGGTCATGCGGCGGGGCAGGATCTTGCCGCGCTCGGACATGTACTTCTTCAGCTTGCCGGCATCTTTATAGTCAACGTGTGCAACCTTATCTACGCAGAATGCGCATACCTTGCGACGGCGACGGCCGCGCTGCGGGCGCTCTGCACGCTCCGGACGGGGAGTAAATTCCTTCTTGGTTTCTTCCATGATCACGTAACCTCCTTCAGTTTAGAATGGGACATCGCCGTCGTCATCAGCAAGCTCCTGAAAATCCGAATCTCCTGCGGGGAGATCGAAAGCCGGAGCAACCTGGGACGCGGCAGGCTCGGGCCGCATCTGCGATCCGTTGTCATAGCCGCCAAAACCGCCCTGATTGCCTGCATTGTAGGCATCGCGGGATTTCTTCGTTTCACCGAAGGAAACCTCGTCGCAATTTACTTCGATTGCAGTGCGGTTGTTGCCGTTCTGATCCTGCCAGCGGCGGGACTGGATACGGCCGACTACGATTGCCATAGAACCCTTCGTGAACCACTGTGCAACGAACTCTGCCTGACGGCCCCATGCGACACAGTCGATGAAGTCGGTCTGGCGTTCGCCGTTCTGATCCTTGCGACCACGGTCGATCGCAAGCGAGAACGAGCACACAGCCATGTTGGACTGGGTATGGCGCAATTCGGGATCGCGGGTCAAACGACCCATCAGAATCGCCTTATTGAGCATTGGTGTTCACCGCCTTAGTCGTCCAGGCAGACGATGATGGAACGCATGATGCCGTCCGTGATCTTGTAGATACGGTCCAGCTCAGCCGGGAAATCGGGCTTGGACTCAAAACGAACCAGCGTGTAAACGCCCTCCGTCTGATCCTCGATCGGGTACGCCAGACGGCGCTTGCCCCAGTCCTCGACCTCTACGTTCGTGCCGTTCGCCTCAACGAGAGACTTGAACTTGTCCACAACAGCGGTAGCCGCTGCCTCTTCCAGCTTGGGGTTAACGATGAAGATAGTCTCGTACTTGCCAGAAATCTTTGCCATATTCTTAGCACCTCCTTTTGGACTTTTGGCCCACATCCTTTGATGTGAGCAAGGATACTATACCATTATAACGGATACACGGAGAATGTCAAGAAAAATTTCAAAAAAATATTGACGAACTTTCAAAAGCATGATATACTGAAAACACTGTGAACGAGGCAGAGATTCGTCGCAGGACGCATAAGTGCTTGTGTGGCTCAGTTGGTAGAGCAGCGCATTCGTAATGCGCAGGTCGCCGGTTCGAGTCCGGCCACAAGCTCCAAAACCCTTCCGATTTTCGGAAGGGTTTTTGCTTTATCCGGATATCGGCGTCTGCTTTCTATATAATGGGATAGCGGTATGCCAAAACTTATTATTGACATATGCCGAAAACGTGATAGACTATAAGTAACGTTATTGGCATATGCCAGAAATGATTCGGAGGAAATGGTTATGAAGATCGCAGTTACCTATGAAAACAGAGAGGTTTTCCAGCATTTTGGCCACACGGAGCAGTTTAAGCTGTACGAGGTATCCGGCGGTAAGCTGCTGCATGCGCAGGTGGTGGATACGAACGGCAGCGGTCACGGTGCGCTGGCCGGCCTGCTGGCACAGCTTGGTGTGGATACGCTGATCTGCGGCGGCATTGGCGGCGGCGCACAGGCAGCGCTTGCGGAGGCCAATATCCGTCTGATCGGCGGCGTGCAGGGCAACGCAGATGAGGCGGTACAGGCTTTTCTGAACGGTACGCTGGCGTTTGATCCCAATGTGCACTGCGCGCACCATGATCACGGCGAAGACCATTCCTGCGGCAGCCACGGCTGCGGCGGTCACTGCCACGAATAATCCATGCCGAGACCGAGAAAGTGCCGCAGAATCTGCGGTATGCCGCCGTTCAGCGAGTTTTCTCCGCAGGAAAGTACGACAGAGTGCGTGCAAATGACGCTGGACGAATATGAAGCTATCCGTCTGCTGGATCTGGAGAATCTGCAGCAGGAGCAGGCTGCCGCGCAGATGGGGGTAGCCCGCACAACGGTGCAGCTGATCTACAACAACGCCCGCCGCAAGCTGGCGGATTGCCTTGTAAACGGCAAACGGCTGGTGATCGAGGGCGGCGATGTTGCGCTGTGCGAACGTCATGCGCAGTGCCCCGGACGCGGACATTGCTGCCGCAGCGGCTGCCCGAAACATCAAAAATAAGTGCAGAAAACGAAAAAACCGTTGCCAAAGCAACGGTTTTTTCGTTATTCTTCGTGATCGAGCACATAGCGGTACAGCGCGTTTTTCTTTACGCCGGTTTCGGCGGAAACTGCCTTGACCGCGTCCTTCTGGGTCTGGCCCTGCTCCATGCGGCGGCGGACCGCCTCGGCGGCAGAGGCAAGACGTTCGGCCTCGTCCTGCTCGGTCTCCGGCTCGTCCGGCGCACCCTCGAGGATGAGCACGAACTCGCCGCGCGGCGCGTTGGCGTCAAAGTAGGCAACCGCCTCGTCGAGCGTCATGCGGAGCGTCTGCTCATGCAGCTTGGTCAGCTCGCGCGAGAGTGACAGCCGGCGGTCGCCGCCGAAGGCGTCGCGCAAGTCGCGCAGCGTTGCACACAGCTTGTGCGGTGCTTCGTAGAAGATCATCGTGCGTTTTTCGCCCTGTAGAGTGTCCAAGTGCTCTCTGCGGGCCTTTTTGTTGACCGACAGGAAGCCTTCAAAGCACCAGCGTCCGGTCGGCAGACCGGATGCCGCCAGCGCGCAGACCGCCGCACAGCAGCCCGGAATCGGGATAACGGGCACATCGTGCTCGGCGCACAGCGCGACCAGATCCTCACCCGGATCGGAAACCGCAGGCGTGCCCGCATCGGTTACGAGCGCACAGGTCTCACCGGCGAGCAGCTTCTCCAAAACCGCTTCACCGCGTGCGCGGCGGTTGTGTTCGTAGTACGAGATCATCGGCTTTTTGGGCAATTCGCAGGCGTTAAGCAGCTTTTGCGTCACGCGGGTGTCCTCTGCCGCGATGAAATCCACTGTGCTGAGAACCTCGCGTGCCCGCGGCGATAAATCACTCAGGTTGCCGATCGGCGTTGCGACTAAGTATAATGTAGACAATTCAATCCCTCCGGAATTTCTTAAATGGAGAATGGATAATGGAAAATGAAGGTGCGGCTAAATCATCGCGCATTGCGCGTCTCAGCGCAGCGCGGACGGGACTCGCGCAAGGATAGCGCTAATTCTCAATTCCGTAAATACGGAAATATTCATCACTCTCAACGATCAGCGGCGGCTCAACAACAAGTCCTTCCGCACTGCCGCCTTTTCGGCACTCGACCATGACGACGCTTGGCGCCGCCTGCACGCTCTGGTGCACGAACCGCATTCTTTTCGGCACGAGCCGCACGCGCGAGAGCGCTTCGAGCAGTACCCACAGCCGTTCCGGCCGGAATACGAACGCGGCTTTGCCGCCGGTATGCAGCACGAACGAGGCCGCAACCGCCAGTTCCTCGACCGAGCAGGTCGCGTCCTGCCTTGCGGTGCGCTTTTCGGCGGTCGGCGCATTCGCGCCTGCGTTGCGGTCGAAATACGGCGGGTTGCAGATGACGTAATCCATACTGCCGTGCGGCAGCAGCGTACGCATCTGCCGGAGGTCGCCCTGCAGAGCGGTTACGTTTTCCAGCTCGTTTGCTGTGATGGACTGCCGGAACAGGTCGAGCGGGCCGTCCTGCAGTTCCAGTCCGGTGATCTTGAGGTCGGGCCGCCATACGAGCAGCGCCAGAGTGCCTGTGCCGCAGCCGAGGTCGAGCAGTTTGGCATTGCGTCTCGGCTTGGCGAACGCGCTGAGCAGCACGCTGTCCTGTCCGAGCTTAAAAAACCGGTCGTCCTGTAATAATTGCAGTCCGTTAGGGAGTATTTCAGTGCTTTGCGCCATGATTTCTCTCTCCTTAATAACCCTTTTCTACCGCAGCCTGCAGCACCTGCGAAGCCACCGTACCGGCAACCGACGAGCCGCCGCCGCCGTTCTCGACGAGAACGATGAAAGCATACGGCGTGGCCTCGTCGCGCAGGAAGCCGGTGAACCATGCGTTCGGTGACTTATCCGCGCCGACCTCGGCGGTGCCCGACTTGGCACAGATATCCATGCCTGGGAAACGATCCTGACCGTAGGTCTCTATGACGTTGTTGTGCATCATATCCGCAATGGTACCCGCGGTCTTTTCGTCGATCAGCTGCGCCGACTTGTGCGGATAGTAAATGCCGGTCGGCAGGCCGTAATCTGTGGTGGATTTTTCGATCAGACGCGGCACGGCAGCCTTGCCGCCGTTGGCGATCGCGCCCATATACTGGAGCATGTTGATCGGACACAGGGTATCCTGACCCTGACCGACACCCGACCATGCCAGCTGATTGTCATTGCCCGAGAAATCAAACTTGCCGACCGAGGACTGGATGCCGTCCACCTTGATGGACTTGGTCAGTCCTGCCGCATCCGCGTATTTCTGCATGGTTTCGCCGCCGAGTTCGACGGCCAGCTGACCGAACACACCGTTGCACGAGTTGGCGAGCGCTTCCTCGATGTCCTGTTCGCCGTGAGCGTGCGGGCAGGTGACTTCCTCGCCGCCGATGTTGACCGAGCCGGTGCACGTCCACTTGCGCTGGAACAGGTCAGGGATGTTCTCGATAGCGGCGTTGATGGTCACAACCTTGAAGATAGAGCCCGGAATCGAGTTCGCGGACAGCAAGCGGTTGACGTAAACGCCGTCCCACGCGGGATCGTCCGCCGCAATGTCCGGCGGATTAGCCGGATCAAACGTCGGTGTGGACACCATGCACAAAATTTCACCGGTTTTATAGTTATAAACGCCAACCGTTCCGTTCATTCCGTTCAAAGCCTGATAGGCGACATTGTTCAAATAGGCATCAATCGTCAGATACAGGCTGTTGCCGGTGCCGAGCGGAGAATATACGCCAGTGAGCAGATTGTAGCCAGACAGCTTATCCGCGAACGAGGTGAGCGCACCCGCGCCGATGTTGCCGTTTTTGTCGCCGACGGCGTGCAGTGTGGCGCGCCGGACGGCTGCGTCATCGTTGTAGATGCGGTTGCCGTCCTCATCGAGCGTGGACAGCATATCGCCGTCCCGGTCGAGGATGGTGCCGCCTTTCAGCTGACCGGAGTTGTTATAGAGATGACGGTTGTACGGGTAGGAGGCCCAGTCGCCGCCGTCTACGACAAACTGGAAGCAGAAGAACGCCAGACCCAGACCGAGCAGTGCAGCAAGGATCAGACAGAAAATACTGCGTTTTTCGATTTTCCGCATGGTTACTCCTCCCCTCTAAGCTCGCGGCGGCTGGGCAGACGAACCGCGAACGATGCATTCTGTCGGGTGTCGGTCGCCTTCAAAAAGGCGAGCATACCCCATGCCGACAGCATGGACGAACCGCCGTTGGATACGAACGGCAGCGTAACGCCGGTGAACGGCAGAATATCGACCGCACCGAATACGTTCAGACAGGTCTGGAACACCAGCAGACTGGTGGCCGCGCATGCGGCGATGGTGTAAAAGCTGGAGCGTCCGGCACGGCAGGCGCGGACAGCGAACACGGCCAGCGTAATGATGCACAGGATGGTCAGCACGGCAATGACGAGACCCCATTCCTCACACAGCATACCGAACACGATATCGGTATCCGCGGCAGGGAGATTCGAGAGCCAGCCCTTGCCGGCACCGACGCCGATCATGCCGCCGGAGGCGGCTGCGGTCAGCGTATGCGTCTGCTGGAAGCCCTTGTCGTACACGTCCTCCCAGATATGTCCCCAGGAGGCAAATCGTGCGGCAACGTGCGGCTTGATGGTCAGCATGACCATGCCCGCGCCGAAGCAGCCGGCGCACACAAGGCCGATGGTGGCGAAATCGCCTGAACGCAGGTACGCGATAACAAGGAACGTCACAAAGAACACAAGTGCGGTGCCGAAGTCGTTCTGCAGCGCGAGACAGCCTCCGCAGATAGCGGTCAGGCCGATGAACATCCACAGGTTGCGCTTGTTGAACAGGCGGTCGAGCGTTGCTGCGCCGGCAAAAATATAGCAGATTTTCGCAATTTCCGAGGTCTGCAGAGACAGAGGACCGAGACGCAGCCATGCCTTCGCGCCGCCCTGCGACGAGCCGATCAGCAGTGTAATAGCCAGCAGTCCGACTGCCGTTGCGCTCATGAACCAGCGCACCTTCTGCGCCCGGGTCAGGTCGCGCAGGAAGAAGCCGAGCACGATAAAGATGGCAAGACCCATCAAAATCGCAATCAGCTGCTTGGGCAGCTCATCCGGCACGGTCGAGCCGGTGACGGCGAGTGACAGCGTACATAGGAAGAACGCTATCGTCTCCATTTCAAAGCCGATGCGGCGGAACAGGCGCATGACGATGAAATACGCCCAGCAGATTACCGTAAAGACAAAAAAGGTGAGCGGAATGGTGGTGGTCGCCTTGTCGCCCTGCGCGATAATGAGCTGCAGACCGGTGAGGATCTGGAACAGCGTCAGCAGTACGAGCGAACCCCACATGCCGGCCGGCTTGCCCTCAATGCGGCGTTCGACCATCTGTGTGCGCTTCTCCTCAGCGGTAATGGGCTCCATGATAGCGGGAATACCCGCAAAGGTGACCGTGTCGCCGTCTTCGACGAGTGCATACTCGTCCACCGGCAGGTCGTTTACCTTGATGCCGCCCTTGGAACCGAGGTCGTATATCGTCCAGCTGCCGTCATCCTCGCGGATGAGCGCGGCGTGCTGACGCGATACCGACGGATATTCCAGCTGCACATCGCAGCTGGGGGCGCGTCCGATGATGTTCTCCCAGTGGGTGATGGGCAGGCGCACGCCGTTGCGCAGCACCAGATAGCCCCAGACCTCATCCGGGTGCTTGACCTTCCACAGCGAGCGGATCGCACCGACAAGGATCATCAGCGCCAGCAGCGGGAACACAAAGCGCACAACGGTCGTGTACCACGCCCCGATGAGCGGTTTTTCCGCCAGCAGAGCCGTCAGCCTGTCGAGAAGCTGCTGCAAAGCATCATTCATGTAAATTTCCTCCTTTCGAGGGATGCTGTTGATTACTTGGATTTACCAATAATACTACCAGTATAGCCTATCTATTATAGCATAGGTTGTCAAGAAATTTGCTGTTTTTCACAAACTTTCACGAATATCTTGATTGACATTGACAGAATGTTGTCACGGTGTTACACTGAATCCATAAACTACATACGCGACAAACGAAGTTTGCAGGAAAAAGCCGCGCGGGCAACTGCCCATGGCTTGCCGAAGGAGCAAAACTCTCAGGTGTCCGGTTTTCCGGATGAGGACTGTAAATGGATGTGGCTCTGGAGAACGTTCCTCAAGGGGACTGCCGAAGGTGCAACGCGCGCAAAGAGGTTTGCGTGCCAATCTCTCAGGCAAAAGGACAGAGATGAACCTGTTTTTATAGACGTTAGGATATAAAAATAAGTTCCGCGGAACCACAGCAAATGTTTTCTCACGGTGCAGGGTGTACCGTCTGTTTGCTGTCTTTCCGTTTCTTTGGAGCCGTAACCCGATGCTGATTGGGTTCGGCTTTTTGTTTGCCGCAAAACAAAGAAGGGGTATGTAAAATGACAATGGAAGTATTGGCAGACTGGGTAAGCAAGGTCAGCAACGTCGTATGGAACGGCCTGCTGCTGTACCTGCTGGTTGGCACCGGCATCGTGTTTACCATCCGCACGCGCTTCGTTCAGGTGCGTAAGTTCGGCGCAGGCTGGAAGCACCTGTTCGGCCATTTCTCGCTCAACGGTGAGAAGGCGGGCAAGGACGGCATGAGTCCGTTCCAGGCGCTTACCACCGCAATCGCGGCGCAGGTCGGCACCGGCAACATTGCAGGCGCGGCTACCGCACTGTATTCCGGCGGCCCGGGTGCGATTTTCTGGATGTGGCTGAGTGCGTTCTTCGGCATGTCCACCATCTACGGCGAGGCGGTTCTCGCGCAGAAGTACAAGACCACGGACGATAAGGGCCACGTTACCGGCGGTCCGATCTACTACATCCGCGCACGCTTTACCGGTAAATTCGGCAAGTTCCTCGCCGGCTTCTTCTCGGTTGCAATTATTTTCGCGCTGGGCTTCACCGGCAACATGGTACAGGCAAACTCGATCAGCGTAGCGTTCAACACCGCGTTCGGCGCACCGATGATCGTTGTCGGCATCATCTGCGCGATTATTGCAGCGTTTATCTTCCTTGGCGGCGTTGGCCGTATTGCGGCTGTTACCGAAAAGGTCGTTCCGATCATGGCGCTGTTCTACATGGCTGGCTGCGTTGTTATCCTGTGCATCAACCACGCGGCAATCATTCCGGCGTTCAAGTCCATCTTTGTTGCAGCATTTGACCCGCAGGCTATCCTCGGCGGCGCTGCAGGCATCACGGTTCGTCAGGCAATGCGCTACGGCGTTGCACGCGGTCTGTTCTCGAACGAGGCCGGCATGGGCTCCACCCCGCACGCACACGCACTGGCTAAGGTAAAGCGTCCGCAGGATCAGGGCGAAATTGCTATCGTTTCCGTATTCATCGATACCTTTGTTGTACTGACGCTGACCGCTATGGTCATCCTGACCTCGGGTATGCTCAATCCGGGCGCACCGGACGGTCTGCAGGGCACCGAGCTGGCACAGGCAGCCTTCAAGGCTTCCCTCGGCTCGGCGGGCATGATCTTTGTTGCGATCTGCATGCTGTTCTTTGCGTTCTCTACCATCATCGGCTGGTATTTCTTCGGTGAGCAGAACGTAAAGGCAATGTTCGGCAGCAAGGCAGTCAAGGTATATGCCGCTATCGTTGTTGTCTGCATCGTGATCGGCTCCGCACTGCATGTTGATCTGGTCTGGAACCTGTCCGACCTGTTCAACGGCCTGATGGTATTCCCGAACCTGATCGCGCTGTTGGCGCTGTCCGGTCTGGTTGCCAAAGCGGCCCACGATAAGGACATTATGAAGTAAGCTGTCGCGGAACGACACGGTTTGTGCAGAAATCGGTTCCGCACTGTATCGTTTGATAGAAAATGCACCGCAGTTTTGCGGTGCATTTTTTTGCAGACACCGAAAAAACACTGGTTTTCGCGTTCGCAGTACCGTATAATAGGGGAGTACCGCGGGAATGTTTGCTATTCCACCTGTTTAGAATATTAAAAAGGAGAATTTCACATGAAAAAACGTACATTTTTGCTTTTTGGCCTGTTGGCGATGCTGGTTCTGACCGCCTGCGGCGGCAAAACGGGCGCGCAGACCTCGACGGATGATGCCACCGACACGAGCGATAACTCGCAGCAGACGACCGCTGAGGAGACCGCACAGCCCATCGGTCAGCACCATGCACAAATCACCATCAAGGACCACGGCACGATTGACATCGAGCTGGACGGCGATGCAGCGCCTATCTCAGTTCAGAATTTTATGGACCTTGCAAACGACGGCTTTTATGACGGACTGACCTTTCACCGCATTATTACCGGCTTTATGATGCAGGGCGGCGACCCGCTGGGCAACGGCACCGGCGGCTCGGAGAACACCATCAAGGGCGAGTTTTCGGATAACGGTGTGGAGAACAAGCTGTCGCACACGCGCGGTGCGGTTTCGATGGCACGCTCAAGCAATCCGGACAGCGCATCCTCGCAGTTCTTCATCGTTCAGCAGGACAGCACCTATCTCGACGGCCAGTACGCCTGCTTCGGCTATGTGACCAAGGGCATGGATGTTGTGGATGAAATCTGCGATAATACGCCGGTCGAGGACGATAACGGCACGGTTAAGACGGAAAATCAGCCGGTTATTGAGAGTATTAAGATTATCGACTGACCGTGCAAAGCGTAAAGAGTTGAGGGTAAGTTTCGGTTTTCCTCTTAACATAATAAAGCACCCCCTCTGTCAGACAGTATGATATACGGTCTGACAGAGGGGGTGCAGTTCAATCCCGGACTGTACACAGGATTCGGGATGTTTTTTTTACTTCGCTGTTAATATTTCAGATGCCGTTCCGAAGGATTTCATCTTTTCGGTAAACTGGAATTTACCGAGATAACACCACTTTTTTCAGTCGGCCAGGATTTTCTGAGAGCCGTATAGGAAATCAGGAAGTTGGCAAGCCAGCCTGCCGGCACGGCAAGCCAGACAAATGCAATACCAAAACGCGGTGCACAGATCAACGCCACGGACAAGCGAATCGCAAGGTTTACCATATTGGCAATGAGGAACGGCCGCATGATTCCGAGTCCGCGAAGAACGCCATCGGTCGCCATTTTGATGCCCATAAAGACAAAGAAGAAACCAAGCCATCTCATATAATCCCCGGACACCTGATAAGCCAGGGCGGTTCCGTCTTTTCCAAGGAACAGCGAGGAAATCTGCGTGTGCAGCGTTTCAATGACAAGGAAGGCAAGAACAGCAAAACATACATCCAGCACCAATGCTGCGCGGTAGCCTTTTTTGATGCGCTGGGTTTTGTTTGCGCCAAGGTTCTGGGAAACATACGGCGAAACCGCATTGCCGATGGACACAAAAATCAGAGAAAAGACGTTCTCCACCCGCATCGTTGCCGCGTATCCTGCGAGTGCCTGTGTGCCGAAGGGATTTACCACCGCCTGTACGATCATCATACCAATAGATACGGTAGATTGCTGAAGAACCGATGGAACAGCAATCTGAAGCATCGAACGCAGCTCCTGCCCGTCAAACCAGACAAAGCTGCTCTTATACCGCCGCATCCGATAAAAGAAAATCAAAAGTGAAAACACAGCCGAAATGCCCTGCGCAATCAGCGTTGCAAGTGCCGCACCGAACACGCCAAGTCTCAGACCGGCTACCATCCAAAGATCCAGCACAATATTCAGGATTGATGAAAAGATCAGCAGTCCCAGCGGAATTTTTGATTCACCAATGGAAGTGAACATGGTAGAAAGAATATTGTACATGAACAAAAACGGAAAACCTACGAAATAGACTCGCAGATACAGTACTGCCTCCTTCAGAATATCAGCAGGGGTCTGTAATCCGCTCATCATCGCATGGGAAAAACAAAAGCCAAAGACGCCAAGGATGATACTCAGAAGTAAAAAGCTGATCAGGGAGGTAGATACAATGGTTTTCATTTTGCCATACTCTCTGGCGCCGAAATAACGGCTTACGAGTACGCCGGCACCGACACCTGCACCCAGCGCCACACAAATGAAAACATTGGTCAGGGCAGCGCAGGCGCCGACCGCCGCCAGTGCGGAGGAGCCGACAAACTGACCGACGATAATGGAGTCAGCCATATTGTATACCTGCTGAAAAAAGCTGCCGAGAATCATCGGCATAGCAAAAACCGTCAGCGCTTTCAGCGGCGCATCGGTAATCAAATACTCATCTTTTGACATGATCATTTTCCTCCACAATTTCTGGCTTTTTATTAGAAAGTACGAGCATAGCAGGTGCGATCAGTACAATGATTAGATCTGTAATCGAAAGCACCGCAGGAATTTCTCTAAACAAGAAAAAGCCAAATACCATTGCTGCAGCCGGTTCACAGGAACACAGAATGGATGCCTTTCCCGCCTCCATATAATCCGGTGTTGCCTTAAGGAATCCGCTTTGTCCGTTTTGATCTTGCGGATAGAACCGCCGTGTACCGGTCGGTTCGCACGGTGGTGTGCGAGGTCGGCTTTCTATGCAGGAGAGCCTCCTGCCCGATTGGCTATATCAAACCGGACAGCACGGCTGTCATCCAATCCGATAATACCTTTTCATAAAATCCAGAAAGTGAATAGCCTGCTCGGACATACGCCGTATGGACGGATACACAATGTACAGCCGGCGCAGGAACGCTGACCGTCCGAGGGGGAACAGCAGCAGTCGTCCCTGCTGTGCATCGGTCTGCACAGTTGCGCGCGACAGAATGGAAATGCCCATGCCAAGTGCGATGCAACGCTTGAGCGCTGCCGCGTCATCCATGACGGCGATGACATTCAGTTCATCAAGCGACAGACCGTGATTTTGAAGGAAATACAGTGTTTCCTGCTTGGTGCCCGAGTTGTCCTCGCGCAGCAGGAACGGTTCGCGCAGGAGCGCTGTCAGCGGGTCCGGCTGGCTTTGATAGGCACGGAAATGCGGTGTGTTCGGTGCGGCGATTACCAGCTCGTCCGAGGTGACCGGCAGAAATTCGCAGTTGGCCTCCGCGGTCTTTGTGCCGACCAGACCGATATCGCAGGTGCTGTCTGCGACCTTGTTTATCACATCCAGACTGTCCGAGCAGCTGGTGCGAAACCGGATCTCCGGGGCCTTCTCGTGGTACGCTGCCAGCAGCTCGGGCAGCAGATACAGCGACGGCACGGACGATACGCCGATATGCAGCATGGTTTCCTGCTCGTTGGACAGCTCCAGAATGGCTTTGTGCCGCAAATCGAGGATTTCTGCGGCATAATTATACAGCGTCTGACCGGCCGGTGTCACCGAGAGCGTTTTTGTCGTGCGCTTGAGCAACTGCGTGTGCAGCTCCTTTTCCAGATTGCAGATGTGTGCGCTGACGGTCGGCTGTGACAGGTACAGCTTCTGTGCAGCAAGTGAAAAACTGCGGTACTTCACGGTATAGACATAGGCTTCCAGCTGACGAATATCCATGGGCGGCATTCCTTTCTTTTTCTCCATTATAGCTGTATTTATAGATTATATCAATAGATTCAATCAGATTATCAATAGAATCGATTTCACATTGAAAACACCGCATGATATACTGAATACAGCATAAAATTCCCTCATTTCACAAAAAGGAGAAAATCATGAAACTGTTTGACAAGACATGGAAGCTGGCAGTGTCCGGTGCGGTAATCGGACTGCTGGTCATGCTTCTGGCAATTTACGGCAACCCTGCCAACATGGCGATCTGCGTTGCCTGCTTCATCCGCGATACAGCGGGTGCGCTCAAGCTGCACACTGCGGCTCCGGTGCAGTATTTCCGCCCGGAGGTCGTCGGCTTTGTCTGCGGCTCGTTCCTGCTGGCGCTGCTGACCAAGGAGTATAAGTCCACCGCCGGTTCCTCGCCGATGGTGCGTTTTATTCTGGGCGCTGCGATGATGATCGGCGCCCTCGTGTTCCTCGGCTGTCCGCTCCGCATGGTACTTCGCATGGCCGCCGGTGACTTGAATGCGTGGGTCGCGCTTATCGGCTTTGCAGGCGGTGTGGCGACCGGCTCGTTCTTCCTTAAGAAGGGTTTCTCGCTCGGCCGTGCGTATGAGGCCAAGCCGGTCGGCGGCGCCGTTCTGCTGGTTCTGCTGGCGGCGCTGCTCGTAATCGGCGTGGCGACCGGCGCTTATGCGGTCAGCACCGAGGGCCCAGGCAGCAAGCATGCGCCGATCATTCTTTCTCTGGTCGTTGCGCTCATCATCGGTGCGCTCGCGCAGAAGAGCCGTATGTGCTTTGCGGGCAGCATCCGCGACATCATTCTGATGAAGAATTTCGACCTGATCAGCATTATCGCGGCTCTGTTTGCCGTGATGGCAGTCTACAATGCGGCAACCGGCAGCTTCCACCTCGGTTTTTCCGGTCAGCCGATCGCGCATTCCCAGCACCTGTGGAACATTCTTGGTATGTATGTTGTAGGATTTGCGGCTGTGCTGGCTGGCGGCTGCCCGCTGCGTCAGCTTATTCTGGCCGGCCAGGGCTCGTCTGACAGTGCGGTTACCTTCCTCGGCATGCTGATCGGCGCGGCATTCGCGCATAACTTCGGTCTGGTCGGTGTGGCTGCCAAGGCGGCAACCGAAACCGAGCCTGCAGTTGCCGGCGGCCCGGCGGCAGCCGGCAAAATCGCCGTGATCGTCTGCATTGTCGTGCTGTTTGTCATTGCGGGCACCAATCTGCGCCGCAAAAAGACGGCAAAGTAAGTCGGAAAAGGAGAATGTGCAATGGCTGAATATGTTGAAGTAGATGTTCGCGGTCTGTCCTGTCCGGAGCCGGTTCTGTTGGCGATGGACGCGATGCAGGATCACCCGGGGAAGCTGATCCGTGTGCTCGGTGACGAGGCGCACACCCGCAAGAATATCGAGAAAATGCTCGAGTATGAGAACAAGTCCGGTCAGACGACCGTGCGTCCGGACGGGTGCTTCGAGATCGTTTTTCAGGCGTAATGCGAGAGAAAAAGCCGTATCAGGTGCTCACCTTCCACACCACCGATGCCGCCATGGAGATGGAGTCATTCTGCAAGCAGAACGGTATTGCCGGCCGGCTGGTGCCGGTGCCGCGCAGATTGTCCGCCGGATGCGGCATCGCGTGGCGCATGGAAGCCGAAGTTTACGCGCAGTATCAGACGGTTATCGCGGACTGCGGGATTGAGATCGAGCAGAGCGAGGCGTTTGTGTTTTAAGTAACCATAAAGCGGCATGACTTTGATGCAAGTCATGCCGCTTTTCTGTTTATTTGTTTTCGGTTTTCACGATTTTCTTTATAAAATGACATTGAGGAAATCCTGTGCAGCCCCAGAATTTTTCGCCGACATGCGCACCGCGTCTGGCCTCCCGCATGACAAGCGGCTTGCCGCACTTCGGACAGCATTTCCCCTCCGACGGCGCAGGTGCAGGCCGCTCGGCGGCAGGCTGGTCTTCCAGCTCCTCCTGCTTGAATTTTTCGATATAGGTGATTGGCTTTTCAATGTGCATTTTGTTCAGATAATACTCACCATCTTCTTTCAAATCCTTCATGGAAGATTTCAGTTCACTTGATTCTCTGTTCATCCGCTTAATCGTTTCCACCAACTGATCCGCACGGATAACCTGTTTTTTTACTTCCTGTGGAGCATCTTGGTCATTGATAATCGTTTTAGGATTAGAAAGCACGACCAATCCCTTGAAAAAGTTACTAAACCAGTGATTTCGAAGTGCTGCCATCACCTTACCATGATTTTCGTTTCGACATTCATTCAGCACCTGCAAATGCCGCTGATTCTGCGTAATCGGCGAATAAATTCCCTCTTTATAGTACCGACCGCCGCAGCGAATTGTGCGGATAAAATCGCCCTTGCTGTTGATCTCGATATTGCCGAACAGATTTTTGCACTCCAACACAAAGTTAATCTTTGGAGTCAGTACCAGAAAGTCAATCTGTGCCGAGGCACCGGACACGCTTTCAATATACAAATCGTGCAGCACAACCATATCCATACCGCTGTTTTTCAGCTCAAACAGAATATTATCCTCACCGATAATACCGGCTTTCACCACGGCAATCTCTTTTGCGATTTTTTTCGCGTTTTCTCCGGCTGCCTTTTCCGCCAGCTCCTCCAGCTGGCGCAGATACTCCTTTGCGTTGCTGGATTCCTTCGCAATCACAACCTCCGGTTTTGAAAACAGTCCCATGTTTATCCCTCGTGTTTCTCTTTTTCCTGAGATTTTCGCTTGTATAATTTTAGTATACCATATAGGAGAAACAAGGAAAAGTTCCGTCCTCAAATTTATCCACAGGTTTGTGCATATCTTCGTGGATATTTCTGCAGGCGCGTAGAAGCCGCAGACTTTCGTCTGCGGCTTCGTTTACGTTTACCTGGCCCTGCTAATCTCCGTTGCCTTTCTCGGCACAATCTGCGCTGTGTATATTTATGATGCAGATTGCAGCGGCAATCACACTCGGGTATTATTTTCCGTCGTTTGCAATCGCGGTGTCAATATTCTCCTGCAGCTGCTTCATGCTGTTTTCGTTCGTGATGCCGCCGAGTACTGGTTCACCGACGATTTTTCCGTTCCGGTCGATAACATAGGTGGTCGGGAATGACATGATGTTCAGTGCAAACTGGCCTGCCTCGCTGCCGGATGCAAAGGTAATGTTGCGGTAGGATGCCCCCTTGGTCTGCAGAATCTGTTTAGCGGTAGCAATGGCATCCGCATTGTCATCGAGCGTTTCCGTATTGATACCAATAACCTCGCCGCCCTGAGCCTTGACGGTCTGGTTCAGCTTGTCCAGATCACCAAGTTCAGCCACGCACGGCTTGCAGCCGCTGAACCAGAAATTCACGACCGTAAACGCGTTGTCAGCGAACAAGCTGCTGTCCACAGCGTTGCCGTCCAGGTCTTTGCCTTCGAAAGCGGGGAACGCGTCGCTAGCGGGTGTGGTGGTGCCTTCCTCGGGCGGAAGTGCCTGCAGCTGGTCCTCCAGCTTGCGGACCTTGGCGGCATCGTCGGTCAGCGTCTTGTAGTCCTCGTCCGAGAGCTGGTCCTTGACGTTTTTAATCGCAAGATCGAGTACATCAGCGTAGTTGGTGCTCTGGGTGCTCTGCGACAGATTGTCCTTGTCGAGCGAATTCAGAGCCGTTGTCCACAGTTCCTGGTGCTGGTCGAGGATGGCGTTTTCCTCCGCTATCAGTTCGGAGACGGTTTTTGCCGGTTTGCCGCAGGCGGATGCGCCGAGCAGCAGGCTTATGGACAGGGCAAATGCGATCAGTCGATTTCGTTTCATTAGATGGTCTCTCCTTTGTCAGTCGTTTGGGTTTTATCGCCCAGACCGTAGCGGTAGCAGATAGCACCGGTCGGGCAGGCTTTCATGCACATACCGCAGCGGATGCACTCGGCATGATCGGGATTTTTCGTAATATCCACATCCATTTTGCAGGCTTTGGCGCATGCGCCGCACGATACACATTTGTGCGTATCCACCTGCATCCGGAACAGCGAAACGCGGTTCAGCAGCGCATAAAACGCGCCGAGCGGGCACAGCCACTTGCAGAACGGACGGTAAAACAGCACGCTGCACACGATAACGGTCAGCAGAACGGCTGCTTTCCAGGTAAACAGTGCGCCGAGCGCGGCGCGGATGCCGGAGTTGACCGCCGCCAGCGGCAGCGCACCCTCGAGCACGCCCTGCGGGCACAGGTACTTGCAGAAGAACGGGTCGCCCATGCCGAGCTCGTTTGTGACAAGTACGGGCAGCAGCACCACCATGATCAGCAGCACCGCATATTTCACATAGCGGAGCGGCTTCAGCCTTTTGGTGGACAGCTTAGGCGAGGGGATTTTGTGCAGCAGCTCCTGAAACCAGCCGAACGGGCACAGAAAGCCGCAGATAAACCGTCCGAGCAGCACGCCGAGCAGGATCAAGATACCGGTGATGTAATACGAAAACCGGAATTTCGACGAGCCGACGACCGCCTGAAATGCGCCGATCGGGCACGCGCCCGCCGCGCCGGGACAGGAATAGCAGTTCAGGCCGGGCACGCAGACCGCCTTGCCGCCGCCCTGATATAATTTGCCCTGCAAAAAATTCGGCAGGTGGATATTGGTCAGCAGAGCCGCTGCTGCCTGTATCCAGCCGCGAAAGCGGGCTAAAACCGGAATATTTCTCTTATCCAATCCCAACACACTCCATACACAGGCGGATCGCCTTTGATAATACCGTATCGGCTTCGCCTCTCCACAGGCCGAACCCGATCATTGCAATGCCGACTGCCAGCAGGAAAAGCTGGGCGGCGGTTCTGTGCTTCAGCATTGTTATGCCCCTTTCGAAGTTGTTGGCACTAGTATACTGCACGGGAGATAAAATCTGTGTTAAGGTGCTAAAAAAACAAAAATTTTTTGCAACAGATTTCGTTAACACAAATTTTATCCCTGTCTGGTATAATAAAGGTATGAAAATGCAAAGGAGGAAAGCTCATGCGTCTTTTGGTGATAGAGGATGAGCGCGATCTGTGTGAGGACATTGCAAAAAAACTGCGTCTGTCCGGCTATGAGGCGGATATCTGCTTTGACGGAGAAGCGGCGCTGGAGCTGCTGGCGGTAGAAAAATACGATCTGGTGCTGCTCGACCTGAATCTGCCTAAGGTGGACGGTATGACGGTGCTGCGAACCCTGCGGGAGCATGATCAGGAGACCGGCGTGCTCATCCTGTCGGCACGCAGTGAAATATCCGACAAGGTTGACGGACTGGATGCCGGCGCGAACGATTATCTGTCCAAACCGTTCCATTTAGAGGAACTGGAAGCGCGTGTGCGCAGTCTGACGCGCCGCCGATTTGTGCAGCAGGATGTATGCCTGCGGTGCGGCGGGCTGACGTTTGATACCCGCAGCCGCACGGCTACGGCAGACGGACAAACGCTTTCGCTCACGCGCAAGGAGAGCGGCATTCTGGAATATCTGCTGCTTAACCGCGGCAGACCCATCAGCCAGGAAGAACTCATCGAGCATGTGTGGGACAGCAGCGTGGACAGCTTCAGCAACTCCATCCGTGTGCATATCTCCATGCTGCGAAAAAAACTGCGTGCAGCACTGGGATACGACCCGATCCGCAACAAGATCGGTCAGGGCTACGAGATAGGAGCGGACGAATGAGCAAACGAATTTCTGTCCAGTGGCGCATTACGATATTGACCGCGCTGCTTATCGCGGCGGCGTGTGTGAGCCTGAATTTACTGCTGTTTTACTCAGGCTCGGGCAGCATGGATGCGCTGAACGGCTTTGTGGTGGAATACAAGACGGAAAACCAGCAGGAAATGACCATTCAGATACCCAAAGAGAATATGCAGGCATTTTTCAGTGACTTTTCGCAGCAGGTCAATGAAGAAAAGGTGCGTTTTGAGCGCATAGGCTGGTACATCACCGCGCTGGTGACACTGCTGAGTGCCATTATCGCGTATTTCTTCAGCGGAAAGGCTTTGAAGCCGCTGAAGGATTTTGCACAGCAGACCGAACAGATCAATGAAGAAAGCCTGACGGACACCCGTCTGCCGGAGGATACGACTGCCGAGTTCCGGCAGCTGAGCGAGTCGGTGAACAGTATGCTGGACCGGCTGGCGCAGGCGTTCGATGCACAGCGGCAGTTTACGGGAAACGCCGCCCATGAGCTGCGGACACCGCTGGCGCTGATGCAGACAAGGCTGGAGCTCTTTGCGGCGGAACATCGGCAGATGAGCGAAGAAACCGCGAAATTGCTGCATTTTCAGCAGGAGCAGGTCGAGCGCCTGAGTGCGCTTGTGCGCACCCTGCTTGAGATGAGCGACCTGCGATCGGTGCCGCGCACCGACCGTATCGACCTTGCACCGATGGTCGAGGAGGTGCTGGTCGATCTGACACCGCTGGCACAGAAAAACGGTATTACACTGACGCAGGCAGGCGAAAACGTGCAGCTTGTCGGCAGTGATGTGCTGCTGTACCGGCTGCTGTTCAATTTGACAGAGAACGCGATCAAGTATAACCGCACGGGCGGCTCGGTGGAAGTGTCTGTCGAGCGGGAAGGAGGTCAGGCGGCAATCCGCGTGCGGGATACCGGTCCGGGCATTGCCGAGGAGTACCGGGACAGCATCTTTCAGCCGTTTTTCCGCGTGGATAAGTCGCGCAGCCGCGCAATGGGCGGCGTGGGACTGGGACTGGCGCTCGTGCAGGAGATTGTCCGCCTGCATGGCGGCACAGTGCGCGTTGAACAGAGCGCGGATACGGGAACGACTATTCTGGTAACACTGCCGGTTGGAAAAGCGGCTTGACGCTCAAATTGAGGGCATATATACGCACGGCTGTTCAGCATGCTCTGCTGGCGGTACGCTGCTGCACCGTATATTTAAGGTATAAAAGCATCAGCTGCAGGGGAGCTGCCGGAAGGCGGCTCCCTTATTTATGCACGCTGCCTTAACAGCATACACGGTTTACACCCGCTCTGAAATCCCGTATAATTTAGACAGTATAACGGACAGGAGAGCACATTACAGTATTCGGAGGTGCGCCATGCCAAAACCGAAATGGAATCTGAACACGATCTACATATCCGAGCGACTGCAGGAGAGCCTGCGGCCAATCTCGCGCTGTGCCATGACGACCGTGGTTGCACCCATGGGCTACGGCAAAACGACGGCGGTGGAGTGGTATCTCGCGGAACGTGCCAGAGCCGAAGCGCCGTACATTGTGCGCATCAGTGTGTACTCGGGCAATCTTGCGATTTTCTGGAAAAGTGTGCAGGACGCCTTTGCGCGTGCAGGCTTTGCCTTTCTGCGGGAGTACGACTGTCCGACCGACGGAGCCAGCGGCGGACTTCTGATCGACGATCTGTGTCATGCGCTGACCGGTGAGAAGTCCTGCTATATTTTTATTGACGATTTTCACCTGCTGACCGACAAGCGCGCACCGGGATTCCTGTGTGCGCTGGCCGGACGGCTGCCGCCCAATGTTCATCTGATTTTAGCCAGCCGCGACCTGTTCCTGCCGGCGGCAGAGCTTGTCCGGCTGGGTGGAAAGGTGTACCAGATCGGCACGGCGCAGCTTCGGCTTAACCATACCGAGCTGGCGGTCTATACCAAGCGGTGCGGAACCGCGCTTTCCGATGAGCAGATAGATACGCTGTTGTATTACAGCGAGGGCTGGTTTTCGGCGGTTTATCTGAATCTGCGGATGTTTTCCGAGCACGGTGTGCTGCCGGACCCGAATTCGGATATTTCATCCATCTTTACGGCTGCGATGATTGATCCGCTGCCCGAAAAGCAGCGGGAATTCCTTGCGGTGATGGGACTTGCCGACGAATTTACGGTCGAAATGGCGCAGTTCGTCATGGCAGACGCGCATGCCGAGGACCTGCTTGCCGCGCTGACCGGGCAGAATGCGTTTGTCAAGCGTCTGCCGGACGGCGTGACCTACCGGTTTCATCACATGATGAAGGAATGCGCGCTGCACACCTTCCTGTCCATGCCGAAGGAGCGGCAGACCGTCTACCGCGGGCGGCTCGGCATCTGGTATGAGGATCATCGGCTGTATCTGCATGCCATGATCGAGTACCGGCAAAACGGCGATTACGATGCGATGCTGCGCACGCTGCAGAAGGATGCAGGCATTCTGCTTTCCTCGCTGCACCCGAAGGCAGTGCTGGCAGCACTGGACGAATGCCCGGCAGCGGTGCTCGCAAGCCATCCGCTGGCGATTCTGGTGCTTATGCGGAGTATGTTCAACTGGCGCAATATCCCGAAAATGCTGGAGCTGAAGGAGCTGCTGCTGACGGCGATTTCCGAAAATACAGCGCTTTCCGCACAGGAAAAAGGCGATTTGCGGGGAGAATGCGACCTGATCATGAGTTTTCTCTGCTACAACGATATCAGCGCCATGAGCCGCCTGCACCGGAGTGCCAGCGCGCAGATGTCGCGGAAGGCGATCAGCATCCAGTCCGGCGGCGGCTGGACCTTCGGCTCGCCGTCTGTGCTGATGATGTTTTACCGCGCACCGGGTGAGCTGCAGAGCGAGCTTGCCGAGATGGATGAGTGCATGCCGCACTATTATAAAATCACCGGCAATCACGGTCAGGGTGCCGAGACCATCATGCGTGCCGAGGCGGCGTTCCTGCAGGGACGCTTGACGGATGCACATATCGAACTCGAAAGCGCGTGCGCCCGGATTCAGGACAACGGGCAGGCCAATATGGCGCTGTGCTGTGATTTTCTGGCGTGGCGGCTGTCGCTGTTTGCGGAGATGAAGTATCACTGCACGCTTGCCGAGCGGCACGCGGAGCTGCTGCGGCATCACAATGCTTCCTGGCTGAACCTGTGGAACGCGATTGCGGCGTATTATTACGCTTTGCTTGGAAAAACCGATAAAATTCCGGAGGTTTTTCGTGCGCACAGGCTTTCAACTGTGCATACACTGGCACCGGGCAAGCCGATGATCGAGATGATCGAAAATCAGGTCGGTCTGGCACAGGGTGACTACGCCCGTGTCGTCGGCCGGAGCGAAAGGATGCTCGCTGTGTGCGAAGGCATGCACTACGCACTGGTCGCGCTGCATATCCGTATCCAGACGGCAGCGGCATATGAAATGCTGGGTAAGCACGCGGAGGCACAGGCGCAGCTCGATCGGGCACTGACCGACGCGGAACCGGACGGCTTTGTCATCCCGTTTGCGGAGAATTATCGCTATCTCAAGCCATTGCTGGCAGAGCGGCTGCAAACCGGAACGGTTGCACAGATCATCGAACTGGGAGAAGCCGCAGAGCGGCGAAAGGCCGGATTTGACCGTCCGGAAGCCCTGTCTGCGCTGACCGAGCGGGAATATGAGATTGTCCGGCTGATGGCACAGCGGCTGAACAACCGTGAGATCGCGGAAAAGCTGTATCTGTCCGAGGGCAGTATCCGGCAGTATGTGAATCAAATTTACACCAAACTGCAAATAGCAGGAGAGCCGCGCGCGAAGCGCAAGCTGCTGCTCGACCTGCTTGCGGATAAAAACTAACAACTTGTGAATGGTTTTTTTGAAAGGTTCACCGTATCCTATAGGTACGGTGAACCTTTCATTTTGTGTAAGCGAGAGGAGGTACGCATTTGGACCGGAAATACATTCAGTCAGTCAAACCGCTGACCGACCACGTTCTGCAGGTCGATTTTATCTCCGGCAGCCGCCTGCTGCTGGATATGAAGCCCTATCTGGATAAATTCCGATTCCGGTCACTTTCTGACCCGCAGGTGTGGAACAGCGCGGTGACAAACGGCATTTTTGTCCGCTTCGGCGATGTGGAGATGAGCCATAACGAGCTGTTTTCCATGGCCGAGCAGGAGCACTGAAACAGAAAAGAAGGAGAATGGCATGAGTAAAAAGCAGATAATACGACGGCGAGGGTTGTGCGGCCTGCTGGCGGTGGTGATGTGTATAGGGGTGCTGCCCCCAACAGCCGGGGCAGCCGTGACGGCAGAAAACGACTGGGAGATCTTTGATGCCTCGGACACCTACAATCTGCCGGGCACACAGGAGCAGATTTTGCAGGAGATGATCAAGAGCCCCGAATTTGCGGAGCAGTGGGCGGGCATTGCAAACAATGTTTTGCCAAAAACGTACTATAATGACAACAATGAACACGGCTATCATGAGCCGTATACCGCTCTGACTGCGGCAGATTACGCAAAGGTACAGTATACATCCAAGGGCCTGCGGGATGCTGTCAGCAGCGTCGTTGACCAGAGTGCGATTTTGAGCGGCTCGGGTGTTTTGAACAGCCTTCCGGAAGGAGAAACCCCGGTTTATTATGTCTCTACCAGAGCGGAGAAGGAACGCGATGACCATCACTCTTATGTAAGTACCGGCTACGGCTACTATGTGCAGGCGTTCTACGACTTTGAAATTCAGGGTATTGCGAATCGGTTTGAAACGCCTTCTATCGAGACGGATGACACAACGGCATCGCTCGAACAGAAGGGCTACCGGTTTAATCTGGGCGGCAGCTCGGACAGCTACAAGGTAACGGCGGAAAACCGCAACGACTTTGAAAATACGGTCGAAAAAAGCTATACCTATGAAAAGAGCACCACTACCTCGACCACGGTCTCCAATACCTATTCGCAGAACTGGACCGAGGAGACCACGGTAGGAGTTGAATTCAGCGTGCCCGTGCTGGCCGCGCTTTCGCCCACTGCCAAGGTAGAGCAGAGCTTTTCCTACTCCTACGGCATGGAAAAGACCTACGAGAGCAGCAAGGAGGAGTCCTACGCGCAGTCCATTACGGATACCATCTCCGTACCGCTGCCGGCACATACGGGCATTGACATCAATGTCGATGTGACCGACCTGCAAACGACCATCCCCTATACCGGCGCGGTGTACATCAAGTATAAGACCATGCTCCTCTCGGTTACCGGTTATCATCGAACCAAGGGGTCAATAGACAGTTGGAAGGGCCGGGAGTTCAGGCAGTATACCTTCGGTCGGAACGGCAGAAGTGCAATCGAGGATCTGGATGCACGCATCCAGAACCGGGATGTCTCCGGCTACGACCCCGATGGTCTGGATATGAACACCCTGTATCAGGGCGCATTCAAGACGGCCGCCGATCAGCTGCGCTCCGGTCAGCCGGTCGCGCCGTACTTCGGTTCGTTCCACTACACCTCCAAGAACACCGTCATCACCCCGCAGAAGGTGTATCCGATCTATGCGCTCGATCGTCTGGCGCCTGATACCGAACAGGTCTCGCTGTACGAGCAGCAAAGCCTGCGTCTGGACAGCATCAAGGTTGCGGCGAAGAATGAATACGATGTGGACTGGTACGGTTTCAATCCACGCCTGAGCGGCGAATGGACGGTTGTGGACGAAGGTTTGAACGACGCTTCGGAGTATGCCGAGGTCACGACAAACCGCAACGGCTACCCTGTTCTCAAGGCGCTCAAGCCGAATGACGGAGCACAGCTGTTCCTGCGCTATCAGCCGAAGGATACGATCGAAACAACGGATGATTTCAACAGCGATCGGATTGAACTGACCATCCTGCCCGTTGTGCTTTCCTCGGTTACGGTAGAGGGCAGCTTTGAGCCGTTCTACTTCAACGACGGCAGCAACACCGCCGACGTTAAGGGTCTGACCGTGGCCGCTAAGGACGAGGACGGCAACGATTTTGATGTAACCGGCAAGGTCAAGTGGTATGCAGAAGCAAACGATGACATTACGGTTGACGAAACCACGGGCAGCATCAGGTTTACCGCACCGGGAACCTATCAGATCTATGCCGTAGTGAACGGCACGGAATCCAACCGTGTACCGCTGCAGGTTCTGCCCGAGCGGCAGCTCGATACGCTGACCGTGAACGGCACGATTCCCGATCTGATCTATAACGACGATACGGCGAACACCTTTGACCTGAGCACGCTCGATGTGGAGGCCAAGGATCAG
The DNA here is from genome assembly GCF_003480365.1 of Butyricicoccus sp. AM32-19. NCBI lineage: Bacteria > Bacillati > Bacillota > Clostridia > Eubacteriales > Butyricicoccaceae > Butyricicoccus > Butyricicoccus sp. AM32-19. Next base: position 69,450 of record NZ_QUIX01000003.1, on the reverse strand, counting down.
TACGGCGAGGACATGACGCTCCAAAATGACCGGTTCGAGTGGCGGCTTGCCTCGGATAAGGGCTATGCCGCAATCAGCGGCAGCACAATTACCGGCCTTGTAGTCGGCACGGATACGGTTACCCTGTATTATCCGGTCGGACAGGACGAGCAGGGCGAAAAGGTCTATCGGACGGCACAGCCGCTGCCCGTACAGGTGACGGCAAAGCCGTATCTGAATGAGCTGTATTATAATGACGGCGCTCCCGCCGCAGTAGAGGGCGCAGAGTATGATCTGTCCCGCATTCCGCTGCTGGCGCGCGATCAGCACGGCAATCCCTGTGGAATTCCGTCGGACATCGAGTGGACGCTGGCAGACACCAATCAGACCAATGCCACGATTGAAAACGGAAAACTGCTCGTTGCGGTTGGCAGTGTCCCGGATGCCTCCTATGCGGATGTGATTCTGGAAGCCTCCTCTGCCTCTGCCGGCAAGACTGCAAAGAATGTCGTTGTTAAGGTCGAGCAGCAGCCGATCCTCAAGACAATTCGCGCCGACATGAAGGACGGTTTTGTCCTGCGGCTGGATGAAAATGCGGTTCTTGCAGATCAGTTTACCGCTGCCGGCTACGATCAGTATGGCAGAGAAATGACCGGCGGCAGCTTTGAATGGGTTAGCTCCAAGCCGGATGTGGTTTCACTCGAAAACGGAACACTCAAGGCACTGAAAGAAGATTCTACCGAGATCTATGCCCGTTCCGGCGACATCGAGAGTAACCACATTACGCTGACGGTCAATGCCCCGAGACGGCTGACTGCAATCACCGCAGACGGAATTCCGTCGTCCGTTCGGAAAAACACGACGCTGGATCTGTCTGCAGTTAAGGCAACGACGCTCGATCAGTTCGGCAAGGCCTTTACTCCGGAAGAGCTGGCGGCCTATCCGGCTTCTGTACGATGGACGCTGGAAAAGAATGATACGCATGCCGTTATCAGCGGAAATACACTCAGCTTTGGTGATCAGGATGGCACGATGACCCTGATCTGTGCTGCGGTCAACGCAGACACCAATGTGATCGTGGAAAAGAAGATTATCATTCGCATCACAGACTCTACCTCCGGCGGCGGCTCGTCCGGCGGCGGTGGTGGCGGCGGAGGCGGCGGCTTCTCAGCACCCAGCTATTCGGTATCTGTAGATGATGTAAAGCACGGCACTGTCACCGTATCTCCCAAATCCGCATCCAAGGGCGACACTGTGACCATCACGGCAACCCCCGACAAGGGCTACGTCCTCGAAAGCCTGACCGTGCTGGACAAGGACGGCAAGGCGCTTGCGCTGACCGACAAGGGCAGCGGCAAGTACACCTTCGTCATGCCTGCGGGCAAGGTCACGGTGAAGGCAGTCTTTATGGACGACAACACCATGCTCAACTTCTTCACCGATGTGCACGCGGAGGATTATTACTATGACGCAGTCCTCTGGGCGGCGCAGAAGGGCATTACCGGCGGCATGAGCGACACGCTGTTCGCTCCAAACGCTGCCTGCACCAGAGCGCAGATTGTAACCTTCCTGTGGCGTACGGCGGGCTCGCCTGAACCGAGTGCATTGAGCAGCTTTAACGATGTGCCTTCTGACAAGTATTACGCTAAGGCAGTCGCGTGGGCAGTCGAGAATGGCATCACGGTAGGCACTACAGCTGCTACGTTCAGCCCGGATGACATCTGCACCCGTGCTCACGGCGTTACCTTCCTGTATCGTGCGGCCAAGGCGACGGCTTCGGTCGGTGCATCGGCATTTACCGATGTGACCGACAGCGCCTACTACGCCGATGCGGTCAAGTGGGCAACCGAGCAGGGCATTACCAAGGGCATCAGCAGCACGCTGTTTGGTCCGGATGAGACCTGCACTCGTGCACAGATTGTCACGTTCCTGTACAGACTGTACGGCAGAAAATAAGCAAATCAACCGATAGAAAGCGGCGGCAGGGGAATCCCCCTGCCGCCGTCTGTTTACCGATTTTTTGCCGCCATCTCACGCTTTGGAGCGAGCTGCATTCCCGGACAAACCGCTGCAATATGAGCGAAAGAGACGGAAAAATGTCATAGTTTCGGTAACTCTGCGGCAATGTGTCATAATTTTTCTTTTTTTGTAAAACCCTGTTGACAAAACACGACAGATGCGCTATAGTGTGGATAAAAGAAGATGATGCAGTCGCTTTGACCGCATCTCAAACGATAATGGCAAACCCACCGAAAGGTGGCGACGCAAAGCTATAGGGCCTTACCCCTCATCGAGAGGGCTGGCAGCCAGTTACCGAAAGGAGATCGCCGGATATGAAGCGGCTTTTTCGTATTGCATGCGCAGTTTTTGCAGCAGCTGCCCTCTCGATGGGCGTTACCGCAGCAGCAGTAAATGATGTTGTGGATATGAGTAATTCCACTCACGGTTATGTTACCGTAAACTACTCCTCGAGTGCAAGGCTCAAGGTTGGTATTCAGTACAACGGCGGCAAGACTGTATTCTATGATTGCCCGAGCGGCAAGGATGCTTCCTTCTCTCTCGATAAGGGCAACGGCAAGTACACCGTAACGCTGTACCGCAACGTTTCTGGTACGTCCTATCAGCAGGTCGAGTCCAAGTCCATGAACGTAACCGTTAAGGACAGCTACACTCCGTATCTGGTCTCCACTTCCGAGGTTCAGTTCTCCAAGGGTGATACGGTATCCGCTAAGGCTGCTGAGCTCTGCAGGAACGCCAAGACCGATGAGGCTAAGGTTATCGCCATCTACAACTATATGGCAAGCCGTTATACTTATGATAACAAGCTGGCGAATGAGATCACCAGCGGCACGATCACCAAGTACATCCCGGATACCGCCGCTACCCTGAAGGGCACCACCGGTATCTGCTACGATTTTTCCTCGCTGTTTGCAGCAATGTGCCGCAGCCAGGGCATCCCGTGTGCACTGACCAAGGGTTACGCCGGCTCTAGCTACCACGCTTGGAACAAGGTAAACCTGAATGGCAAGTGGTATCAGATTGACCTGACCTACGCGGTTACCCGCAGCGTGAAGAACGCAAAAACCCTGCATGACTGTGTATCTCCGCTGACCTACACCAGCACTAGCGATGCGCTTGCAGTAGCTGCGGCTTAACACTTTTTCATTTCATTTTGTATGCAAATGGTCCTGATGGGATATGTTTATGCCCAATCAGCGGCGATTTCTTGCATAAAAAACGATTCCGGATTGAAACTCTTCTTCGTTTTTACAGTATTTGCTTGTTGTTCGCGGGCATTTATGGTATACTAAAGAAGAGGATCCGGAGGATTTCTGTCCTGCGCAGGCAAAGGGCTGTGTATGCAGTCCGGCGTGTCTGCCGACAGAAAAGATCGTAAAATTCTGTGCATGACTTCCGTAAAGGGGTACAGGTACAGACAAAGGCACAGCCGGTGAAAACCGGTGTCGCAAAGCTAAATGGGCCTAAACGGAAGACTTTCTTCCGCATGGCAGCCGGCTGCCAAAGGTGCTTTATACCCCCTTGCAGAGCTATGCGCGCTGTAAAGGGGGTATTTTATTTGGAGGTTGAAACTGCATTGCATTCTGAGATTATCGCAAACCCACAAACACATGATCTGTGCGGCTCGTTGAGGAGCAAGTTGTACAGACAAAGGCACCATCGGTGAAAGCCGGTCTCGCAAAGCCAGGGGCCTAAACGGAAAGTCTCTTTCCGCATGGCAGCCGGTTGCCAGAAATACATTTGCAATCCCTCTCGATCAGCATGCACGCTGACCAAGGAGGTATTCCTATGTTAAAAAAGAATATGCGTAAACGTCTGCTCGCAGGAGCACTTGCGACTATCATGGCGCTGACCATGTGCCCGACCTGGGCGCTGGCCGGCGATGAAGGCATCACCACCCTTCCGTCACCGGAAGACCAGATGCCGGTTGTTGACAGTACTCCCGCAGAAGACACCATTCAAAAAACTCCCGATGCTGAGACCCAAGGACAGACTGAGCCTCAGGATACTGCACAGGCAGGACAGATTGAGAATCCGGATCCTGCACAGGCACCGTCCGGCGGTACGGACATCGAGGAGACTGGCAATAATAGCAGTTCCAATGAAAATGATTCTCAGAATAATGATGCAGTAAGCAATTCTCCGGCAAATGAAATTGCAACGACGAGCGGTAATAGCGATAACGCAGTTGATGTTTATGCCAATAAGGTTCAGACCATCGAGGCTGAATATTGGCTGACCAACCGTCGGGCAGTCGGTGACGATGGCAACTCGATGACCATCAACGAAGCTGTTGTCGGCAATGGCAAGGCTGTTACCGACCTCGCACCCGCTGAGCGCGAAGCAACTGCAGACGCGGCCTACAACACCGTTTTCTGGCAGGCTCGTGTGCATGCCAGCAACAAAAAGCAGACTGACTAGGGTGGCGATGACAAGACCGCTAAGGGTACCGAAATCACCAATATTCGCTACAACGACGGTCAGCTTGAGTATCAGGCAAAGAATTCGCCTAAGTGGACTGCATTTGCTGAAGGCTCTCAGCTTGTATTCTACTATCTGATTCGCACTGAGTATTCTCAGATGGTTCAGATTGACGTGTCCGACTGGACTGTTAATGCTGAACCGAACTGGATACAGTATCCTGAACGCCGCAGCGTAACTTATCAGGTTATTATTAAGGATGGTCTCGATGCTGGTAAAGAGCTCCGCAGTGAGACGTTCTGGTACAATTCGGCCGTTAATGTTTCTGCGGTACGTGTTCGTCAGACGGAGACTGCGGATTACATGATTGATAGTGTAGTACTTGACCCGGAGGGTCTCGGAAAGCCTGAGAAGGTAAATGGTGAGTATCAGTTTAGCCTTGATCTTGCTAAGGTTACGAATGACGAGCGCAATGCTACCGTTAAGATTTATGTTTCCGCAACTTCTCATAATTTGACTTATGATGCGAACGGCGGTACGCTTGCTGACGGCAGCTACAGCAAGGATAAGGTTTACCCCAAGATGGAGCTGACGCTTCCGACTGATGCAGAAATTACTCGTGAAGGCTATAGGTTCGACGGTTGGTACGATGAAGCAAACAATAAGCCGTACCAGACTGGCGATCGGATGCCGAATGCAGACCTGACTCTGTACGCAAAGTGGACGCCGAAGTCCTACAAGGTAATCTACCAGAATGAAGATGAAACCACGTATGAAGAAGAGTCTCACGATGTTAATTCTGAGGTATCTGTAAAGAAAGACTATCCTGAAAAGGACGGCTTCACCTTTACTGGTTGGACGCTTGAGACGGAGGGTGTAAAGATTACTGACGGCAAGTTCACCATGCCTGCACATGATGTTATCTTTACTCCGAACTACGTGAAGAATCCGGATCCGGAGTATAAGTACACCATTAACCAGCATTTCTACGATGAAAATGGTGACGAGATTGCCGACATGGCTTTCTCGAAGAAGGGTACTGCTGTTAAGGGTACGTCGATTGCGTCTCTCTACGCGGACTATGCGAAGAACCAGCAGAACTACGTTTATGTTCCGTCTATGACCACGATTACCCCTGCTTCGCAGGACGGTAGGCTGGTAGAAGTTGTAACCATTAACCTCCACTACTACCTTGACGCCAAGGGCGACCGGGAGAAGCCGGAAGAGAAGGGTGACGGCATCCCGGACGCATGGGAATACCGTCTGACCTTCAAGGTTGTAAACGGCAACTGGAACAATGACACTAACGCTGGCGTTATCGTTTACGTTCCGTTCAATGACGCAAACGGCAACGCAATCGAAAAAGTCGTTATTCCGGACGGTATTCCGACTGCTGGCGAAAAGCCGGCTGCTGGTTACTGCGAAGGCAAATGGGATACGACCCCTGTTGTTGGTGCGACGGTTGCAAACGACACCGTATTCACCTACACCTACGCTACTGTACCGAAGTACGCGTACGCCATCGAGCACTACAAGTACAATCCGACGACTGAGAGATATGAAATTGTCGAAGCTGATACCGAAACCGGTACTGCAGCATTGAATGAGACCATTACTGCCAAGTCGAAGGGTTACACTGGTTATGTGCTGAATCTGCATGCAGATGGTTACCTTGCAAGCGGTACGGTGACTAAAAATGCAGATGGCACTGTTCCGAAGCTGACGCTCAAGCTGTTCTATGATCCTGACACCAAGGGCGATTCCAAGGATCCCGAAAACAAGGGTGACGGCATTCCCGATCGTTACCAGTACAAGGTAACCGAAAAGGTAGTAAACGGCAAGTGGGACAGCCACACGAAGGATAACAAGGACATTATCTTCTACGTTTCCACGATTAACATGGAAACTGGCAAAACGGTTCAGCCGAAGCTGGTTGAATCCAACATCGCACAGGCAGGCAATACCCCGGACGCTGACTATCGTGCTGGCAGCTGGAATGTTGAGCCGAAGGTTGACATGGAAATCAAGGCTGACACCGTCTTTACCTACACCTACGCAAGAAGATCTTCTTCCGGCGGCGGTGGCGGCGGCGGCCGCAAGCCCACCGTTACCATTCCGGATGATGTACCGACCGGTCTGAACGGCGATGACCACTATGCTTACATCGTAGGCTATCCGGACAGCACCGTTCGTCCTCAGAACGGCATTACCCGTGCTGAGGTAGCAACCATCTTCTTCCGTTTGCTCACCGATGAGACCCGCAATGCAAACTCCACCAAGTCCAACAGCTACTCCGATGTAGCAGCCGGCGCATGGTACAACCACGCTGTTTCTACGCTGAGCGCTATGGGCATCGTGAAGGGCGACAGCCAGGGCAAGTTCAATCCGAATGCGCCGATCACCCGTGCGGAGTTCGCTGCGATCGCAGCTCGTTTTGACGACAAGGCCAACACGACCGCTGTTGACTTCAGCGACATTGCATCCCACTGGGCAAAGAACGAAATCAGCGCCGCTGCCAACAACGGCTGGATCAACGGTTATACCGACGGCACCTTCCGTCCGAATAACAAGATCACCCGTGCTGAGGCGATGATGCTCGTAAACCGCGTCCTCAAGCGCCTTCCGGAGACTGCAAAGGATCTGCACAACGACATGATCAAGTGGAGCGACAACTCCGATACTTCCGCATGGTATTACCTGGCCGTACAGGAGGCTACGAACAGCCACTATTACGACATCAAGGGAAACAAGCACGAGAAGTGGAGCAAGCTGCGCGAAACTCGTGATTGGACCGAACTGGAAAAGTAAATACTTTCCTATAAGGGCGAACGAATCCCCCGGCCATTGGTCGGGGGATTTTATTGCGCTGATAGTTTTTTCTAAAGGAAACAAATTTCGGCAAATTTTTCTTGTTAAAATTATAACATATTGTCCTTGTGGTTTTTATATCATAGGTTCATAATAGGGATTGCCGAAAGGGAAAAAGAGGAATTCCAAAAGTAGGCTTTTCGGTGATTTTTATGCGAAAGTCATGCTTTCGCAGCCGGTATAGAGGAGGAGATAATATGATCAGCTTTATCGTATGCTTATTATTATTGATCACCGGCTATCTTACTTATGGTAAAATTGTGGACAAAACCTTTGGCCCGGATGACCGGGAAACGCCGGCAGTTCGCATTAACGATGGCGTTGACTACGTTGTCATGCCGCAGTGGAAGCTGTTTCTGGTACAGCTGCTGAACATCGCCGGCCTTGGCCCGATCTTCGGTGCCCTGCAGGGCGCCCTCTGGGGCCCGGTCGTATTCCTGTGGATCACATTCGGTACCATTTTTGCCGGCGGCGTACACGATTACTTCTCCGGCATGATCAGTGAGCGAAACGACGGTGCCTCCATCGCAGAGGTTACCGGCAAGTACCTCGGTCACACCATGCAGAATATCATGCGTGTGTTCTCAGTTGTACTGTTGATCATGGTCGGTACGGTATTTGCAGTCGGCCCGGCCGGTCTGATCGTTACGCTGTGCAAGAGCAACGGTGTGTCCGGTGTGCTTTCGACCACGCTGTTCTGGCTGATCCTCATCCTGGTTTACTATTTTATTGCAACTTTTATTTCGATCGATAAGATCATCGGTAAGGTATACCCGCTGTTCGGCATGTGCCTGATCATCATGGCGGTCGGTGTTATCATCGGTATCTTCACCAACCCGAATTACACCATTCCGGAGATTTGGTCTCACCTGTACAATATGCACCCGTCCGGCACGCCGATTTGGAGCTTTATGTTCATCACGGTTGCATGCGGTGCAATTTCCGGCTTCCATTCCACGCAGTCGCCGCTGATGGCGCGCTGCATGAAGAACGAGAAGCAGGGTCACTTCGTATTCTACGGCGCAATGGTAGCCGAAGGCATTATCGCACTGATCTGGGCGGCAGCCGGCTGTGCTCTGTATGAGGTCACCGGCGGTCTCAACACCGGTCTGGCGGAAGCGCTGGCAGGCGGTCAGTCCGCAGCGATCTATGATGTATGCTCCAAGACTATGGGCGGCGTTGGTATTGCTCTGGCCATGATCGGCGTTGTTATCTGCCCGATCACTTCCGGTGATACCGCATTCCGTTCCGCTCGTCTGACGCTGTCCGACTGGTTCCACATGGATCAGAGTTCGTACGCAAACCGCCTGAAGCTGTGCATCCCGGTACTCGGTATCGGCGCTATCCTCGGCATCGGCAATGCAACCGGTCTGATCGACTACACGGTTATCTGGCGTTACTTCAGCTGGACCAACCAGACGCTCGCTATGATCGTTCTGTGGGCAGCAGCTATGTACCTGTTTACCGAAAAGAAGAACTTCTGGATTGCAGCTGTTCCGGCTACGTTCATGAGTGCAGTTTCCTGCACCTACTTCATCCTCGCACCGGAGTGCCTCGGCAGCCTGTTGAACAGCAAGACAGCGGACGGCACGGTAATTTACAATACCGCAGTGGCGTACCCGATCGGTATTGTATTCGCGGCACTGCTGCTCGCACTGTTCATCCGTGCGACCAAGAAGCGCGGCGCAAAGAAATCTGCTTGAATATAATAGCATTGCTGCAGCCGGCCGTTCCTTTGTGCGGTCGGCTGCGGCCATCCATAACGATAATTGCGGGGTGACGGAAAATGTTGAAACCTTATCCGCTCAGCGCGGGACGTATTGATGACGCGTCGCTTGCCGAGGATAAAAAAACCTGTCGGAAAATCGGTCCGTGCGGCATCGGCAGGCATGCCCTCTATTTGAACAGCTTTTTTATTGACCGGCGGTATTATGTTCCGTTTTCCATGGTAACGCGTGTGTACAAGCGCGTTGCGATGAGCAAGGGCGGCTTTTCCGGCAAGGGCATTTTCGCCACGCTGTCCTATCTGGTCGTGGAGTTCGACGGCGGACAGAAGGTGTGCAATTTCAAGTACGAGCAGCAGGTCGATGATTTCCTGAGCGTTATCCGAGCTGAGCACCCGTCTATTCCGTGTGTCAGCGCGGCGGCCGAGCGGCGCATTACCGAGGAGAAGACCCGCCGGGAGGAAGAGGAGCGCAATCGTCCGCCGATGAGCGCACAGGCGGAGGAAACCGTGCAGGCACTCAATAACGCAATCGACTATCTGGAGCGCCGTCCTGAGCTGACCGAACGACTGAGCGCAGCCGCAAAACGCCGCCGGAACTTTCAGTGCACGAACGGCAGCTACCGCTGGGCCGCTATGGCGATCACACTGCTTGGATTTGCGGCGCTGGCTTACGGTATCGTTTCCTTCGTGCGTCACGGCTCGTTTTCGATTTATTTTACGCTGTTCGGCCTTGCCGCGATATTTACGTTTGCAGGCTTCAGCGTCCTGCCGACAGCACGCAACAACCGTACCTCCATCATGCAAAATGATGCACAGGCACAGGAGAAAATGCAGGCTTACCTTGCGGACTATCTGAATTTCCCGCTGCCGGCCCGCTATGCACATCCGGTTGTGCTGCGCCGCATGCAGCGTGCCGTCATGGATGGCCGCGCAGTGACCGCTGCGCAGGCGCTCGACGTTGTGAAGGTTGACCTGAAGGCGCTGAATGCGGATGTCACCGTCTCGCAGGAGGAATACGATGAGGTTGTCGCCATCAAGTCCATGTTCCTCAATGCGGAGTATCAGTAACAATCAGATGATACAACTATCCCTCCCGGTTACTGCCCGGGAGGGATAGTTCGATTTGGGCGGTTCTGCTTTCATGATAAGAGCTTATTCTGTAAGCGAAAAGGACATTCCCGAGGGGTGGGAATGTCCTGCGAAAAAGAGTATCGATATGATCTGATTTACGAGCACAGTCCGCATTTTGCACATGCAGACGGTGTGGCAGCGCAGCCGCCGAGGGCTGTCTCGCGCAGCTCGATGGGGATGCGGCGGCCGACCGCATACATGGTATCGAGCATTTCATCGAACGGGATAAACTGGTGAATGCCCGCGAGCGAGAGCTCAGCGGCAACGAGTGCGTTGGCTACACCTGCCGCGTTGCGGTTCTGGCACGGATACTCGACCAGTCCGCCGACCGGGTCGCAGACCAGACCGAGCATGTTCATCAGCACGGTGGAGGCCGCGTCAAGGCACTGTTCAGGCTTGCCGCCCATGAGCTCGACAGCTGCGCTGGCCGCCATTGCGGAAGCGATGCCGACCTCAGCCTGACAGCCGCCGACCGCGCCTGCAACGGTTGCGTTGCGCATGGCGAGGTAGCCGATCGCACCGGCGTTGAACAGGGCGTCAATCAGCCGTTCGTCCGAGATGTTGTAGCGGTCCTGCAGGGCAAACAGCATACCCGGCAGAACACCGGCGCTGCCTGCGGTCGGTGCTGCGACAATCAGACCCATAGAAGCATTTACCTCAAGTACTGCCATCGCGTACTGCGCCGCTTTGTGCAGCACATCCCCGCAGATGGAGCGGCCTTTGGCCGCGTGCTGCGCCAGTTTTTTTGCTTCGCCGCCAATCAGGCCGCCCATGGACTTGACCGGCGTTTTGAGCGGTGTCAGCGCGGATGAGCGCATGATTTCAAGCGCCCTCTTCATACGGTGCGTGACCTCATCACGCGTGGTTTCGCCCAGCTGGCACTCGCGGCGGCGCATGATCTCGGAGATGGGGAGCTGCTGCTGCGTGCAGAGTGCAAGCAGCTCGGATGCGTTTTTGAAATCCATAATCTGCTCTCCTCCTTACGGTTCGATGATCATGACGTCGTGGACGTTGGGATTGTTTTTGAGCGGTTCCTCAATGCCCTCGGGGAAATGACCGTCCGACTCGACGATGGTGTAGGCGGTGTTGCCCTTGGACTCGCGGAACAGGCGCATGAATGCAATGTTTACACCCTTGTCGCTGAGCACCTTGGTGATGTGCGCCACGACGCCCGGCTTGTCCTGCTGAACGACGATGACCGTGCTGTATTCACCGGTAAAGTCAACCTCAACGCCGTTAATGCGCGCGATGCGGCACTTGCCGCCGCCGAGCGACTCACCGCGGATGGTCATTACCTGACCAGCGGCATTCTCCATGCGGATGTCCACGGTGTTCGGATGAACATCGGTCTCGGTCTCACACGGCGTGAATGAGTAGGACAGACCGCGCTCGGTCGCAATCGAAAACGAATTGCGGATGCGGGTGTCATCGGTCGAAAAGCCCATGATGCCGCCGAGCAGTGCGCGGTCAGTGCCGTGGCCGTGGTAGGTCTTGGCGAACGAGCCGTACAGGGTGAAATCCACCTTTTTAAGCGGCGGCGCGATCATCTTATGCGCCAGATACGCGATAACGGCGGCACCGGCGGTATGCGAGCTGGAGGGGCCGATCATATTCGGTCCCAGCACATCAAAAACACTGATAAAGGACATAGGGGATTCTCCTTACTGAGCGGAGGATTTGCAGATAAACCGGCGGTAGATGGTCTCTACGATCACACCGATCGCGTTGTCGCCGGAAACATTGCAGGCGGTGCCGAACGAGTCCTGCGTGATGTACAGTGCAACCATGATGGCGCAGATCGGGCCGCTCGGGTCGCCGGCCTCGGTGCCGAAGATCATGTACAGGAAAGGCAGGGCGGTCATAATGGAGCCGCCCGGCGCACCGGGAGACGCCACCATGGCAATGCCGAGCGTCATGATGAACGGGATAACGGTGCCGATGGAGATGGGCAGCTGGTTCATCAGGCAGACTGCGGTAGCGCAGGCGGTAATGGTGATCATCGAGCCTGCCATGTGGATGTTCGCGCACAGCGGAACCGTAAAGTTGCGGATTTCCGAGGAAACGCCGTCTGCCTCAGCGCACTGCAGGTTGACCGGAATGGTAGCCGCAGAGGACTGGGTGCCCAGTGCGGTTGCGTAGCCCGGAATCTGGTTGCGGATGAGCGTGAACGGGTTCTTGTGGCTGACCAGACCTGCAATTACGAACTGGATGCAGATGCAGATCAGGTGCATGATGATAACAACGATGAATACCTTCCACAGAATACCGAGGATAGCAAAGGTCTTGCCGGACTTGGTCATATCGGTGAACGTGCCGCAGATGTAAAGCGGCAGCAGCGGAATGATGACCTTGTGCAGTACGCAGTCAATGATGCCGGAGAAGTCGGAAACGCCGTTGTACAGCGTGTCACCGATGGTCTTGCCGCGCAGGCTGGACATGCACAGACCGAGCACAAACGCCGTAACAACAGCGGACAGCGTGTTCATCAGCGCCGGGATTTCCAGGCTGAAGTACGGCTCCAGCGAGTTGCCTGCGGTTGCGGCGATCTTGTCGAGCGCATCTGCACTCATGAAGTGCGGGAACAGGGTGTCGGCTACAAAGAACGAAGCCGAGCCTGCGATCAGGGTCGAGCAGTAGGCGATGGCAACCGTGATGAGCAGCAGCTTGCCCGCGCCGCTCTTGAGGTTAGCAATGCCCATGGTAACATACGCGAGGATCATCAGCGGGATGATAAACGACAGGAACTGGCTGAAGAACGACGAGAGCGTTACCACAAAGCGGCAGAAGCCTTCCGGCAGGAACTGGCCGAACAGGATGCCGACAATAATGGCGATGATGAGCTTGGGCAGTAATCCGAGTTTGAATTTTTTCTTTTCTTCCATTTCTTTTTCCTCCTTTTTGGCGGGCAGCACCAAACAATTTGAACTGCGGCACTTTGCGGAAAGCGCACTTGTTCGGTTATGCGGTGTCACCCTTTGCGGCGCAGACCGTTTGTTTGCCCCTCTGTGGTCTGCTGCCGTGGAAGTCTGCCGAGATTTTTGCCTCCGGACACAAAAAGAACCGCCTATTTTAGGCGAAATGCAGTAAAATAGGACGCGGTTTTTGTGTAAAAAGGATAAATAAAAAATCTGTGGTAAACCTCCAATTTCTTTCTTGACCTCTTTGCAGATTTAGTATATTCTGTTTAATGGGTTAAGTCAAATTCATATATTTTATCATTTCGATTCAAAATATTGATAATATAGGGGAGAGAGGGAAATCCATGGAGCTTCGGCAGCTTGCAACCTTTATTCGAGTAGCACAGTTTAAGAGTTTTTCACGCGCAGCAGAGAGCCTCGGCTACTCACAGTCGGCGGTAACGGTGCAGATACGCCAGCTGGAGGAGGAACTGGACACGCGTCTGTTCGACCGCATGGGAAAGCGTATCGCGCTGACCGACACAGGCGAGCGTTTTCTCAGCCACGCGTGCGATGTGATGAATCAGGTCAATCAGGCGCGTATGTCGGTCACATCCACGGCAGAGCTGCGCGGTTCGCTGCATATCGGCACGATTGAGTCGCTTGCATGTCTTAAGCTGCCGACGGTGCTGCATCTGTACCGTAAATTCAACCCGAAAGTGTCTATCCGTATCACGGTCGGTGAGCCGGAAGAATTGATTGAGCATATGGAACGCGGCGAGCTGGACATGATCTATGTGCTTGATGAGCCGCTGTACAGCAACAACTGGAACAAGCTGATGGAGCAGCGCGAGGAGATCGTATTTGTGGCGTCTGCATCGCTGCGCGAGAAGCTGGGCGGAAAAGAACTGACGATTGAGGAACTGCTTACGCAGCCGTTTTTCCTCACCGAGCAGGATAACTATCGCCGTGTACTCAACCGCCGTCTTGCCGCGCGGCGGACCATCCTTACACCGTCGCTCGAGTGCGGCGATACCTCGCTGCTCATTCGCATGCTCGAGATTGACCGCGGTGTATCCTTTCTGCCGTGGTACGCGGTCGAGAACAGCGTAAAAGAGGGAAGGCTGATCCGTTTATCGGTCGAGGACTGCTATATTTCGCTCTACCGCCAGATTTTCAGCCACAAGGAAAAATGGCGCACACGCGAAATGGATGAATTTGTCCGCGTGGCAAAGCTGGCGGACGAGGAAGAATAAGGGCATATAACAACATCCCACTTGCTGAAGCACAGCAAGCGGGATGCTTTTTTATTCCATGACCGCCTGCACTACCCAGCGGGTTGCGTGCCCGTTGCCGGTGCAGGTGGAAAGTGTGAGGATATGGTCGTTTACGGTCGGTACTGCGCCGGTACGGATCACCGACAGGGAAACGCCTTCGTCAATGAAGGTTTTTTTGATCGTTTCGTCGGAAAACGCACTGTAATACGCGGTTCCGTCAAGCGATGCCTCATAGGCCGCGTAGATTCTGTACGCATGGGTTCCGCTTGCATTGGTCACATATACCTGCGGATGTGCCTGCAGGAAATCTTGCTTTTTGTAGTGCTTCAGCGCGGCAAACATCGAGCCGTTGTTCATCCGGTGACCGTACACGATGGTGTTAAAGCCGCTGAAATCGGCAGAGCAGCGGCAGTCCATGAAAATCGCGCCGACTGCGCTGCTGTTTTGGTTCCAGGTGTGTGTCAGATAATAGTCGTTGTCCGTGCCCTGCACCAGCGGATAGGAAATCTCGGTGCCCGGAATGGCAATCCAGCCGATGACATCACTGTTGACCTGCTGCAGAGCAGGCAGGTCCATCTGCTCCAGCGCCTGCGCATACGGGTCGGCAGACGGAGCGGGTTCGGGTTCGGTCTGCGTTTCCTGCTGCGGCTGTTCGGTTGGCTGCTGAACGGTTTCCGTTTCCAGCACTTCGGGTATCGCGGCAATCTCGGAAGCCTCGGCGTAGGCTTCATCACCTGCACGGTAGCTCGCCATCTGGCGCACCAGCATGAATGCGCTGACGGCAAACACCGCTGTCAGAAAAAACAGTATCATAGTCTGTATTTTGGGCTTCATGTGCTCACCTCGTTTTTTGCATAATATTATAGTATATCTGATTTAAGTTGTAAAATTGGATATATTTTATTGATTAACAGAAAAAATTATATCTGTCAGACGCATCGATACTGGATATTTCGTGCAGATTTTGATTGTTTTTACACGCCTGACCGCGCGTTTCAGCACATTGTACAATCGCATATCAATAATTTCTACGTTTTGTCGATATAGTATTGAAGGCTTTCTGCCAAAATGTATCCTTTTTTCGTACCCTCTGTATGGTAAGCTATACCATACAGAGAGAACACCTCGCCTGTCGCGGATACGGACCACCGGCGAGGAGGATATATTTCCTGATTTCATGATAAAGGACTGAGTAGTATGAGCAAAAAGTTTACAAGGCTGATGGCCATTCTGCTGTCGCTTAATCTGACGTTCAGTACGGGTACTTTTGCCGCATTTGCGGCTGAAGCGGAAGACGGCAGCACCGACACCGGTTACTCCGAGAGCGGCGATCCCGCAGCATCCGCTCCGGAAGCGGAGAACGGCGGTACAGAAAGCACACCGGACACGAGCAGCCCCGCTCCGACAGAGGGCACCGGCGAGAACGCCGAGCCGTCTGCACCGAGCGAGCCGTCTGCACCGGGCGAGTCTGCATCGCCGAGTACATCTGCATCGCCGACCGAGGCGGCACCGTCCGTACCGGCACCGTCCGCACCGGCTGAGAAAGCGCCTGCGGCTGAGATTCCGGCAGAGGAGAAGCCTGCTGAAGAAAAGCTGGTTGCGACCTATGCAGTCACCGCGTTTACGCAGGACAGCATCCGGTATGATGTTTCCTCGGGCGATGCCGTTGTTACCGGCTGCGCAGACAGCGTGACCAAGCTGGTTATTCCGGAAACCGTAACCTATGACGATAAGGAATACAAGGTTGTCGGCATTCAGGATCATGCGTTTGACTGGGCAAATCACCGCAGTCTCGCACTGGAAACCGTTGATCTGGGCGGTCTGCCGCTGGAAATCGGCGAGTATGCCTTCCGCGGTCAGAAGTCGCTGACGACTGTTGTCGGCATGGATAATATTACCGCAATCGGCAACTATATGTTCACGGCATGCTCGGCGCTGACTTCGGTCGCTGATCTGTCCAAAGTTACTTCTGTCGGTATTCAGGCATTTATGAACTGTTCTTCGCTGACTACGCTGGAAGGCCTGAATTTCTCCGCACTGACGAGCATTAGACAGGAAGCCTTCAATAATATGAAGTCCTTCTCGCTGGAGCTGGGGGAGCATACCTTTGATGCGCTCGAGTCTCTGGGTGTCCGCGCATTCGCTAACATGACGGATATTACTGGTAAGGTTGTTCTGCCGGAACGCATTACCGAAATTCCGGAAGGTGCATTTTTGAACACCGGAATTACCGGCGTTGACTGGTCTCATATCACGGCCATCGGCACGAGTGCGTTCAGCAACTGTAAGGGTCTGACCGAGCTGCATTTGCCGGATTCTGTTACGTCGATTGGAGAACGCGCATTCGATGGCAGCGGTCTGACCGGAGAATTACAGCTTCCGAATTCGGTCACTTCGATTGGAAATTATGCGTTTAGGGATGTCAAGATTGAGGGCAATCTGGTTCTGCCGAATGCGCTGACTTTTCTGGGTATCTATGCATTTCGCGGCACGGCCATCAGCAGTGTTACGTTCCCAAGCACGCTGAAAAATATTGGCAACTACGCATTTTACAGTTGCTCGAATCTTTCCGGCACGCTGATCATCCCCGAAGGGGTTGTTTCCATCGGTACGGCAGCGTTTACGGGAACCGGTATCGAAAAACTGGAGCTTGCCGATAGCGTACAGACCATCTCGGCCGGTGCATTCAGCACCTGCACCAAGCTGAATTCTGTGCAGATTGGCGAACAGGGCAAGGGCAAAAGCCAGCTGCAGACCATCGACAGAAAGGCATTTAACAACGATACCAATATCACCTACTTCTATATTGAAGCATGCTCGGCAGATGTTGCGATTGACTCGAATCCGCTGACGATTCCTGCCGGTGTTGCTGTAAAGTTTGCGGTCACTGTCGATGGCGCAAATATCCGCGAAGGCGAAGAAAGCACGCTGCAGCAGGCCGTTGACGCGGCAGAGGGAAACACCACCATTACCGCAAACAAGAGCTTCATTGTAGACAGCACGGTTACGATTCCGTCCGGCAAGACCATCACGCTGACCGATGAAGGCAAGGGCCTTTCGGTTGTGTTCAAGAACGGCTTCGCCGGTCCGGCTTTCCGCGTGGAGCAAGGCGCGGCGCTGATTCTGGACGGCAGCTTCAATTTCTCATGCTTCCGCATCGCTAACGGCTCGTTTGCCGAGGTAAACGGCGCAATGACGCTGAACGGCGGCACGATCACCCGTATGAGCCTGAGCGGCTCGAACATGGGTGCGATTACGGTGGACGGCGGCTCCTTCACCATGGGGAACGGCGAGCTCAGCAGCATTTCCGCTTCGTCCGCAAACTGCGGCGCGGTTTATGTGAAGAACGGCGGCAAATTTGCCATGAACGGCGGCAAAATCACCGGATGTATGTTCAAGAACCAGTATTCCGGCGCGGTTGCCCTCGCAGACAGCACCATGACGATGACCGAGGGCACGATTTCGGGCAATACCGCATCGGAGTATAACGCGGCAGGCGGTGTACTCGTAAACGGCACTTCGTCTCTTGCCATGAGCGGCGGCACGATTGCAGACAACACGGCAAAGCGCGGCGGCGGTGTATGCGTGCGTGAGAACGGCAAGTTCACCATGTCCGGCGGTACGATTTCCGGCAACAGCACGGCAGTCGATTCCGCTACAATTCAGCAGCCGAATGCAGGCGGCGGCGGTGTCTTCGTAGAGGACAACGCATCGTTTGAAATGACAAACGGCACGATTACCGGCAACAAGACCAACGGCATGGGCGGCGGCGTTGCAACGGCCGTTCTGAGCGAGAATGACACGGTTGGCGGCGGCTGGTTCCACATGACCGACGGCACGATTTCGGACAATACGGCATCCTGCGGCGGCGGTGTATACAGCTGGTCCGGCAGAAACCGCGTTGTACTCGAAGGCGGCAATATCGTGAACAATACGGCGTATCGACAGGGCGGCGGCGTTTACGTCAGCCATGCACCGTGGTCGATCACGATTAAGAATGCGCTGATTACCGCAAACAAGGCAGCCATTCAGGGCGGCGGCATTTGGTCCTGCCCGGTGGGCACGGTAAGCCTTGGCACGGATGCAGCTGTATTCGGCAATACGGCAGGCAAATCTGCTGATGATGCGGCATTCCTGCTTAAGTGGGACAAGACGTTTTCCACCAGCTTCAGCGGCAAGATGTACGGCGGCGGACTGGTAACCTGGTACCGCGATACCTCAATCGCCGCGGGTGATCCAAACTACGGCGCTTTCGGAGGCGACCGCTATGATGCAGCGAACCCGGGTGCCCCGGTTAAGCCGGCTTCCGGTGCGACCAATGGCTACGGTCTCAAGGCTGTTGTTTCCGCAGAGAGCAAGGCACTGGCTGAAACCGCACCGCTCAAGATTATGGGCAATACCGCAGAACGCGGCGGTGGTGTCGGCACAAACGGCGAAGTGATCATTCCGGGTGAGGACACCTTGGAAAATCCGGTTTCCCTCACCGTACACAAGGTTTGGAGCGGCGCAAGCGCGTATCCGACCGCTGTTACCGTAAACCTTATCCGCATTGCGAAGGACGGCACGCGAACCGCAATCGGTACGGTGCTTCTGAGCGAAAGATCCACCGACAAGGACGGCAAGACCTGGTCGTACACCTTTGCAAATCTGGACGGCGCTTACACCTATACCGTCGAAGAGGAGGCCGTTGACGGCTTTAATACCTCGATTTCCGGCAGCATGGCAGATGGCTTTACCATCACCAACAGCAAGAGATCCGGCGGCGGCGGTGGCGGCGGCGGTCACCACAAGCCGGACCCGAAACCGACTCCCGATCCCGATCCGAAGCCTCCGGTTGACATTCCGGATCAGCCTACACCGCTTGATCCGCTGAAGCCGACGGAGAACATCCCGGACGGCAAGGTTCCGACGACCAAGCCGGAAACACAGACCAAGACGCCGGATAAAACGAAGACAGTGAACATTCCCGACAGCAAGACTCCGACGTCCAGCGTTCCGAAAACCGGCGATATCGGCGGTCTGTGGGCGGCTCTGTGCGGTCTGTCCGCAATGGGACTGGCGTACTTCGGTATCCGCAGAAAGCATGATTAAAAGCAAAAACAGATAGCAAACACCCTCTATATCATCCGATATAGAGGGTGTTTTTTCGCTCAAACAATGTGCAAAAGCTGAATCAGCAGCAGCCATGCCAGACCGTAATAGGTTACAACGGCAACCAGATCGTTGATTGTCGTAATCAGCGGACCGGACGCAACCGCCAGGTCTATCTTGATTTTATGGAACAGGATCGGCACGAGCGTACCGACCAGACTGGAAATCACGATCGCCACAAGCAGTGATATGCCGACGCAGCCGGAGATCAGGAACGCATGTCCGACGGCATAACCCTTGAACAGCGCTATGTATGCACCGAGAAAGACAAGTGCCATAATGCCGAGCAGCGCGCCGTTGCAGGTGCCGACCTTCATTTCCTTGAAGGTGAGGTGCAGCTTGTCCTTAGCACTCAGTTTTTCATCCATCAGCACACGAATCGTAACCGCCAGCGACTGCGTACCGACGTTGCCGGCCATATCGAGAATCAGCGACTGGAAGCAGATAACGACCGGCAGCACGGCTACAACGCCTTCAAATGCACCGACAACGGTCGAAACGCCCATGCCGAGGAACAGCAGGATGATCAGCCACGGCAGGCGCTTTTTCATGCTTTCCCTGGTGGTTTCGTTGAGATCCTCCTCGGCGGACAGACCGGCGAGCTTTGCATAGTCCTCGCCGAGCTCGTCATCCACGGCCTCGACAACGTCCTGTGCGGTGATGATACCGATGATCTTTCTATCCTTATTCAGCACCGGCAGGGAGTCTTCGGCATAATCTTTGATCTTCTCGATGCTCTCTGAGATTTTCTCGTGGTCGAGCAGATACGGATACGCGTAGCTGATGATGGAATCCAGCGGAACATTCTCTCGGGCAACGATAAGATCCTTCAGATCGATTGCACCGCAGAAGCGGTTTTTATCATCGACCACATAAATCGTTCCGATGTTGTCATTTTCACCGGCCTGCTTTACCAGCTCGTGCATGGCCTGCCGAATAGTCAGGTTCTGCTTGATGCAGATGTAGTTGGTCGTGATCAGGCTGCCGACTTCGCTGTCGTCATAGGAATTGATAAGCAGGATGGCTGACTTGGTTTCGTCATCGATCATCGGGCGCAGCTTTACTTTTACGCTTTCGTCGATGTTCTCCCACAGATCGACCGCGTCGTCCGCGTCCATTTCGTTCAGAATTTCGGCCAGCTTATCAATGCCGATTTCATCAATGTATTCTGCCGGATCATCCAGATAGGAGATGATCTCCGCCAGCCATTCCGCATCAAGTGCGCTGTACAGCAGATTGCGTTCCGCGCGGTTTAGGAATTGCAGACTTTGTGCGATATCGTTGTCGTGATAATCCTGCAGCTGTTCCCGCATCTCATTGATCGAAGGGGAGGTGCGGATGATCTCAACGATTTTTTCGGCAAAAGATGTTTTTTTCCATGTTGCTTTTTTCATAATCAGCCTCCTTCTGTGCCCGGAAAAGGGCACAAAAAATCCACCGTAACAGATACAGTGACACAAACATCAGTTGTGGACTTGTTCATCACGATGGAGCAAGGCTCAGCGCTTATTTCAAAAGAGGATGCTTACGGACACTCGAAACAGCAGTATAGTCTGTATCCATCGTCATATGTACATTTCGTCTGTCACAACTGTCCATAGGGCTTGCCTCCTTTTTATTTTTTCGCAATGATTATAGCACTTTTTGTGTGGAATATGCAAGGCATTTTTCGCAGTTTTAACAATATGGATGAAATTTGAGGATAGTATCGCGCACGGGGAGACAAAAGGCTGACGATACAGGAATGGGATTGTCTTGGTGTACGAATGATTTTGGAAGATTACCCAAACCGATCTCACTGAAACGCTTCGGTGGGTAGAGCAGACGCCTTGCCGTCGAGTGCCGGCTCACTGAGCAGGATACCAACGATGTCATCTCGGATACGGCGATAGCCTTTGTCCGGATGCTGCATAGGTAGCTGTTCCACCTTCTCTGCAATCTGCAGGTTCTCCTTGTCACGTCTGCTGTACTTGCCAGACGCTCCTTTCTTTCTATTTCCTTCAATTTTTTGCAGGTAGTTTTCCATTTCTGCCATGCTCGCGGAACGAGAGTGGTACGGTATAAGCCCCCTGGGAAACTGCAGACTGCGTATTTCTGCGCGGAATAACAAAGCAAACGAGACTGGCGAAAAGCAATCCCGTGTCGATTAACGGCAGGGTTTTCGTATATTAAGGTGGCATATTGAAAGCCGGTGTGATATAGTTAGGATGAACTAACTGACGATTGACACTGGAATCCCGCAAAAGCAAAGAGATGAAGAAATTATGCAAAGCAAACAGCAAAAGCAAATTAAGGAGTTTCTGGTACAGACCTTCGGCGGGAGCAGGGGCGGCTTGCTGTTTTCACGGCAGGAAAAAACGTTGGATATGTTAATCAAAATCGCAGCAAGCAGGTCCAAAAGCCAGATGAAAGCACTGGTGCAGACCATTCTGCCGCGCATTGCGCTGTACAAGGTGCTGCAGGCAGAGCTGCCTGCAGAGGAAACCTTTGCGCATATGCGGACGTACATGATGGACTGGGTGGCGGCAGAAAAGCACGCTTTCACGGCGAAAATGGAGCTTGTGCCGGGATTTTATCGGATTTACAGCTATTGTTTTCTCAAAGTCATGCGCACCTCCGACTTGTGGGAGAGTACACAGGAACACGACAAAACGCACTTTTCCGCGTCGATTACCAAGTGTCTCTGGCACACGGCGTGCCAGGAAAACGGCTGTCCGGAGCTGTGTCCGCTGTTTTGCGACGTGGATGACGTGACCTACGGCGGACTGCGCAAGCTCGGCTTTTCGCGCACAAAAACGCTGGGCTGCGGCGGTGACTGCTGCGATTTTCGGTTTTTCAAAAGGTAGGCGAGCAGACGGAGAAGCGGACTTCGGCAGGATTTTCGGTGCAGCGGCGGAATCCGTACGGTCAGCTCCATCGCATACGCAATGCGGTTGCAGATGGTTTGGGGTTGGATTCCTCTTCCGTACCTTGCTATTTCCCCGGTTAAATGATACAATCAAACCACAAGGTTTCATTCCATCAAACGGATTCCGAAGGGGAGCCATCCCTTATCACATAAAGGAGCATCAGTGCATGAACCCAGTTTTTGTTATCGGACATCGCAATCCGGATACGGATTCCATTTGCTCTGCAATCTGCTATGCGCACCTCAAGCGCAGACTGACCGGCGGAGAATACATAGCCTGCCGCGCGGGTCACGTTAATGCGGAGACCAAATTTGTGCTCGAGCGCTTCGGCGTGGAGCCGCCGCGCTACATCAAGTCGTTTGAGCCGCGCCTGAGCGATGTGCAGTACCGCGAGGTGTCGGGCATCAGCGAGGAGCTGTCGCTGCGCCGTGCATGGGATTACATGAACGAAAATGACATTCAGACGCTGGCCGTTGTCGATGAGGATCGCCATCTGAAGGGTCTGCTGACGCTGGGCGACATCGCGCGCTTCTACATCGAGGATCAGGACGCCAATGCGCTGGCGGAGGCCAAGACCAGCTATCGCAATCTGGTCGATGTGCTTGACGGCACGCTCGAGGTTGGCGACATTGACCAGCGGTTTGAGCAGGGCAGTGTGGTCGTTGCGGCGGCTAATCCGGACGTGCTCGAGGACTACATCGGCAAAAATGATATGGTCATTCTCGGCAACCGTTACGAAAGCCAGCTGTGCGCCATTGAGATGAGCGCGGGCTGCATGGTCATCGGTCTCGGCTCCAAGGTTTCGCGCACCATCCGAAAGCTGGCCTCGGAAAACGGCGTTTCCATCATCGCCACCCCGTATGATACCTATACCTGTGTCAAGGTTATCGGTCAGGCGGTTCCGGTGCGGCATGTGATGCGGAAAAAGAGACTTATCACCTTCGAGCCGGAGGAAACGGTTGAGGATGTAAAGCGCACGGTTTCCAAGAAGCGTATCCGCTATTACCCGTTGATGGATGAACAGGGACGATATGTCGGTATGTTCTCACAGCGCAACCTGTTGGATCTGGAGCGTCCGTCGGTCATTCTGGTTGATCACAACGAGCGCGATCAGGCCGCCGAAGGCATTCGTTCGACCAATATTGTTGAAATCATCGACCACCACCGCATTGACTCGGTGGAAACCAGCGGACCGATCTACTTCCGCAATCAGCCGCTCGGCTGCACCGCGACCATCATCACGCAGATGTACCATGAGCACAACGTGGAGATCGAGCCGAAAATCGCGGGTCTGCTGTGCTCGGCAATCCTGTCGGACACGCTGATGTTCCGCTCGCCGACGTGTACGCCGCTTGACCGCATGGCTGCAGAAGAGTTGGCGAAAATCGCCGGTCTGGACATCAAGCAGTATGCAACAGAAATGTTCCGTTCCAGCTCGCGTCTGCTCGATCGCTCGATGGATGAGCTGTTCCACATGGATTTCAAGTATTTTCAGGTGCAGAATCAGAAGATTGCGATTTCGCAGGTGACGAGTGTCAGTGAGAACGAGCTGTCCGGCATCCGTGATAAAATGCTCGAGTACATGGAAAGCTGCCTGGC
The DNA here is from genome assembly GCF_003480365.1 of Butyricicoccus sp. AM32-19. Classification (NCBI taxonomy): domain Bacteria; kingdom Bacillati; phylum Bacillota; class Clostridia; order Eubacteriales; family Butyricicoccaceae; genus Butyricicoccus; species Butyricicoccus sp. AM32-19. Next base: position 45,473 of record NZ_QUIX01000003.1, on the reverse strand, counting down.
ATCGAGCGGTCTGTCCATGCTGTTCGCTATGCTGACCAACATTATCGAGGAAAAGACAGAGCTGCTCTACGTCGGCAAGGGCGCGCAGCAGCTGGTTCGTGCGGCCTTCAAGACCGACTGCGGCGAGCATTCGGTCGTCCTGCCCGGCGTCGTCAGCCGCAAGAAGCAGATGGTAGCGCCGCTTGTCGGAGCGATGGAGCACGATGAGGAAATAGAGTAAGATTTGCAGAGTAAAAGCGGAAGAAACCTTGGTTTCTTCCGCTTTTTGTATTTAATTCAGCTTTTTCAGCTGCTCAGAGATGGTTCGTTTCATCGTCTCGGCATCAAGCGGCTTAGACAGATGCGCGTTCATGCCTGCGGCGAGACACTTCTCGCGGTCCTCCTTGAAGACGTTGGCTGTCATGGCGATAATCGGAATGGTTTTCGCGTCCGGCCGGTCGAGTGCCCGGATAGCTTTTGCAGCCTCCAGACCGTCCATCTCGGGCATCATCACGTCCATGAGAATGGCATCAAAGCTGCCCGGCTCGGAATCCCGGAAGGCTGCAAGCGCCTGCCTGCCGTTCTGCACCGGCACGGTCTGCACACCGCTGTCGTGCAGCAGGAAGATTGCAATCTCCATGTTGAGCTCATTATCCTCGGCAACGATCAGCCGCGCGCCGGAAATATCTGACGGTGTCTGCGGCGAAGCTGCTGCTGCGGTCGCGTCACAATCGAGTTCAAAAGGCAGTACGACGGTAAACCGGCTGCCTTCACCGAGTTTGCTTTCCACCGAAATGGTGCCGCCCATTTGCTCGATGAGCTGATGCACGATAGACATGCCGAGTCCGGTACCCATATAGCTTGAGCGGGGGGACTCGTCCGCCTGCTCAAACGGATTGAACAGATGGTTTTTGATGAAATCCTCGGACATGCCCAGACCGGTGTCCTCGATGATGAATTGACAGGTGATCTTCGCATCCGTCCGTTCGAGCATGTGCATCTGCATATGCTCGAACGGACGGGCTTGTTGTATTTCACGCAGTTGGTGAACAGATTCATCAGGATTTTTTTCAGATGCAGCGCACTGCTGCGGACGTAAATACCGGAAAAATCGTCATGCTCACCGATGACGGTAAGACCGGCGGCTTCCGCCTGAAACAGCACCGAATTGGTAATGCTGCCGCAGACTTCATCCAGATTCATGGATTCGCTCCGCAGAACAACGGTGCCGTTTTCCAGCTGAGCCATATCCAGAACATCGTTCACCAGAGACAGAAGCAGCTGAGAGGACAGCTCGATTTTATGCAGACAATCGCGTATGCGCGCGTGGTCGTCCTTATTTTTGCGAATGATAGTCAGCATGCCGATGATGCCGTTGATGGGTGTGCGGATATCGTGCGACATGTTGTTCAGGAACGTTGTTTTGGCGGCATTGGCAGCCTTGGCCTGCGTGAGCGCCTCCTGCAGCTCTGTCTGGCTCTGCTGCAGCTTGAGGTTCAGCTCCTGCGCCTGTTTGGCGGACTGCCGGGCCTTGCGGAACAGACCGAACAGCAGCAGAGAGAGCAGGATGAACACAGCAGAGGCAGTGGTCAGATTGTCCTTGACAAAGTCCGCAGCGGTGACCTTTTCGGGCGCACTGTCGTACATGGCAAGTGCACCGGTCAGCAGGGAAGAAGGCATGGTTTTGAGCGTTTTGTTCAGGATGGACAGCAAAGCCGTATCGCCCTGCCGTACGGCGAACGAGGTCTTGCTCGGCTGTGTGAGGAACACGCGGTACAGCGTTTTGTCCTTCATATAGCGCGGCAGCTGACCGGCACGCATTACATAGCAGTCCGCACTGCCGGTACGCATGGCTTTGATCGCGTCATTCGCTGAAGGGTATTCGAGGATCGTCCACTTGGGATAATTATAGGAAAGGTACTGCTTGAGCGAAAAATCGTTCTTGGGGATGGCAGCGGTGTTTGGCTCAAGCTCATTAAAATAGTTCTTCGTGGTAAGCGCCGCCTGACTGAAGCTCAAGACGGTGTTCGACAGTGCAAGACCGTTCTCTTCGGCGGCACGCGGGTTTTGGCTGGTGTGAAAAATCAGGTCGATCTCACCGTTCTGCAGTGCCTGCAGCTGCTCAAGCTGCGTGTCAAAGCCGTGCAGGTCGAAATGCAAGGCGTTATCCCCCAGACAATTCGTCGCATATACGACATAATCCGTGAGAACACCGGTAACATCACCGGTTCGGATATCAAAGGTGCTGATGCCGGTGTCATGATTCAGAAAACCGATGCGGATGGCGCCATGCTGCCGGAGCCAGTCCTGCTCCTCGGTTGAGAGGAGCTCGACCGACTGGGCAGACAGATAGCGCTGATACAGATCATCCTGATAGAACGGCTTGTCGTGTGCAATACGGCGCATGGTATTATCGAGCGCTTCCTTGAGGTCGGGACGGCTTTTGCTGATCACGAAGTAAACATCCGAGCTGCCGAACGAGGTGATCGCGGACAGGCCGTATTCCTGCCACTGGGGACTCTCGACCGAGATAAAACCGTCGATTTCGCGGCGGGCGATCTTGGCGGCTGCGTCCTCGTCGCTGGTGATGGTCACATGCTCGGTGTGCAGACCGTGGCGCGTCTCCCATTCGCAGAACTGCGTGGTCGCGATACTTTCGGACAGCATGCCGATGCGCTTGCCGTTCAGGGTGGTCAAATCGGATACGGAAATGTTGGCAGCGGCGAGATTTGCATACAGGTAATATTTTTCCTCGCCCATCGGCAGATCGGAAAACAGCATGGTCTGGGCACGGCCCTCGGCGTAGGATACGCCGGCCATCAGGTCGATTTCGCCCTTTTGCAGCATGTTCAGTGAATCCGGCCAGTTTGCTTCGATGTAATCATAGGTCCAGCCGGTATATGCGGCGACGGACTGCTGATATTCGTAGCCATAGCCACTGCGTTCGCCGTTTTCGCAGGTGATGTTGTAGGCGGAATCCGGATACCATGCAACTCGCACGACAGAGGAATCCTGCACAGCGGCGGCTGTGTCCTGCAGCAGCGGCATAAGCAGGCAGAGGCACAGCAGCAGACAGCCGTACCGTTTCAGTCTGGTTGTAATTTTGTTCATATACTCCTCCGTAAGCCGGAATGCGTCCGGCATTTCTCTGTAAAAGAAAAAAGATGCACTGCTGCATCGGTAATGCATCTGTGCATCTCAAACGAGGCAGCTGGCTGCCATTTTACAGGCCCTGTGAAGTCGGTTTCGCAGTCATTGCGAAAGCGGCTTCTTAGCTTTGCGCCGCAGGCGTTCGCCTGGTTTGCTGAATATTTATTCGGTTATTATATTCTATTATAGGTGAAGAACGACAGGGTTGCAAGAGAAAGACGCAAAATCGACCGCGATTTCAATAGAATGCGGTATTAAAAATTGTTTGATTGATATACAGAACAGAGGGAACCAAATCGCACGGCATCTCGTCTAATCAAGTAACAAGAGAAAATACAGCGGCCGTGCGCCGCACCGCTCAAGAAACGAGGTGTCTGTTATGAAAAAACGATTGTTCCCCCTGTTCCTTGCACTTTTGCTGCTGCTTTCCGCCTGCGGAGCAAGCGTCGGCAATTCGGCATCGGCGGCAGCCGGTGACAGCGGCAGTATGCCGGGTGACATGAACGGCTGGACCGAGGAAGCGTCGGCAGATACCGCTGAGAGCGGTGCGGACTTTTCTGCGGTGAGAAAGAATGCCAAGCTGATTTTGAACGCTAATCTGACGCTCGAAACGCAGGATTTCGACAAAGCCTCTGCAGATATTGAGAAAATGGCAGCGGATGCAGGCGGCTATCTTGAATCGAGCAGTCTTTCTGGCGATGCGGGCAGCCGGCATGCAAGCTATGTCCTGCGCATTCCGCAGGAGAAGTTTGAGGCGTTTTACGAGCAGCTCGGCAGCAGCGTGCATGTGGTGTACAGCTCGCGTTCGAGCGAGGACGTGACCGAGCAGTATACCGATATCGAAACCCGTCTGGCAACGCTGACCACCAAGCACGAGCGGCTGCTGGCGCTGCTCGATCAGGCGGATAAGATGGAGGATATCATCTCGCTCGAGAACGCGCTGGCCGACTGTGAATACGAGATCGACTCGCTGACCGGCTCTAAGCGCCATTACGATGATCTGGTCGGATTTTCGACCTTCTATGTGGATCTGGAAGAGGTGCAGACGCTGACCGCAACGCCAGAAGGCAGCGGCTTCGGCGCACAGCTCACGCAGGCGGCTAAGACCGGAACACGCGGTCTGGTTGACGCGGTTCGAGCGCTCATCGTCGGTGCGGTGATGTTCTGGCCGGTGATCCTGCTGGCTGCTGCCGGAGGCGGCACTGTTGCGGTCCTGCGCCGTCGGCGCAGGAAGGCACGTGAAGCCGAGCAGACGGAGATTCCGACAGAAAAAGAAGAACGGTAATACAGGTGCAAAAGGAGCGCAGATGTTTGCAATCTGCGCTCCTTTTGTCTTTCCTTGTGTAATCATATTATACCGCATATCAACAGCCAATGCAAGTAGATCCGACTGCGCCGGAAGATATTTCTCTGTCTAAGTGAGGAAATATGCACAATATCATGGGCGCTTATTTGGATAGTTTTTATACTATGGTTAAATACATTTGGCTCATTTCTCCAAAGTGTGATATGATTAAATCATTCAGGAGAGAACAAGAAACGGAGAGAAAACCATGAAACGATGGAAAGGGGCGGCATTGCTGCTGCTCTGCACAGTTGTGATGCTGCGGTTGCTGCAGGGATTGGCACAGCCGGAAAAAGAGAATGCCCATGTGCCGGTGCTCGGCATTGTCACCACGGCGGCAGAGGATGACCGACGCGAAGCGCAGTCCGAAGCGCTTGTACATGCGGCGGAGGAACATGGCTTCAAAGTGCTGGAAATGCCGGTCGAGCGCACGCAGGAGGCACAGATTGAAGCCGTGCGTGCGCTGATCGTGTATCAGGTGGACGCAATCGCATTTACGCCGCTGGTGGAAAGCGGCTGGGACAACGTGCTGCGCGAAGCAAAATCCGCCTCCGTGCCGCTGCTGTCGATAGACCGCGCGATACGCGGCGTGGATGATGTGCCGCTGCAGCATATTGGATTTGATTATGCGTCGCTCGCGGAGCAGGCGGCGGATGCGCTTCTGCAGCAGCGCATGCCGCGGGACGGTGTACTGGAGCTTTACGGCACGGTAAATGCTTCGGACGCAAGAGAGATTGCACGCGGCTGCCGCGAGGCTCTGGAGGAACAAGGATTGACCGTAACCTACAGCTTGTGCGGCGACGGCATGCGCTCGCGTGGCTGCGAAATACTGGAGGAGATGGAGGACCATCTGGACGAAATCGGCTATATTTTCGCCCAGAATGACGCCATGGCGCTCGGTGCAGTGGATTATCTGCACAGCCACGGCCGTAAACCGGGCAAGGATGTGCTGATTTGTGCGTTTGGCGGCGGTGCAGAGCTGCGCGCGCTGCAGAAAAAAGGGGAGGTTGCCGTAATCGGCGCACTGGATGATACGCAGCTGGCTGAACTGACCGCAGACGCAGCCCAGCAGATTGCGAAGGCACCGTGGAAGCCCTATATCGCTCTGGCGGACACCGCCGTGCTGACGGAGGAGGGAACAGCCGATGCGTAAATCCCATCACAGCCTGCACGGCTTGCTGCGGCAGTCGCTGCTGCGCAGCGTGGTCTGCATGATCCTTCCGGTGTGCGTGCTGGCCGGTCTGCTGGTTGTTCTGACACAGCGCTATGGCGCGGATATTGCATTGACGACCCGTGCCTCCGAGGTCCGCACTGTGCTGGTGCAGGATCTGCCGGATGAGGTGTGGAACGTGGTTTCCGGCCGTATTTCCTTCGAGGATGGACGGCAGCGGATGCTGATTGACAGCTCTCTGCACGAGCTGAACGACATGCTGGACAGTGCCGGAGAGGACGAGGCACAGTATCTCAACGCGGCACTGCGTGCCATCCGCACGATCGACAGCTACGTTGATCAGCTGGAAACGCAGATGGACGCCGGTGCCGCGGTCAGCCGCAACGAATCGCTGTACCGCGAGATTCACAGCGTCGGCCATCTGGCGGGCAGCATGCTTGACCGCTATATCGAGAATGAGATCGCCCGCATGGGTCGTTTCAACGCCCGCATTCAGCACGGACTGGGTGCGGCAGCGCTTGCACTCATTGTGCTGGTCGGCGTGATGATCTGGCTGACTATTCGGGCATCTGACAATCTGGAAGGTGCGATCGGCGCGTCTTTGCGGCAGCTGGAGCAGTTTGCCAACCGCATTGCCGCCGGTGAGCTGACCGAGCGCGTCCCGCCGACCGAGATCGACGAGCTGCATCTGCTGACACGCGATCTCAATACAATGGCGGAGCAGCTGGGGGCGCTCATTCATGAGCGGGTCGAGCAGGAAAAGACCATTAAAAAAGCCGAACTGCGGGCGCTGCAGGCGCAGATTACGCCGCATTTCATGTACAATACGCTGGAAACCATCGTCTGGCTGGCTGAAGAGGGCCGCAACAGCGAGGTTGTCGAGATGACGATGGCGTTCACCGGCTTTCTGCGCATCTCGCTCAGCCGCGGCGCGGATTACATCACGGTCGAGCGCGAGGAACAGCACGTTGCAAACTATCTGCAGATTCAGTCGGTGCGGTACGGCAGCATCATGCGGTATACGATTGATATTGATCCCGCGCTGCACGAGCGGTATATGCTGAAAATCGTGCTGCAGCCGCTGGTTGAAAACGCGATTTATCACGGCATTAAGCGCAGGCGCGGCAGAGGACAGATTACCGTGACCGGTCGCAGGCAGGCAGGAGGCATGTACTTCGCCGTGGAGGACAACGGCATGGGCATGACACCTGAGCGTCTTGCCGAGGTACGGACCTCGCTGCAGAATGGCGCACCGCTTGACCCGGACGGCAAGGGCGGCTACGGTCTGCGCAATGTAGAACAGCGCCTGCGGCTGTATTACGGCTGCGGACTGACGATTGAGAGTGAATACCGGAACGGCACACGCATTAGCTTCACCGTACCGGACGAACAGGAGGGGAAAACGCTATGATGCGTATATTCATTGCGGATGATGAGGAGATCATCCGGGACGGCATCCGCAACTGCATTGAAAAGGAGCAGGGACGCTTTCTATTTGCAGGTGAAGCGCCGGACGGCGAAATGGCACTGCCTATGCTGATGGAAATGAAGCCGGATGTGCTCATTACGGACATCCGCATGCCGTTTATGGATGGTCTGGAGCTGGCAAAGGTTGTACGGCGCACCATGCCATGGTTGCGTATTGTGTTCCTCAGCGGACACGATGAATTTGAGTATGCACAGAAGGCGGTTTCGCTGCACGCGGATGCGTATCTGCTCAAGCCGGTCAGCTCGGCGCAGCTGCTCGAAACGCTTGGACAGGTTGCCGAGCAGATTGAGCAGGAGCAGCAGCAGCTTCGCTCGGCAGGCGTAAACAGCCGCAGTGAGCGCGAGGAGGACGTACTGCGTGAGCATTTTCTCAACGACCTGCTCTCGGGCAGCGTGCCGACTGCGGAGGCGGCTGTACAGGGAGAACGCTGGGGGCTGCTGCTGACAGCGAAGCAGTATCTTGTGTGCATCGTGCGCCTGCCGGAAAATGCCGTGCAGGAGCAGGTGCGCGCGCTGACTGAGCGTCTGTGCGGTGAGGAAAGCGAGGTCTGCGCCTTTTTCCGCGGCAGCCGCCGGCTGGTGCTCTTGCTGCGTGGGGAGACCGAGGAAGCTGTGCGCGAAACCGCCTACGAGTTCTGTCAGAACCTGCGGCACGAGCTTTGTCAGGTGCTGGGCTGGAACGCGCTGTGCGCGATCGGCGCACCGGTTTCACGTGTCAGCGCCCTGCCGGAAAGCTACTGCACAGCGAAGGATACACTGCTGCAGGCCTCCGCATGTGCGGAGGACGGCGTATTCGGCAGCACGGACTTTGCCGGTGTGCAGCACGAGTTCGATTTCTCGGCGGGCGGCTCGCTGGCGGACAAGCTGCGGCATGCCGCTCCCGAGGATGTGCCGCGCATTGTCGAGGGCTACTTCGGCGACTCTGCGGCGCAGGACGTACAGAGCGTGCTGTACCGGTATTATCTGCTGATGAATCTGCTCGTCACAGCCTCTCAGCTGGCTGATGAGGTGCAGGCAGGCAGTATTCCGCCTCCGGAGGATCCGCAGGCGGTGCTCGGTCAGGTGGCGACGCTCGAGGGCACAAAGGCCTGTGCCGCCGAGGTGCTCGGCCGCATGACTCGTCTGTGTTATCGCCATCAGAATGTGCGATACAGCGCGGAAATCAGCCGTGCAAAGGAGTTTATCCGCGAAAATTATGCGGACAGCGGTATTTCACTGCACATGGTGGCGGCAGAGGTCGGCTTTAGTCCGAACCATTTTTCCACCGTGTTTTCGCAGGAGACCGGTCAGACCTTTGTCGAATATCTGACCGCTGTCCGCATCGAGGCGGCAAAGCATCTGCTGACCGAGGGCAACAGCCGCATGAGCGATATTGCGTTCGACGTCGGTTATCAGGATTCGCACTATTTCAGCTATCTGTTCAAAAAGCACGTCGGCGTTTCGCCACGCGAGTACCGCAGCCGGTCGGAAGAGAGATGAGGCAATACCGCACAATTAAAGCTGCGGCGCTTTGCGGAAATTTTGTGCCCTGACTTTGTTGTGATTTTGCGGTAATACATCAAGTATTACCGCAAAACCACGCCTCGTCAGTCCGTAAAATTTACTCGCAAATCGCTCTTGCTTAATTATGCGGTACTGCCTAAAATAATATCGTAAGAAATTCACCGTTCAGGAACGGCCTTCTTGAATGGTAAAATTTTATCGGATGATGGACGGTAGAGCGAAGCCGCTTAAACTGTTATAGTATAGGGGCAGAGAAAAACTGCTCCGCCTTTTGTATCGAGGTGGAAGCTATGAAAAAAATATGTTTTCTTCCTGTTGTTCTGCTGCTGACCGGACTGCTCTGCGGCTGTACGGGTCAGCAGCAGAACGATCCCTCACCGCAGGAGAACGATCATGCGATGGAGGAGGGGACAGAAACACCGAAATATGACCATCTTACCGTTTACAGTCCGCTGCCGGAGTCGGAAACGCTGCTGTACTGCAGTGCCTTCCGCAAGGATACCGGCATCACCGTGGACTGTATTCATCTTCCTGCCGGAGAAATGACCGCGCGGCTCGAGCAGGAGCGGGACAACCCGCAGGCTTCTGTGCTGCTGGGCGGCTCGGCGGATAACTATATTCAGCTGCGAGAGGCCGGTCTGCTGGAGGCGTATCAAAGTCCCGAGCTGACCGATGTGCCCGAAGCCTATCAGGATGAGCAGGGCGTGTGGAATCCGATCTACATCGGTACGCTGTGCTTCGCCTGCAACACCGACTGGTTTGCACGGACGGGAACGCCGATGCCGACCTGCTGGGACGATTTGCTGTCGCCTGCACTGGCAGGGCAGATTGTGATGGCAACTCCGAAAAGCTCGGGTACCTCGTATACCACGCTGGCAACGCTTGTGCAGATGCGCGGCGAGGACAAGGCATGGGAGTATCTTCAAAAATTAGACCAAAACGTCGGTTTGTACACCCGTTCGGGTGTGGAGCCGGCAGAGCGGGTAAAAAACGGCGAATACGCCGTCGGTATCGTGTTCTCGCATGACGCCTTCCGCGCGGCGCTGGATGGCTATCCCATTGAGGTGCGCAGTCCGGCAGACGGCACCGGCTATGAGATCGGCGCGTGCGCGCTTGTGCGTGGTGCACCGGAGCAGGAGCGCGAAAACGCCCGCACCTTTATCGACTGGCTGACCTCTTCCCGCGGAGAGGAATGCTATATCGAAGCGAAAAGCTGCCGCCTTCCGGCAAACAGCACCGCCCGCGCAGCGGACGGACTGCCGCCGCTGGACGAGGTCAAGCTCATCACCTACGATCTGGAGTGGGCAGGCGAGAACCGCACGCGGCTGATTTCGTACTTCGACACGCATATTTACAGCGCGCGAACCTTGGCTTAAAAGGTTTAACATAGACGCGGCGGTATGGCGGCAGCCGTACCGTGAAGAGAAAGGAGAAAAGAAAATGGCTAAAAAATCTTCGCGTATGCGGCGGCTGCTCAGCGGTGTGCTGTCGGCCGTGATGCTGGCAACACTGGTGCCGAGCACTGCTTTCGCAATCGGAAGGACGGATACCGGCTCCTTCCTGACGGGTCCGTACCTGATGACCCCGAAAACAAACGGCATGGTTGTCGTTTGGGAACTGGATAAACCGATGAAGTCCACCATTACCTACGGTACGAGCGATGCGGACAAGAAAACGCTCGAGGTTCCGGTAGAGGAGGGCGAAAAGTTTAAGGGTGAGAGCATGCACATGTATCGTGCCCGCCTGACCGATCTGACTCCGGGTACGACCTATACCTACAAGGTTGAGACCGAGGACGGACAGACTGTGGAAGGTCACTTCCGCACGCTGCCCGAAAATTCGGATGAGATCCGCTTTGTGGTTGTCAGCGACAGCCATCGCTTTGAAACGGCAACCAAGGTTTCCGATGTGATCGCACAGTTCGATCCGGACTTTATCCTGCATACCGGCGATATGGTAGAGGGCACCGGCTCTCAGAAGGATCAGTTCCCGTACTGGTTCCAGAATGTCGGCTCGTTCCTGCACAATGTGCCGGTTATCTACAACAGCGGCAACCACGATTACGGTGCCTACTTTGATGAGTATGTCACCAAGGTGCAGAAGGAGCAGTATAAGTCCAACGAGACCGGACGCAACGTAGCGTTTGACTGCGGTCCGGTGCATTTCGATATGCTGGACAGCAACCCGTGGTCCCTGTTCGAGCTGAACTCCACTGCGGGCGGCGGCGAGGCAGATGCGGCAACCAAGGCCGTTGTAAACGAGTCGCTCGACTGGCTCAAGGCCGATCTTGCAACCGACGATGCCAAGAAGGCTGACTTCCGCGTTGTTACCATGCACCATCCGTTCGAGGATGACCTGACCCGCAAGTACGTTCCTTCCATCGTGGAGAACGGCAACGTGAATATCATGTTCAGCGGCCATACCCATCTGTATTCCCGCTATGCTTCTGCTGATCCGAAGCGCGGCGCGGATACCCTGTATGTAACCCAGGGCGATGCCCGCATCGGCGACGGCAAGATCGACACCGGCAAGCCGGATCAGCGCCTAAACGACAACTATCCCAACCTGCTTGCAACCGGCAAGGGCGATATGCTCGAAGTAACCGTCAAGGACGGTCTGCTGACCTATAAGAACCTGGGTCTGAGCAGCGACGGCGAGAAGGTATTTGAGACGGTTACGCTGTCCAAGGACGGCACCAAGCTGGCGTACAGCGATATTTCCATCACCCCGGACACCGTTCAGTCCAACGGCACTGTTACGGTATCCGCAAAGGTGACCAATGTCGGCAAGGGTCTGGCGACCGCCTCCATGTGTGTCAAGGACAACGGCACCGACCGTTGGCTGTATGAGTTCGGCAAGAGCGGCAAGGAGCGTGTTGTCGGTCTGAATCCCGGCGAGTCCGCAACGCTGAGCGCACCGCTGACGCTTTCTGCACTCGGCACGCATACCCTCAAGCTGGACAGCTACACCAAGACTGTCAATGTTACCTTCCGCAAGGCAACCTACACCTACAGCAACCTGCGCCTGCAGCTCGGCGGCGGCACAGTAAGCGAGCCGACCAGCGATGTCATCTACGCCAAGGCGGATGTGCAGAACATCGGCAATGAGGACGGCACCGCAGAGGCAGTGCTGTACATCAACGGCGCAGCCGTTACCTCGCAGAAGACTGCGCTTAAGGCAGGCGAGACCCGCACGGTTGAGTTTGCCTACAAGGCACCGGCAGGCGGCAGCTATACCGTCAAGGTCGGCAACTCGGCAGAGAAGACCGTTGCCGTGCTCGGCTCCATGCAGGGCACCCCGATCGTAAAGGATAAGTCCGGCAAGGGCAACGACGGCATCATCCGCGGCAATCCGACGCTCGTTAAGTACAACGGCGGCTGGGGTCTGTCTCTGGACGGCGTGGACGATTATGTGGAAATTCCGGATAACAAGAACTATGTGGTAGACAACGGCGTTACCGGCATGGTTTGGGCAAACATCGACCGTCTGGCAACGGGCGATGAGTGGGACCACAACCCGCTGCTGATGAAGGGCGCTTCCATCAGCTACGGCACCAACTACCTGTTCCGCATGGCAGTCCGCAAGACCGGCATGGTTACCTATGGCATTGGCTTTAACAACGATAACGGCGAGTACTTCTGGAACGACGACGAGAATATGGGCGGCGGCGTTACCCTCGGCAAGTGGGTACAGTACACCGGCGGCTTTGACCGTGCAACCGGCGGCGACAGCTACGAGGATACCAAGGCAAGCGGTCACACCGATGCACCGAATTTTGATTCTGAGATCCGCAACTGGGAAGGCAAGTCCATGTACTCCGGCTTTGCATTCCACCGTCATCTGCTGACGGGCCGCGGCCGCGGCAAGACGCACACCATGCTGACAGGTGACATCGGTCAGCTCCGCTTCTATACCACCAAGCTGACCGCAGAGGAGAACAAGCAGATTTACGCAAATCCGACTGCAAAGGGTCCGGAAAGCGACAAGCTGGTCGTATGGCTGGATTACGCACCGGAGAATATCGTCACCAAGGGCACGCACACCACCGAGTGGCGCGCAATGACCGGCAGTGCAGCACAGTTTACCTATAACGCAGAGATTACCGGCGCGGCTTCTGCAACCGCAACCGTTGAGACCTCGGACGACGGCAAGACCGTAAAGGCTTCCCAGTCCGCAGAGTTGAAGAACGGCAAGAACACGGTTGATATTTCCGCACTGGGCAGTGCAAAGTATGTTCGCGTTACTACCGTACTGAACTCCTCTGTTGCAGAGAAGTCCACCGATATTCCGGTTATCAACGCGTACACCGTCAAGGCCGGCAATACCAATACCTGGGCAACGCTGGCAGACTGGAACGAGGGCACCTTCACCGATGCAGTAGGCTACGAATCCGATGATGTATTCAACGATTACTCTGTGGATTACGACAACTACGGCACCGTGGGCAAGAATGTTAAGGTCGTTGAGGGTACGGTAAGCACCTTTACCGACATCGCGGGCCACTGGGCAAAGGATGCCATCGAATATGTGACCGATAAGGCGCTGTTCAACGGCACGACCGCAACCACCTTCTCCCCGAACGAGGGTATGACCCGCGGCATGTTTGTCACCGTGCTTGGCCGTATGGCAGGCGCAGATATCTCCGCGTACAACACCCAGAGCCAGTTTGCCGACGTAGACAGCAAAATGTACTACAACGCATACGTCAACTGGGCAGCAGCCAACAAGATCGTTTCCGGCGTGGACGCTTCGCATTTCAATCCGAATGCGCTCATCACCCGTGAGCAGGCTGCGGTTATCATGGACAATTACCTGACCGCCACCGGCACCAAGGTAGAGGAGAACGGCAGTGCAGCCGCATTTGCCGACAGCGCAAGCATCCGCGCTTACGCGAAGGACGCTGTAACCAGAATGCAGAAGGCTGGTCTGCTGAGCGGCAAATCGGGCAACCGTTTTGACCCGCAGGGCACGGCCACCCGTGCACAGGTAGCTGTTATCATGCAGAAGCTGTGTGAAAAGACCGGTAAATAAGCCGGTAAAATGAGAAAGGGTCTCCCGCCGAATGGCGGGAGACCCTTTGCGTTCGGAACCTGAAAAAACAGGAGAGGGATAACCTCTCCTGTTTTTTCAGGTTTGATTGTGTCGAAATTCAGTTACTTGATCTCAGCGAACATCTTCTCGAGCGCAGCAGCTGCGCCGGCGGGAAGCCATGGGCGATACCTATATCAAGCCGCTGTTCGCGCTACTGCTGCATTGCAGGACAAAGGCGGTATCGGACTGCCGATTCGGCTATTTACAGGCACAGCCGCCGGTCTACGAGGCCGGAAAGATGATTATGGGGGCACTCGTGCTGCTTGCGCCGGATACCGGTGATCCGATTCCAGTGGAGGTCATGCGCATGGTGAGCGCACAGCTGATCGAGGAGCCTGAGGTGATCGAGCGCCTGCGGACCGGTCAGCGCGACGCAGCCGTGCAGTTGTTGGAAGAAAAGCTGGATCGTCTGTTCTCAGAACACAGAGATTAAGCATAAAAGGGAGCGGTAATGCGGAAAATATTCTGCATTGCCGTTCCTTTTGCACGCAGAACAGAATTTACAGGGAGAATGTGCTCTTGTAATTCCTTACAAAAACGAAAGGGATTATTTGTTGAAATAACAGATTGACGCTTATATGGACTGTTGTTATTTTGATTATAGCTTTTGTTTCAATAGTTTCAAATATCTGGAGGGAGTCATTCCATGATTTATACGGTAACACTCAACCCTGCATTGGATAAAACGGTAGAAATTCCGGGTATTGCGCTTGACACGGTCAACCGCATCACGGAAATGCGCACGGATCCCGGCGGCAAGGGCATTAACGTGAGCAAAGTGATTGCCAAGCTGGGCGGCGAGAGCCGCGCCGTCGGCATTCTGGGCGGTGAGAGCGGCAGAACGCTTGAAAAGCTGCTCGAAAACGAGAATTTCACCACGCAGTTCCGGTTCGTTGAGGGGCAGACCCGCACGAATATCAAAATCATCGACCGGGTCGGCCACACGAATACCGACATCAACGAGCCGGGTCTGACCGTTACGAACGCAGATTTAGATGCGCTGCTGAACGACCTTCTGGCTGAGGTGCACGCAGGCGACATTGTGGTGCTGGCGGGCAGCTTGCCGAAGGGCGCACCGCAGGAAACCTATCGCGTGTGGACGAGCGCATGCAAAAACGCAGGTGCGCGGGTGTTCCTCGATGCGGACGGCGCTTTACTGGCGGAAGGCTTAAAGGCCGCGCCGTACCTCATCAAGCCGAATGATGATGAACTGTCGCGTCTGGCGGGCAGAAAACTGGAAACCATCGAAGAACTGACCGCAGAAGGTCAAAAGCTGCTGGAGAGCGGTATCGAACGGGTGGTTATCTCGCTGGGCGGCCGCGGTGCGCTGTATCTGCGCAAGGGCAGCACGATTTACGCTGAGGGACTCAAGGTTCCGGTCGGCAGTACGGTCGGTGCGGGTGACAGCGTGGTGGCCGCGCTGGCCTATGCCGAGTCGCAGGATATGAGCGAGGAGAACGCGGTCCGTCTCTCGACTGCAACCGGAGCCGCGAATGTCATGTGCAGCGGCACACAGGCCGCCGAGCGCTCGGTTATCGAGGCGCTGCTTCCGAAAGTACGCTTTTCCAAGTTGTAATTGCTGAAATCTATCGTGTTTTAAGATATGGTGAAGGAGAGTTTTATTATGAAAACAAGAGCTGTACGTCTGCATGCTGCGAATGATCCTGCGTCTGGATACCTTTGAACTGCCGGAAATCCGCGATGATGAGATTCTGGTCAAGGTCGTATCTGATAGCATCTGTATGTCCACCTACAAGTGTGCCATCCTCGGCACCGAGCACAAGCGCGTGCATCCCGATGTAGCTGAGCATCCGGCCGTCATGGGGCACGAGTTTGCGGGCGATATCGTCAAGGTTGGCGCGAAGCATCAGGATAAATTCAAGCCGGGCATGAAGTTCACGCTGCAGCCCGCGCTTACTACGAGGTGTCTCTTGCGGAGACGATGAGTTGCTCGGTCGGTGCGTTTAACGCCGCTTATCACACCAAGATAGGTGTTTATCACCGCGAAATGGGTATTAAAAAGGGCGGCAAGCTGGTCATCATGGCAGGTGCCGGTCCGATGGGCCTGAGTGCGCTGACGTATGCGCTGCACCGTGACGTCCGTCCATGGTCGTTGTGACCGATGTGAACGAGGACTGTCTGGCACACGCCGAGGCGCTGTTCCCGCCCGCAGAGGTTAAGGAGAAGGACGGCATCGACCTGCACTTTGTCAACACCGGCAAGATGGAAAATTCGGCGGCAGAGCTGCGCGAAATGACCGGCGGCACCGGCTTCGACGATGTATTCTGCTATGCACCGGTCGCAGCCGTGGTAGAGCTGTGCAGCGCCGTGCTCGGCCGCGACTACGCTCAATCTGTCAAAGCTTCCGGGCGGCAAAAAAAGGTGCTGTAACAGTGAGAAAACCCTGTCTGTTGTTGGAACAGGCAGGGTTCCTTTTGGGGTTAAAGTCAGATATTCGGCTCATACGCCGATACGGCGGCAGTATCTGTATATTGCCCCTCGCAAAGCTAAATAGTACCTTATCACTATTAAGCCTTGCTCTGCGGTGTTTTCTTTTGCCGAGAAAGCGGTTGAGAATTTCTTTCTGCTCAGCGCTTCACTCTTCTTCCGAATCGGTGCCGATATCCAGAACCTTCTGCGTTTCGCTCTCGCTGAGTTCGGTAACGCCCTTCAGCTTGCGGCGGATAGCGCGCGTGCGCGTACCGACCAGCTTATCCAGCTCGCGGCTCGCCTGATCGAGTCGGTTCTGCGTCTGCGTCAGGCAGGCTTCAAACTTGTCAAACTCGGTCTTGACCGCACCCAGAACGCTCCAGACCTCACCCGAGCGCTTCTGAATCGCAATCGTGCGGAACGACATCTGCAGGCTGTTCAGCAGCGCCGCCATTGTGCTCGGACCTGCCAGATTGACATGGTAGTCCCGCTGCAGAATCTCCACCATGCCGCGGCTGACAGCTTCGGCGTACAGTCCCTCGAAGGGCAGGAACATGATGCCGAACTCGGTCGTATGCGGCGGCGCAAGGTACTTATCGTGAATGTCCTTCGCCTCGGATTTGAGGGTGGCGATCAGCTGCTTGACGCATGCGTCAATCTGCTCGCGCGAGCCTTCCTCGTACGCATCACGGAGCGCCCCGTAGGTGTCTCCCGGGAACTTGGAGTCGATCGGCAGCCAGACAAAGCTGCCGTCCTCAACGGGCAGCTTGACCGCATACTCGACCACATTGCGGCTGTTCGGCACGGTCGCCACGTTGGTCTCGTACTGCTCGGGCGCGAGAATGTCCTCGAGGATCGCGCCCAGCTGAATCTCGCCCACAATGCCGCGGGTCTTGACATTGGTGAGCACCTTCTTCAAATCACCGACACCCTGTGCCAGCGTCTGCATCTCACCGAGGCCCTTGTAAACCTGCTCCAAACGCTCGTTGACCAGCTTGAATGACTCATTCATGCGCTCAGACAGCGTTTTCTGCAGCTTTTCGTCTACAATTTGACGCATATCGTCCAGCTTTTTGTTGTTGTCCTCCTGCATGGCACGCAGGTTTTTATCCACTGTAACGCGGATGTTCTCCAAATCCTGCTTAGTCTCACCCGTGAAGGTGTGCAGATTTTTATCTACCGTTTCGCGGATAGTTTCCAAATCCTGTTTGGTTTCGCCGGTGAACGTGTGCAGATTCTTGTCCATCGTGCTGCGGATAGTTTCCAGATTCTGTTTTGTCTCACCCGTGAAGGTGTGCAGGTTTTTGTCCACGGTTTCGCGGATATTAGTCAGATTCTGCGTTGTTTCCGCCGTGAAACCCTGCAGACGCGTCTCAAACCTGCCGAGCTGATCGGTCAGACCGCTCATCTTGTCTCCAAGGCTCTTGTCCATCGCGGAAAGCTGATTGCTCTGCGCTTCCCGGCCTTCGCGCAGGTTTTGCGTCACGAGCGTGCCGAGCGCAGTAATGGATGCGGTTGGGTCGATCTGCTGCGGAAGCTCCGGCTTTTCCGGCTTGCGGGTCAGCAGAACGATGACCAGTCCCAGCAGAATAACAACCAGGACCAGGGTTATAATGGGTATGTATTGCATAATTTCTCCTTTTACAGCACTTTCAGTTCTTTTGCGATGCGCTGCATCTCCTGATCGGTCTCCGCAATAACATCCGCACACTTCTTCAAATCATCGGATACATGCTCCGGAATCTCCACATCGGATTTATAGCGCAGCTGGTGCTCCAGGCTGGCCCAGAAATCCATCGCCATCGTGCGAATCTGCAGCTCGATGCGTACCGGCTGCGTGCGTTCCGCGAGGAAAATCGGCACCTCGAGGATCAGATGCAGGCTGCGGTAGCCGTTCGGCTTGGGATTGGCAATGTAGTCCTTCTTCTCGATCAGCGTCAAGTCATCCTGCCGCATGAGCATGTCCGCTACTGTGTAAATATCCTCGATAAACGGACAGATCACGCGGATACCGCCAATATCGTTCAGATTGTCTATCATGGACTGCAGCGTGATCGGGAATCCGCGCCGCTTGAGCTTGCTGATAATGCTGCGCGGGCTTTTGATGCGGCTTTTGATGGCATCAATCGGGCTTGGCTTGCCCGAAATACGCGACTCATCGCTTAGAATATCCAGCTTGGTCTTGATCTCACGGATGCCGGATTCGTACAGCAGCATCATCTGCTGCATCTGCATCGCGGATTCGATCAGCAGTTCCTCGTCGTGCTGCGACAGCCGGTCAATTGCGAAAAAGTCAGCCAGTTCCATAGTCTTTACCCTCCTTGCGTTTCTCTTTTTTTATTTAGTATACCACATTCGACGATTGGGTACAATCCGCAGACGTCTCCCATTTTGTGGACTATCCGGCATCTGCCGATGAAGTGTTCGCTGTGCGGCAAATTTTCGGCGGCGCGTATATTTTCCGCAGCAGCCGACCATACTGTCAGCAACGGAGGTAAAGGGACATGAAGCAATATCAATCCAAACACACCGCGGCGCTCTCTACCCGCGGATTCTACACCATTCTTTCGCTGTGTGCGCTCATCATTGCCGCATCCGCATGGGTGATCTGGGGCAATGCACACCGGCAGAACGCGGTCGAGCCGGACACCGGAATGCCTATCATCGCACCGGCCGACTCGACCGCCGAAGCACCGACCGAACCGGCCACCGTTCCGCAGCAGGAGCAGGAACCTGAGCCGGTGATCGAGGAACAGCCGGTCGCGGCGGCAGAGCCGGAACCGGCTGTGACGGTCAGCGCCCCTGTGTATGTGCGGCCGGTGTCCGGAGCCGTGCTGACGCCGTTTTCGGGTGACACGCTGCTGTTCCAGCCGACCATGGGCGACTGGCGTGTTCATGCCGGCACGGACTTCTCTGCCGAAGCCGGCGAAACCGTGCTCGCACTGACCGACGGCACTGTGCAGCAGATTGCCGAGGATGGCCTGTACGGCACCTGCGTGACGCTGACGCATACTAACGGTCTGACCTCGTCGTACTGCGGCATGGACGATGTACGCGTGCAGGAAGGGCAGGCTGTCTCCGCCGGTGAGGCGCTCGGCGTGTGCGCGGACAGCATTCCTGCAGAATCCGCACTCGGCACTCATGTGCATGTGCAGGTGACGCAGAATGACGCGCCGATTGATGTACTCACGCTGCTCGATGAGGATGAGCCGGAGTAAATCGACACAGACTGTGCGTCCTCTGCTCTGAAATCCTGCTGCCATCGCATGCGCCATCGGAGTATGCAGACCGAGAAACCCTCTGGAACGCGGTGGAGAAAGCCGAATGCGGAAAGAAAGCACAGCTTGCGTACAGCTTTGACATTGCCTTGCAGAACGAGTTTTCCATGCAGGAGAACATCGCTCTGGCAAGGCAATTTTTGTTGGAGAACTTTGTGAGCCGGGGTATGGTAGTGGACTTTGCCGTTCATTCTCTCGACAAGGAGGACGTCGGCATTTTCAATCCGCACTTTCATGTCATGTGTCCCATTCGCCCTTTGGACGAACACGGCAGATAGGGCAACGAGCAGCGGCAAGGACAAGTGGATTCTGGATGAGGATGCTGCCCAGATTGTCAAGCGCGTCTTTGACCTCTGCATTGACGGCAAAGGCCCAGAGCAGATTTCGCGGATTCTTGAAAGGGACCATGTGGAAATCCCCGCACTGACAGAACTCATGATTGCAGAATCTACCCTTGGACGCAAAAAAACGGCGTGACCTTAACGGTCACACCGTTCTCTGCCCTAACCGCAGGACTTATAGTTCCTTAAAACGGTTAAGCCTTACTCTGCGGTGTTTTCTTGTTTGCAATTAGCCGAGCTTCGGGAACAAGTCCTGCTCGATAACAGCGTCGAGCGTCATGCCTGCATAGGCAATCTGCGCCAGACCGTCGATGAAGCGGGAGACTGCCGCAATCAGCACGGAAATGTTATCCGCCACAAACGGAATGATTTTCTCGAGCTCGAGAGAGCCGTCCACCAGTGTGTTGTGCTTGAGGTAAATCTGACCGGCCTCCTCAAAGAAGCCGAACGAGCCGAGCGCACAGAAGTTGTTGCAGTAATCGCACGCATGACGAAGCTGCACCTTGTTGTTTTCCGGGGCACCCTGAAACAGAGTAACGAAGAACTGCAGCAGACCCATGTCCTCTGCGGGCAGCTGCATCGGGATGAAGCAGGCTTCAATCACAACGTCCTTGGCAACCTTGCCCTGACGCATTGCCTCGCAGCGCAGAATGGTCGGTGCGCCGTCCTTCTGCATGATTTCCGCACGGAAACCGTTCTGGTTGAGAACATCGTTCATGCAGCCTAAAATCTGATTTTGCTGTTCGATTTTCATTCTTTTTTCCTTTCTTCCATTCACGCAGAATGTAGGGCGGGCTGAGGTCAGCCCGCCCTACAATAAACGTAAAATATTACTTTACGCCGATATCGGTGCGATAATGCGCCTTATCGAAGTGAATCTTCTTGACATCGGCATACGCCTTGAGGATCGCTTCGTCGAGCGTGGGGGCAACTGCCGTTACGCCGAGCACGCGGCCGCCGTTCGTTACCAGCTTGCCGTCCTTGACGGCGGTGCCGGCGTGGAATACGAACGAGTCGGTCACATCGTCCAGACCGGTGATCTCCTTGCCCTTTTCGTAGGCCTTCGGATAGCCGCCGGACGCCATGCAGACGCAGCAGGCGGCATTGTCCGCCCACTTGATGTCAATGTCCTCGAGCTTTTCGTCGATAACGGCATTGAAGATGTCGAACAGGTCGGTGTCCAGTCGGGACAGGACAGCCTGCGTCTCCGGGTCGCCGAAACGGGCGTTGTACTCGATAACGCGCGGGCCCTTTGGGGTCAGCATCAGGCCGAAATACAGCACGCCCTTGAACGGACGGCCTTCCTTCTCCATGGCCGCGACAGTCGGCTTGAAGATGGTCTCCATGCACTCGGCGGCAATGTCGTCGGTATAGAAGCGGGACGGCGAGAATGCGCCCATACCGCCGGTGTTCGGGCCTTCGTCATGGTCGTAGGCACGCTTGTGATCCTGTGCGGACGGCATGGTCTTGAGGTGTTTGCCGTCAACGAATGCCAGCACGGAAACCTCAGGGCCGGTGAGGAACTCCTCGATAACGACACGCGCACCGGCGCCGCCGAATGCGCCGCCGTCGATCGCGTCCTTGACCGCCTCGATGGCTTCTTCCTCGGTCATGGCAACGGTAACACCCTTGCCGAGCGCAAGGCCGTCCGCCTTGACAACGATTGGCGCGCCGTTCTTCTTGATGTACGCGATGGCATCCGCCGAGTTCTCAAAAACGGCGTAGCCAGCGGTCGGAATGCTGTATTTCTGCATCAGATCCTTGGCAAAGGACTTGCTGCCCTCAATAATAGCGGCGTTCTTGCGCGGACCGAAGGCACGGATGCCTGCGGCCTCGAGCGCGTCTACCATGCCGAGTGCAAGCGGGTCGTCCGGTGCGACCATAACGAGATCCGGCTTGTGCTCCTTGGCGAAAGCAACCATGCCGTCGATGTCGGTTGCCTTAATCGGTACGCACTCTGCCTCAGCGGCAATGCCGCCGTTGCCCGGCGCACACCAGATGTGGTCAACCTTGGGGCTCTTCTTCAATGTATGGACGATGGCGTGCTCACGGCCGCCGCCGCCGATAACCAAAACTTTCATTTATTGTTCCTCCGTTTGTAGGTATATGCGCTGTGCGCGGAACATTTCTACGATCAGTGCTACTGTGCCGATGGAGATGCAGGTATTGGCCAGCGTCCAGACGGTGTTAAACAGATAGTCGTTCAGCCAGCCGGGTGCGCTCACGAGCACAAGAATGTAGCCCGCGCTCCAGATCACCAGCAAAACCCATTCGGGCAGCGTGCTGTGCTCGATCTTGTGCATCTGGTCTTTGACACCCATCAGCAGCATGCAGCCGGTGAGCAGCAGCGGCACGAGCGCCGCATACTGCAGCACAATCCGCAGCAGACAGGGCGGGATGACTGCCGGACCGAGGATGAGCTTGAACGCCATCGTCACGTCCGCGGCAATGCTCGCGCGCATATACCAGCGGGACGCATTCTGCACGGACAGCGCACCGGCAGACACCAGCGCGAACGCCAGTATCTGCAGTGCCCAGTTGTGCTGCGCGGCCAGACTGAGCAGCAGTCCGCCGGATACGGCTAAGTAGGCATAATAGCCTTTCAGCAGTTTCATTAGTGATGGAACAGACGCATGCCGGTGAACGCCATCGTGATGCCGTATTTGTTCGCGGTCTCGATTACGTTGTCGTCACGGATGGAGCCGCCCGGCTGTACAATGTACTCCACGCCGGACTTGCGTGCGCGCTCTACATTGTCGCCGAACGGGAAGAATGCGTCCGAACCAACGGTTACGCCGGTGTTCTTTGCAATCCACGCCTTCTTTTCCTCAGCGGTGAGCACCTCCGGCTTTACCTTGAAGGTCTTCTGCCATACGCCTTCAGCCAGTACGTCCTCGTACTCGTCCGAGGTGTAAACGTCGATCGCGTTGTCGCGATCCGGGCGGCGGATGCCGTCAACAAACTGCAGACCGAGAACCTTCGGATGCTGACGAACGAACCAGTTGTCGGCCTTGTTGCCCGCGAGGCGCGTGCAGTGGATGCGGCTCTGCTGACCTGCGCCGACACCGATGGTCATGCCGTCCTTGACGTAGCAGACCGAGTTGGACTGGGTGTACTTCAGGGTGATGAGTGCAAGGATCATGTCGTGCTTTGCGCTCTCCGGCAGATTCTTGTTCTCGGTAACGATGTTGGTGAGCAGGCTCTCGTTAATCTCGTAGTTGTTGTAGCCCTGCTCAAAGCGGATGCCGAAAATGTCGCGCTGCTCGATCGGCTTTGGCTCGTAGTTCGGGTCGATCTTGACAACGTTGTAGCCGCCCTTGCGCTTGGTCTTGAGGATCTCGAGGGCCTCAGCGGTGAAGTCCGGTGCGATGATGCCGTCGGAAACCTCGTGTGCGAGGTAGGAAGCGGTGTCTGCGTCGCAGGTATCGGACAGCGCCGCCCAGTCACCGTAGGAGCACAGACGGTCAGCGCCGCGTGCACGGATGTAAGCGCATGCAATCGGGGACAGCTCCTTGTCGGTGTCAACAAAGTACATCTGACGCTCAACATCGGTCAGCGGCTTGCCGAGCGCGGCACCGGCCGGAGAAACGTGCTTGAAGGACGCAGCTGCGGGCAGGCCGGTCGCCTTTTTCAGCGCACGGACGAGCTGCCAAGAGTTGAATGCGTCACAGAAGTTGATATAACCCGGCTTGCCGTTGAGTACCTCAATCGGAAGCTCGCCCTCGGTCATAAAAATGCGGGCCGGCTTCTGGTTGGGGTTGCAGCCGTACTTTAAGGCTAATTCTTTCATAAATAGTCCTTTCTGCTCATCAGGCCGCAGTTATTCTGCGTTCTTGTTGCGGATTTCCTGCTCAACTTCGCCGGTCTCCAGATCGACGTAGCGCACGAACAGCGAAACCTTGTTCTGCTCGTTCAGGCTGTTCCAGAGCAGGTTGGTGAACTCGTGAATGGGCAGCTCGATGCGGATGCACTTCGGCTCGCCGCGGAACGGCGGCAGCGGATCGCCGTCGCACTGATAGGTATGGATGAAATGGCCCAGACCGGCAACCGGCTTATCGTACTCATAGAAAAAACGCTTGTTGGCGGTGCGGTCCGAGGTGAAGTTCTTGAGGATGGACAGGCTGTAGGAGCCGTCCGGATTGACAACGCCCGAAATGCGGGAGGTGTAGTTGGGGGCGTCCGGCTCAAACTGGCGGGTGCGGAGCGCCTCAAAGTAGCTCTTGCCCTGCTTGAGATAGTCCACGATGGTATCGGTCTGGTCGCCGTTGGTAACGACCAGGGTGCCGTTGTACAGGCGCACCGGATGATAGATGATCAGCGAGGGATCGACCATCTTGGACGGGTCAAATGCCTCCGTGCGGATACCGTCCTCGGTTTCGGTGAACACGCGGTTGCGGCTGTTCTCCGAGCGGCCCATGATGAAGTAGGCGATAACATTCTTTTTATTATCCGGGGTGCGGCCGAGAATAATGCCGCGGCCGGGATATGCGTTGCTCATCAGCTCCTGGCTGATGTCAAAAACATTCTTGCTCATAATGCTGTCACTCCTGTTCAGTTTTTATGGACGATAGCGCCGTCCACGCGCAGTCTGCCTGCGCAGAAGTCGGATACTGCCTGCGGCAGAAGAATCCACTCCGCGTTCTGCATGACGCGCTTCTGCAAGGTCTCCGGTGTGTCGCCATCTTCCACTTCAACGGCCTTCTGCGCGATAATTGCGCCGCCGTCTACCACTTCGGATACAAAATGTACGGTCGCACCGGTAACCTTTACCCCTTTTGCCAGCGCGGCTTCATGCACGCGCAGACCGTAGAAGCCCTCTCCGCAGAAGGAGGGGATGAGCGAGGGATGTACGTTGATAATGCGGTTTTCAAAATGGCGGCAGAAGCTGTCCGGCAGGACGGTCATGAAGCCTGCGAGCACGATCAGACCGATGTCTGCGTTCTCCAGCAGAGCGGTAAGCGCCTTGCCGTACTCTTCCGCGTCGGAAAAGTCCCTGCGGCGCAGCACCTCGGAGGGAATAGCCGCTTTTGCGGCACGCTCGAGTGCATACGCCTTCGGGTTGGACGAAATAACGAGCGAAATCTGTCCGTTTTCGATCTTGCCCGCCTGCTGTGCGTCAATGAGCGCCTGCAGGTTCGTGCCGCCGCCCGAAACCAAAACTGCAATTTTTGTCATTTATTTTTCTCCAAAAAACAAATGAAATGGAGAATTGTGGATTCGTGCAGAACGCGATTATTCAACACATCGCTTTGCACTGAACCACGCAGCGCGGACGAAACCCGCGCAAGGATAGCGCCAATTCTCAATTCTCCATTTTCAATTTACTTAAACGAGTTCTACGCCCTTTTCGGCGCCGTTTACGCACTCGCCGATAACATAAGCCTGCTCGCCTGCAGCGGAAATTGCTGCAACCGCGCGGGAAGCGTCCTCAGCGGCAACGGCCAGAACCAGACCGGCGCCCATGTTGAAGGTGTTGTACATGTCGCGCTCCGGAATCTTGCCGGTCTTTGCGATCAGGTCGAATACCGGCGGAACCGGCATAGCAGCCTTCTCGATCTTGGCAACGATGCCTGCCGGCAGCATGCGCGGTACGTTTTCATAGAAGCCGCCGCCGGTGATGTGGCTGATGCCCTTGACCTCAACCTTGCCCATCAGGGACTGGATCGCCTTAACGTAGATCTTGGTCGGGGTCAGCAGCTCTTCGCCAAGGGTCTTGCCGAATTCGTCGATGTAGCGGCGAACCGACTTCTCGTTGATGCCGAGCGTCTTGCGAACCAGAGAATAGCCGTTGGAGTGTACGCCGGAGGAGGCAACACCGATCAGCGCGTCGCCGGCCTTGATGCCGGTGCCGTCGATCATCTTTTCCTTATCGACCATGCCGACAGAGAAGCCTGCCATATCGTACTCGTTTTCCGGATAGAAGCCCGGCATTTCAGCGGTCTCGCCGCCGATCAGCGCGCAGCCTGCCTGACGGCAGCCCTCTGCGATACCGGAAACCATCTGTGCGATCTTCTCCGGGTGGTTCTTGCCGACTGCAACATAGTCGAGGAAGAACAGCGGCTGTGCACCGCAGCAGGCGATGTCGTTTACGCACATGGCAACGCAGTCGATGCCAACGGTGTCGTGCTTGTCCATCAGGAACGCCAGCTTGAGCTTGGTGCCGACGCCATCCGTACCGGAAACGAGGATCGGATCCTTCATGCCATTGAACTCCGGACGGAACAGGCCGCCGAAGCCGCCGAGCGTACCCATAACGCCCTTGGTAAAGGTGCTTTCTACCATCGGCTTCATCAGCTTGACCGCTTCATAGCCTGCGGTAACGTCAACGCCGGCAGCCTTGTAGCTTTCAGAACGGCTTACACTCATTCTTAACATCTCACTTTCATAATTAAAGATGGAAAATTGATAATGAAGGCGTGTGACCTTCATTATCAATCATCATTTTCCATTCAGGTTTAGTCTTTGTCAGAGGGGAGCGGAATCTCGGTCTCGAACATGTTCTTATCCACCTGCTCGGGTACTGGAATCGGGTACTCACCGGAGAAGCATGCATCGCAGAAGCCCAGCTTGCAGCCGACTGCAATCTTGCGGCAGGCTTCGAGCGACAGGAAGCCGAGCGAATCCACGCCGATGATCTCGCGCATTTCCTCAACCGTGCGGTTGTGTGCGAGCAGCTGGTTGCGCTCTGGAATATCCGTGCCGAAGAAGCAGGGATGACGGAACGGAGGTGCCGAAATTCTCATGTGAACCTCAGCCGCGCCTGCGTCGCGCAGCAGCTTTACCAGACGGCCGCAGGTCGTACCGCGGACGATGGAGTCATCGACCATGATGACGCGCTTGCCCTCAATAGCGGTGCGCAGGGCATTCAGCTTGAGACGCACGGAGCGCTCGCGCTTGTCCTGACCCGGCTGGATAAAGGTGCGGGCGATATAGCGGTTCTTGATGAGACCGACGCCGTACGGAATGCCGGAGAACTTCGCGTAGCCGATGGCTGCCGGGATACCGGAATCCGGTACGCCGATAACCACGTCAGCGCCGACCGGATGCTCGATGGACAGATACTTGCCGGCCTCCTGACGGGCCAGCTCAACCGATGCACCGTCGATGATGGAGTCCGGACGGGCAAAGTAAATGTACTCGAATACACACGCGGAGGACTTGCACTCGATACCGCAGTGCATGGAGCGCAGCTCACCGTTTTCGACAACGCAGACCTCACCGGGTTCTACATCGCGGATGAACTTTGCACCGAGCGCGTCCAGAGCGCAGGTCTCGGAAGCGAAAATGTAGCAGTCGTTGTCCAGCAGGCCGATACACAGCGGACGGAAGCCGTGCGGGTCGCGTGCCGCGATCAGCTTGCGCGGAGACATAACAACCAGAGAGTAGGCACCCTCGATGCGGTGCATGGTGTTCATAACGGCTTCTTCAATAGAGCCGCACTTGAGGCGTTCCTTAACAATGGTGTATACCAGCACCTCGGTGTCGTTCGAGGAGCGGAAAATGCCGCCGTCCAGCTCGATCTCGCGGCGCAGCTCGCCTGCGTTTACGAGGTTGCCGTTGTGCGCAACCGCGAGATTGCCCTTTACATGGGTGATGGAGATCGGCTGCGCATTCTCGCGGCGGGTATCGCCGGTGGTGGAGTAGCGCACATGACCGATAGCCATCGAGCCGGGCATGTTGTCCAGAATCTCCTGATTGAACACGGCGCTGACCAGACCGGTGTCCTTATGGCAGTGGATCACGCCGTTTTTGTTTACGGCGATACCGGCAGCCTCCTGACCGCGGTGCTGGAGAGCAAACAGTGCAGTATACGCGTCGTGCGCGGCGGAAATCTCCTTGCCTTCCGGCGCTGCGATACCGAATACACCGCACTCCTCATGCACCTTGTCAAACGGAGTGCTGCTTTTTCTTAAAATACGATATTTCATTCTTCAGCCTTTTCTTGTCCGAATCTTGCCTTGCGGATGGGCTTACTTGCCCATAACGCGCTTCATGATCTCCTGATATGCCTCCTCGACACCGCCCATGTCACGACGGAAGCGATCCTTGTCCAGCTTCTCCTTGGTGGTCTTGTCCCACAGGCGGCAGGTATCCGGAGAGATTTCGTCTGCGAGAACGATCTTGCCGTCCGCAGTCTTGCCGAACTCGAGCTTAAAATCAACGAGGATGACGTTCAGGGTATCGAAGTACTGCTTCATAACCTCGTTTACCTTGAAGGCCATTGCCTTGATGGTCTCGATCTCCTCACGGGTAGCAGCCTTCAGTGCGATCGCGTGGTAAGCGTTCATGAGCGGGTCGCCAAGCTCATCGTTTTTGTAGGAGAACTCGATGGTCGGCTCGTCGAATACGATGCCCTCTTCCACGCCGAAACGCTTCGCAAAGGAACCGGCGGAAATGTTGCGGATGATGACCTCCAGCGGTACAATGGAGACCTTCTTTACCAGGGTCTCACGCTCGGAGAGCTGCTCAACAAAGTGGGTCGGCACGCCCTGCTGCTCGAGCAGCTGGAACATGTGATTGCTCATTACGTTGTTGATAACGCCCTTGCCGGTAATGGTGCCCTTCTTCTCACCGTTGAATGCGGTTGCATCGTCCTTGTAGTCAACGATTACGAGATTTGCATCGTCGGTAGCGAATACCTTCTTAGCCTTGCCTTCGTACAGCTGTTCTTTCTTTTCCATGTCCAATTCCTCCATTTGTATAAGTAGTGTTAATTTGAAACAATGTTGTTTGCAGGTTGTACATCGAAGCTGCCAATGGGAGCAGCCCCAATGCCTTTACCTTGCGGGGATGCGGTATCAGAGATACCTATATAGATTACGCGAACTGAGCGCGAACCTTTTCGTCCTTTGCGGTAACTTCCGCTGCCATATCGGCCTTGAACTGCGCGAGCTTCTGTGCCAGCGCGTCATCCGACAGGGCGATCATCTGTGCTGCGAGGATGGCGGCGTTGTCTGCGCCGTCGATCGCAACGGTTGCCACCGGAATACCCTTGGGCATCTGCACGATGGAGAGCAGGCTGTCCATGCCGCCCATCACGCTGGTGGCCATCGGCACGCCGATTACCGGAAGCGTGGTGTAAGCTGCCAGTACACCGCCGAGGTGTGCGGCCTTGCCTGCCGCCGCGATGATAACGCCGAAGCCTTCGGCTGCCGCGTTCTTCGCCAGCTGCTCGGCAGCGGCCGGGGTGCGGTGCGCGGAGCAGATGCGGACCTCAGTCGGAATATCGAACGATTTCAGACGGTCAACACACTTTTCCATTACCTTGAGATCACTGTCGGATCCCATGACAACGAGAACTTTTTTCATTTGTTATTCCTCCTACAAAAACAAATGAGGGCACGGGTATACCCGTGCCCTATAATCGCTCATTTATGTGCACCGATGCCCGAGAGAATGCACGAATGCCCGAGAACGAAAAACTGTTCAGCTGCAGTCTGATTCAAAAATACGCTGCCGGTCATGTGTACACCTCTTTCTTAAAACCAACGGTGACGATACATATTTATTTTAGCTAATTTAACTTGTTAATGCAAGTATTTTACCCGCTTTTTTCGGGATTCGTGTAAATGCCCAAAGATAAATTTTACTCCTCTGCACTTTCGTGCAGAACGCCCTTTTTATAAAGCACCTCTTCCATCTGGTGCACACGCTCGGTCCACGAGCACTGCGCGCCGTAGGCAAGGCGTTTTTCCGTCCATGCCGGACGTTTTTCCTTGGCAGCGGCATCGCACAGCGGCAGGAACATCTCGGGATTGCGGGCAATGTAGACCACATCCTTGAAATCCTCGACCTGCAGCGGCTCGCGCGTGGAAACGATCGGCTTGCCGGTTGCCAGATATTCGTAGAACTTGAGCGGCGAAACGTCCTTGGAGAGCGCACCGGCACGGAATACGTTCAGGCAGACGTCCATCTGCGCCAGATATGCGGGCAGCTCGGGCTGCGGCACCAGACCGTGGAATACGATGTTCGGGTACTGCTTGAGATTTGTCAGGTCAACACCCGGCAGCGTGCGTCCGATCAGGAAAATCGTCGCGTTCGGACGGCTCTTCGCCAGCTTTTCGATCAGTGCATAGTCGATGCACTCCTGCAGCATGCCGACAAAGCCGTAGATCGGATGCGGCAGATCCTTCATGTCCTCCGGGCAGGGAAGGGTGTCCTTCTCGGTCTGTACGCGCGAGAAAATCTCGTAAGCCGCGCCGTTCGGGATCATCTGGGTGGTCGGGTTGATCTTTTCCAGTGTCTCTGCCAGTCCGACTGCGGTTGCGAATACCTGATCGGCAGGCTTGGCCAGATCGCATTCCATCTTGTCCACAACCTTGGGATTGATGTGGCCCTTGTATGCGGAATGACGGTCTACACAGTCATATACCAGCTTGGAGTGCGGCAGGTGCTCCACAATATCGCACGAGGACGGCGAGTAGCACCACAGCACGGTCTCGTCGCCGAAGCCGTGCTCGCGCATCTTTTCGCGGATGAACGCCGCCTGCCGCTTCTGGTTGATTTTGTTGATCCAGCGGAACTTGTTGAAAAACGGCAGTACCGGCGGCAGCGCGTACACGGTGATGTTTTCGTGTCCCTCGACTTTTTCGCCGGGCTGCTTGTATTTTTCGATATATGCGGAGGCTTTTTTGTCCTTGAGCGGTGCGATCATGGACACCGGAGGATCAAAATACAGGATTTCGCTGTTGCGCAGACGGCTCATCACGTTCTGCTTGCGCGTCGGCAGAGGATGGTAGTTCGTTGTCGAAAGACAGACGATGTGGTTCTTCATATCTATATAACCCCTTTAGTGGATTGTTTTATCATGTATCGTAGGGCACCCCGCCCTACGGTTTAGTTTTCGGAAATGTTCAGCAGCTTCGCTGCACCCTTCACATTCTCGGACTCTCTTTCTCTCAGCATTTCCGCGGTGCGGTGCACCTCGTTATCGAGCGCACCGGAGACGCACTCGTCGATGAGGCGGCACAACGGCTCCGCCTTGACGGACGAAAGCTGCAGGCAGGTGCGGCTTCCGATATATTTCAGAAAACCGTCCACCTTGATGTCGTAGCTCATGCCGACGACCGGAACGCCCTGACCGGCGGAGAACATCAGCGAATGCAGTCGGATGCCAACCACGGTTTTCATGCGGGAGAGGATGCCGATGGTGACTTCGATGGGCTGTCGGGTACGCACGGCGTGCCACGGACAGTGCAGCAGTGCGCCGACACGTTCTGCGGGCATGAGGTCGCTCGGGAACTCGATGGGTACGAAAACCGGCGTCAGACCGTGCTTTTCGTAGGCATAGTTGGCTGCAGCCGCGATTTCGGGCAGAGCCGTGTCCAGACCCTTCCAGTTGCGCAGACCGAAGCCGATATACTTTCCGTTCGGGTCAATGCCGCTCTGCTCGAGGGCGATATTGACGATTTCACGCGGCGCCGGCGTCAGAATGATGGTCGGGTCGGCGGAAACACGGATATCCGGCCGGGTAACGCCCATTTCGGCAAGCAGTGCGCGGGAATTGTCGTCGCGCAGCGTGATGCGGTCAACCGATGCATCAATGGTTCTGGCGGCCATCCGGCGGTTGCCCGGACGGTTGATCGGACCGATGCCGCAGCCGTACATCATTACCTTGCAGCCGCGCTTTTTGGCGGCGTACAGCGTGTAGCAGTAGTACCAGATCGAGCGGGTGGACGTAACATCCTGCATGAGTGAGCCGCCGCCGTTGATATACAGCGCGGCATGACGGAACTTGCGCAGGACGGAGAACACATTAAAGGTATAGATGGCGTTCGTGCGGTAGATCAGGCGCGTTTCCTTTGGCCTGCGCGACATAACGCAGATGGTGCGTTCGGGATCGAGCTGACGCATCTCCTGCACGATGGCCTCTAAGATGGCGTCGTCACCGGCGTTGCCGCGTCCGTACGCACCGCAGATGACAATGCTCTCGCGCTCGTTTTTCGGACGGTGGAACCGTGCCAGCAGGTGACGGTAGTTTTCCATCTGACGTTCGCACATTTTGTCGCGCGAGAAATCGCGGGAGGCTTTTTCGTACAGCGCGTCCGCGAATTTCTGCCGCAGTTCGGCATCGTTGCCCAGACGGACCAGATATTCCGCCAGCCGCTTATCGTCCCCGACCGGGAAGATATAGCCGTTTTCGCCGGTGTCGATGAGTTCGGGCATGCCGCCGACATCCGAGCAGATGGTCGCGCAGCCGGCACAAACGCCCTCGAGAATGGAGTACGGGAAGGTTTCGGACACCGAGGACAGCAGGTTGATGTCCATCGCACGGAAGAACGGCATGACCGGCGATACCCAGCCGCAGAATGTTACGCGCTCGCGCACGCCGAGCTGGTCGCACAGCTTTTTGAGCATATCCTCGTCCTCGCCGTCACCGGCGATGAACAGGCGCAGCTGCGGCGCAGATTTCAGCGCCTCGGCAAAGCCGCGAATGGTGGTCGCAATATCCTTGACAGCAGTCAGACGCGCGGCAATGCCGCATAGCACGTCGCCGTCCTCGATCTCGGCTCCGTAGGTGTCCCGCAGATAGGCAACGCGGTCAAATTCGCCCTTCGGACGGTCAAAATCCATACCGTTGTAGATTTTTACAATGCGCTCCGGGTCAAAGCCGCGCTCGATGAGCGTGCGCGCCATACGGTCTGCGACCGGCTGATAGAAGTCGAGAAAGCGCAGCGCGATGGCATTCGCCGTGCCGAGCGTGTACTGCTTGAGCGGACTGCCGAGGTAGTCCAGCCGGTAATCCGAGTGGACGGTCGTCACGATGGGAACATGACGGCTGCGGCGCACCATGGCTCCCATCAGGTTGGCACGGCCGCCGTGGCAGTGAATAATGTCGGGCTTGAACGCATCTACCAGGTCGCGCATGGTCCGTGCCGCGCGGAACGGATTGTGCCGCTCGATCACGCGCACATCAATGCCGCGCTCGCGCGCTTCATCTGCAAACGGACCTGCGCGGAACGAGATGAGCATTACATCGTTATTGCGGTTGAGTCCGGTTACAGTATTCATAATCTGGGTCTTGGCGCCGCCTACATCGCCGCCGCCCATTACATGCATGATTCGCAAAGTCAAATACCTCCACTTGACAAGTATAATCAGTATACCATGAAAACAGGGGGATTGCAAAACTCGGACGCGGTAAATGTCGTCTTTTTCGGCAGTATTTTGGCAAACGAAGTTTGTTTTTTTGCTCAGAACATGGTATACTGATTTTATCTGACGGAAAGCGAGGGTTTTTCTTTTGTCCTCTAAAAATACCATGACGCGCGATGCCATGCTGTTCCTGCCGGCCAAGGTGGTCGAGGGACTGCTCGTCATCGGGTGTTCCTCGTTGTATTCCCACATCTTTGTGGAGGGTGCGGTCAGCGCGTTCAACCTGACTAACACTACGATACAGCTGCTCTACCTCATCCTCGCGGGCTGGATGGCGAACTCCGCCACCCGTTATGTAGGTGAGGAGTATCGCGCCGATGAAGGACGCGGCCTGTTCTCCACGGTTTCTACCATCTATGTGGGATTGTGTGTGCTTGTTGCCATCGGCTGCTGCATTACGGCAGCTGTGACGCAAAGTCCGGTTTGTCTGGGCGGTGCGCTGATGTTCTGCACCTACACGGCGTTTCAGGTGCTCAATGCGGCGCTGATTCAGCTCGGCCGCGTCAAAGCATCCATCCTGTGGTCGCTGACCTCGGCGGTGCTCAAGCTCGCGGTTGCATTCGCGCTTGTCGGCGGCAAGTCGAATTATCCGTCGCCGTTCCCGGCTATCTTTGCCAATACCATTGCGGACGGTGTAGCCACCATCGGTGCGGTGTTTGCGCTCAGCCTGCCGGTTGTTGTGCGGCTGAAGTATTTCTCCAAGCCGCTGCTGAACCGGTTCCTCAAATACGGCGTACCGCTGATGGGCGTTTCTATCTCGGTGGCGCTGCTCAACCAGATCGACAAATACCTCGTTGTCGGCTTTTACGGCAACATTCTGTACGCATACTATTCGAATAACAACTCGATCGCAAGCGGTCTGTTCACGATGATCTCGGTCGGCATTATGCGCGGCGTGTATCCTGCCGTGCTGCGCGGCTGGCGTGAGGGCGGCAAAGTCGCAGCAAAGCCGCTGCTCGATCAGGGCGTGCGGCTGTATCTGCTGATCGCCGTGCCTGCGGTTGCAGGTCTGACGGCGGTTGCGCTGCCACTCAGCCGGTTCCTGTTCCCCGCGAAGTACGCCGCCGGTGCGCCGGTCATCGCGTATACTGCGCTTGCCATGCTGTTCATGGGCCTGACCGAGTACGCCAACAAGGCGTATGAGCTGGAGCAATCCACCGTACACGTTCTGCAGAACAGCGCGATCGCAGCAGTTATCAAGGTGGTTTCGAGTGTCATTCTGCTCAAAATCCTCGGATTTACGGGCGGTGCGCTCGGTTCGGTGGTCGCATTTGCGTCCTACTTTATCATTACCTGCGTGCGCGTGCGCAGCCGGTTTCTGTTCCGCGTGGCACCGGTCAGTCTGGTGCGCATCATCGTTTCGGCGCTGCTGTGCGGTGCGGCGGCTTTTGCATGCACGCTGCTGCCGGTCGGCAATCTCATTCGCCTTGGCGCGGCTGTCGTGGTCGGTGCGGGCGTTTATGCAGTGTGCATTATCGTCAGCGGTGAGGGCCGCGAGGAAGTACAGGCGGTGCTCCGCCGGCTGAAACGATAAGAAAAATTGTCGAAACAGCGTGGATTTCACTGGTAAAACCTTGTCACGGCATTAAATCCATGCTACAATAACTCTATCTGAAAATTGTAAACAGAGAGGCGTAATATTATGGAAATGATTCATGAAGCGGGTCAGTACGTTGACACCGTAAAGCGCGTCTGCGAAGCAGTCGGCAGCGAGGTCACGTTCCGCGGCACGGTTCACCGTGTACGCGATATGTCTGACTTTTCTTTTGTTGTAATGCGCGTTGAGCGCGGTCTGATCCAGTGCACCTTCCAGGGTGACGAGATCGGCGGCATCAAGCGTTCGGATGTCAAGGATGCAATGGTACTTGAGGTTACCGGTACCGTTCGTGAGGAGCCGCGTGCAGAGCATGGCGTTGAGGTCGTTCTGAGCGCACTGTCCATCCTCGGCAAGCCGTACGACCAGCTGCCGGTACCGCTCGGCAAGAAGTATATGGGCCTGTCCCTTGATGTTGATCTGCCGCTGCGTCCGATCACGCTGCGTCATCCGCGCAAGCAGGCGATCTTCCGCGTACAGGGTGCGATCGCTGACGGCTTTGCACAGTACATGCAGTCGCAGGGCTTCACCCACATCCACACCCCGAAGATCGTAGTTGCAGGCGCTGAGGGCGGCGCAAACCTGTTCAAGCTGGATTACTTCGGCACCCCGGCTTATCTGGCACAGTCCCCGCAGTTCCACAAGCAGTACCTCGCCGGTGCATTCGGCCGTGTATACGAGATCGGCTCGGTTTACCGTGCAGAGCGTCACAACACCTCTCGTCACCTGAACGAGTACATGGGTCTGGACTTCGAGATGGCCTACATTGATTCCATGTACGATGTAATGGCAATGGAGACCGGCATGCTCAAGTCCGTTATGGCTTACGTTAAGGAGCACTGCGCCGAGGAACTCGCTATGCTGAACGCCGAGGTTCCGGAGATCAAGGAAATCCCGACCATCCGCTTCCACGAGGCGAAGCAGATCATGGAGGAGAAGTACGGTCACAAGTCCAAGAACCGCTACGACCTCAACCCGGACGAAGAAGTGCTGCTGTGCCAGTGGGCAAAGGAGGAGCACGACTCTGATTTCGTATTTGTAACGCACTTCCCGTCCGCAAAGCGTCCGTTCTACGCGAAGGATGATCCGGAGGACCCGAAGCTGGCGCTGTCGTTCGACCTGCTGTTCCGCGGTCTGGAGATTACCACCGGCGGTCAGCGTATCCACGATTATCAGGAGCAGATGGACAAGCTGGAGGCCCGCAAGATGAACGCCGAGCTGTTTGAGTCCTTCACCATGCTGCACAAGTACGGTATGCCGCCGCACGGCGGTCTGGGCATCGGTCTGGAGCGCCTGACCATGCAGCTCCTTAAGCTGAACAACATCCGCGAGGCATCCATGTTCCCGCGTGATATGAACCGACTCGAGCCGTAAAAGGCTTGCGCCTTCGTTCCAAAGGGCTGTGCCCTTTGGAACGAGGGGACACCCTTGACAGGCTTGCGCCTATAAGGGCTATTGCACCAAAAAGGACTCGGAATTATCGATTCCGGGTCCTTTTTGGTGTTTGTTAAAAATGACCCGGCAGAGCCGCCTGTGTCCCTTGGTATGCGCCCGGAGAAGAAAATCTTCACTCCTCACTCTCCACTCTCTTTTCGGCTCTTTACGAGGATTTAACATTTTTTCCTCGGTTGGCTCTTGACGTTCGCGGAAATTTTCCGCATAATAAGAATGGACAAAAAGATTTCCGGCCATGCTGTTTGAGTACGGGTCGTTACCGAAAGGAGATCAGCACAATGAACGAAGAATTAAAGCTGCTTCGCGAGAAGAAAGGCTTCATCTGCGATATGGACGGTGTTATCTATCACGGCAACCGTCTGCTGCCCGGTGTAACCGAATTTGTGGACTGGTTACAACGCGAGAATAAGAGCTTCCTCTTTCTGACCAACTCCTCCGAGCGTTCGCCGCTCGAGCTTCAGCAGAAGCTGGCCCGTATGGGTCTGGAGATCGGCGAGGAGCATTTCTACACTTCCGCGCTGGCTACGGCGAAGTTCATCGCCAGCCAGAAGCCGCACGCATCTGCGTATGTTATCGGTGCGCCCGGTCTGGTCGGTGCGCTGTACGAGGCGGGCATCGTGATGAACGATGTGGACCCGGATTATGTTATCGCGGGTGAGACCAACACCTACAACTATCAGACCATCCTCAAGGCGGTCGATCTGATCAACAAGGGCGCGCGCCTGATTGCCACCAACTCCGATTTGACCGGCCCGTCCGAGCAGGGCATTATTCCGGCATGCCGCGCACTGGTTTCTCCGATTGAGCTGGCCACCGGCAAGACCGCGTACTATGTTGGCAAGCCGAACCCGCTGATGATGCGTACCGGTCTGCGCCTGCTTGGTGTGCACTCGCACGAGGCGGCTATGATCGGCGACCGCATGGATACCGATATTGTTGCCGGTATTGAAACCGGTCTGGACACCGTTCTGGTGCTCTCCGGCTGTACCACCCGCAAGGATGTGGAAAATTACGCGTACCGTCCGCACTTTATTCTGGATGGTGTTGGCTGTATTCCGCCGCAGGCGTAAAGAAGCCGTCTAAATCGAACTACACAAAAGCCTTTCCGAAATTTTTTCGGAAAGGCTTTTTTCATTGGATAAAGAATGGACAATTCTATGCTATACTAAATACAGGAAAAGGATAGACCAATGACAGATAGAGAGGGGGCACCTCAAATGGCAGGACACATTCTTTTAGCAGAGGACGATAAGGCGTTATCCGCGCTGATGCAGGATTTCTTTCGGGCGGCGGGCGTGGCGGTAACACCGGCGTATGACGGCGAGCAGGCGCTCGTGCTGGCACAGGCGCAGCCGTTCGACCTGCTGGTGCTGGATGTGATGATGCCGCATCTGAACGGGCTGGAGGTCTGCGAAGCGGTGCGGCAGGAGAGCGATGTTCCGGTCATTTTCGTCACAGCACTTGGGCAGGAGGGTGACACGCTGGCAGGATTCCGCGCGGGCGCGGACGATTATATCACCAAGCCGTTTTCGTTTCCGGTGCTGGTGGCAAAGGCACAGGCGCTCATGCGGCGGGCCCGCGGGCTGCGGCTGGGCGCGAGTGAGCTCGGCTACGCGAATATCCTGATGGATACGGCTTCGGGCACGGTAACGGTGGACGGCAACCCGGTAAATCTGCGTCCCAAGGAGGCGAAGATACTCGAGCTGCTGCTGCGCGAACAGGGACGCACGGTGTCGCGCGACCTGCTCATCGAGCGGGTATGGGGCACGGATTTCGACGGGGACGAGCGCATGATCGACCGGCACATTGCCAGCCTGCGTAAAGCGCTCGGTACAGCGTCGCAGCATATCCGTGCGGTGTACGGCAAGGGCTACCGATTGGGGGGATCAACATGACAAAGCGGATTCGTAAAATCGGCATCGCGGCAAGGTTGACCGCGGTTGTGGCAGTGATTCTGGCGGTGTTTGTTGGACTGTGGACATTCAAATTGATTGAAAACGCACAGGTTGTCGCAGCGTACAGGGCAGGTATGGAAGTTAACGATATTTGCTGGCGTGTTGAACACACGTTGGTAGAAAAAGGGTATGACCCTGATGATATGCCGTCGGCCAATACGCCGGAATACGATAAAATGCGTTGTGATTTGGCATATTCCATCTGGGATAGTGAAAAAGCGTATGTCGTGCAGTATTATGATGGACAGGAAAACTGGGTCACGATGCGTTCGCCGCTGCTGCTGTATGGTAAGAATGCCGATGCCGATATTGACATCAGCAATTTTGCCGAGCAGGATATTCGTGAGATGCGTGAGGTATACGGGCCGAAAAAAGGCTTTTCAGATGACGTGGGATACATTGCAATGATATATGGCAAAAAAATCGAAAACAATGGTCATACGATATATATTCCGAACCGAATCTGCGTAGGTGCGTATGATTATGAATGGACGGCACAGACACCGGTTGAAGAGGTCGGTCAATGGGAAGAAATGCCGCAGTGGTGCTTTGACAAGGATTCGAATATGGAAGTATACTTTGCGGAAAAAAAGTATCTGGAAACCAAACTGCGGTGCATAAACGGAGAAAATGTGAAAGTGGATCATACAGGGGGATATTTTACTATCTTTTTGTCCCTGTCCAGCACGATCGGATATGGACATGGAATGGTCATGGCCACTGCGCCGATTGACAAGGAAGCTGCATATGAGGATCTCTTTTGGGGTATGCCGTTCATCACGATTGCATTGTATCTGATTTTCCTGTTTATTTTCTATAAAATCGTGCGCCGCATGGTGTCCGACCCACTGGTTGACACGGCGCGAGAAGCAAATCTGGTTGCAAACCTTGCATTCGACGAGTTCAAGCCCGACCTGAAACGCGGAGACGAAATCGGCGAGCTAAACCGTGCGCTGAGCGAAATGGCGGCGACTCTGCACACCCGCTGGGACAGCGAACGCGACCTCGAGGACAAACGACAGCAGTTTGTCTCGGCGGCAAGCCACGACCTGAAAACGCCGCTTGCGCTCATCGGCGGGTACGCCGAGGCCATCGCGCAGGACATTTCGCCAGAGGAAAACGCGAGGTATCTTGCCGCTATCGAGCAGGAAACCGACCGTATGAACGGTCTGGTGCGCGAAATGCTGGATTACACCCGTCTGGACCGCACGGACGAGCTGAAAAACCGCAAAACGCTCAATCTGACCGCACTTGTGCGTGATATGCTGACCGAATACGCGCCATTGTTTGAGAAACGCCGCCTGACCGCCGATATTGCGGATGGTGTGCGTATCCGCGGCGACGAAACGCTGCTGCGGCGTGCCGTCGGCTGTCTGTTGGAGAATGCCGCCAAGTATTCGCCGGAAAACGGGCGCGTGTCCGTTCGGCTGACGAACAGCCGCAATCATCTGCTGACCGTCGAGAACGACTGTGAGCCCATTCCGGAGGACGAGCTGCCGCGCCTGTTCGAGATGTTCTATCGCGGCGATAAGGCGCGCGACCGCGCAGGCGGACACGGACTGGGACTGGCCATTCTGCAGAAAATACTCGCGCTGCACGGCCTGACCTGCAAAGCGGAAAATATAAAGGGCGGCGTGCGGTTCGTTGTCTGCAATAAAGATTAAAAGCTGAAAAAGGGCATAAAAATACCCCGCAAGAGAATCTCTTGCGGGGTATGATTTTACTTACTTTGCGTAGTCGATCGCACGCGTTTCGCGTACCATGTTGACCTTGATCTGGCCGGGATAATCCAGCTCGTTCTCGATCTTCTTGGCGATTTCGCGGGCGAGAAGCACCATCTTGTCGTCCGAAACCTTCTCCGGATTGACGATGATGCGAATCTCGCGGCCTGCCTGAATGGCAAACGAACCGGAAACACCGGGCGTCTCGTTGGCGATGCTCTCGAGCTTCTCCAGACGCTTGATATAGTTCTCCAGGTTCTCGCGGCGAGCGCCCGGACGTGCAGCGGAGATGGCATCGGCTGCCTGAACCAGACATGCAACGATGGTCTTTGCCTCTACATCGCCGTGGTGTGCCTCGATGGCATGGATGATCGGCTGGGATTCCTTGTACTTCTTGGCAAGGTCTACGCCGATCTGAACGTGGCTGCCCTCAACCTCGTGGTCGATGGCCTTGCCGATATCATGCAGCAGGCCTGCGCGGCGTGCCGGAACCGGATCGAGACCCAGTTCGCTGGCCATCATGCCGGCAATGTGAGCCACCTCGATGGAGTGCTGCAGGACGTTCTGACCGTAGCTGGTGCGGTAGCGCAGGCGGCCGAGGATCTTGACCAGCTCGGGGTGAATGCCGTGAATGCCGGTTTCGAAGGTAGCACGCTCGCCTTCGCTCTTGATGATCTGCTCAACCTCGCGGCGAGCCTTGTCAACCATTTCCTCAATGCGAGCCGGATGAATACGACCGTCAACGATCAGCTTTTCGAGGGCCAGACGTGCGATCTCACGGCGAACCGGATCGAACGAGGACAGAGTGATAGCTTCGGGCGTATCGTCGATGATGAGGTCTACGCCGGTAAGGGTTTCCAGCGTGCGGATGTTGCGGCCCTCTCGGCCGATAATGCGGCCCTTCATCTCGTCGTTCGGCAGCGGAACGACCGAAACGGTCGCCTCGGATACCTGATCGGCGGCACAGCGCTGAATTGCGGTCGAGATGATCTCGCGGGCGGTCTGCTCGCTTTCGTCCTTCAGGCGCTGATTGATCTCGCGCAGCTTGACGGCTGCATCGTGGGTTGCTTCGTTTTCAATGGACTGGACGAGCATATCGCGTGCTTCGTCGCGGGTCATGCTGGCAATCTGCTCCAGCTTTTCTACCTGCTCGAGCTTGATGCGCTCGAGTTCTTCCTTTTCCTTCTGGCTTGCGTCCAGCTGGCGGTTAAGGTCATCATTTTTGCGGTCGAGCATGTCGCTCTTCTTGTCCAGTGCTTCCTCGCGCTGAATCAGGCGGCGCTCAAGCTGCTGGGTCTCATTGCGGCGTTCCTTCAGCTCGCGGTCGGCTTCGACGCGCTGCTTGTGGATTTCGTCCTTTGCCTCGAGTATGGATTCGCGTTTTTTGGTCTCGCCGGCCTTGATCGCTTCGTTGATGATGCGGGTGGCCTCGGTCTCGGCAGAGCCGATCTCTTTTTCCGCAACGCTCTTGCGATACAGGAATCCGATGATTACGCCTACTGCGAGACACACGATACCGGTGATGATCGGTATGATGATGTTGCTCATGTCTGTTGGTGTGTCCTCCTATTTACGAATTTTGGGAGACGGCACAAAACCAAGACAATACCGCAGATCTGCGGTGCTGTTTCTCAATAGAGCGGCAGTTCGGCAGAAAACAAGCTGATTCCACGGTGAAACACGCGCAGCACGCATGAGCACTGCACGAAGAATAAAGGCAGAATACGCCGAAAAAGCGAAGATTCGCTCGAAAAAATCAGGGTTTTGCGCTGTCAAAAGAAAAATGCGATTCCGTCAATTCGCATCGGAATTGGCGGTTCATGATAATGCCTTTGAAAAAAGCCGTGCTCACCATTGGCACCGGCTCTGTTACAGCAGGTATTATACTATGTTTAATTGTAAAGCCTATTCGTCAAACTGTCAAGAAAAAGACAAGCTGACATACGCGGTTTTTGGTGTTTTTTGAAAACGGCTGGTGTGCGCTCTTGTGAACAGCAGGGCGATTTGCTATAATAATTCTGTATTCCCTCATGGAAGAGACGAGGAGGAACGACTATGAACGAGTCTATGTGCCGCGTACAGCGCGGTTCTTTCGTATATTATACCTGCCGACGGATTCCGGTTCGGCATGCCTTCACCACCAAATTCGGCGGTGTGAGCACAGGCGCGTGCGAAAGCCTGAATTTAGGCTTCAACCGCGGTGACGAGTTGGAGAATGTGCGCGAAAACTATCGCCTGCTGGGCGAGGCGCTCGGCGTGGATGAGACGCGCATGACGCTCACCAAGCAGATCCACGACACGCAGGTGTCGGTTGTGACTGAGGACAAGGTCGGCATGGGTCTGCACCGCCCGATGGAATGGCAGTCGGATGCGATCGTGACCGCACTCGCGGACACGCCCATCATCGGCTTTTACGCGGACTGCGTTGTCACCTTATTATATGATCCGGCGACGCATACCGCAGGCGTGTGTCATTCCGGCTGGCGCGGCATGGCGGCAGGCATTCTGCCGAAAACCGTTGATGTGATGGCGGAGCAGCTCGGCACAAAACGCGAAAGCCTGATCGCCGTGCTCGGTCCGTCTATCCGGCAGGAGTGCTTCGAGACTGATGCGGATGTGCCGGAAGCGATGGAAGAGCTGCTCGGTGCACAGGTGCATCCGTTCATCATGGAGAAAGGTCCGAAATTCCATGTGGACCTGCAGGGCATTGGCGTAAAGCTGCTGCAGGATGCCGGACTTTCGGCGGAAAATGTGATCGACAGCGGCATCTGCACCATGTGTCATTCGGATGAGTTCTGGTCGCACCGCGTAACGCACGGCGTGCGCGGCGTGCAGGGCGGCATGATCTGTCTGTAAGCGAAAGGATCAATACAATGAAAAGTTGGAAAAAACGTGCGCTGGCGCTGACAATGGCGGCTTTGGTCGTGCTCAGTGGCTGCACGTTCCCATTTGGACAGGGAAACGACGGCGACGGCGCACCGGTAGACAACGTGGATGTGTCGGACGCGTATTTCGGTCTGGCGTGGTATCGCTCGGGCACAACGCTCAATCCGGTTATGGACGGCACCGAGGTCAACAGCATGCTGCGTGAGGCGCTTTACGAGGGCCTTTTTGAGATAAAAAGCGATTTTACACTCGAAAACGAGCTGTGCGAGGACTATACGAGCGATGGAACCACGTTCAGCTTTACGATAAAAAAGGGCATCAAGTTCTGGTCGGGTGCGGAGCTGACGGCAAGTGATGTTGCCGAAAGTCTCAAGACTGTGCTGGAAAACGAAAGTTCGCCGTACCACAACCGACTGACCGAGGTGTCCTCGATCGAAGCGGTG
Organism: Butyricicoccus sp. AM32-19; assembly: GCF_003480365.1. Taxonomy (NCBI): domain Bacteria; kingdom Bacillati; phylum Bacillota; class Clostridia; order Eubacteriales; family Butyricicoccaceae; genus Butyricicoccus; species Butyricicoccus sp. AM32-19. The sequence goes on along the minus strand of NZ_QUIX01000003.1, from coordinate 2,488 downwards.
ACAAAGCGCATGGTTCGCATTACGCTTGCGTCGCCGAACGTCAACTTCCCGAAACTGCTGGATATTCCGATCTATCGGGCGGGTACGACGGACGAAGGAGAGTTCGCCGAGGGCACCGGACCGTACAAGCCGGTTCAGAACGGCGCTGCATGGACGCTGGAGGCCAACGAGAACTGGCACGGCGGCTTTCTCGGCACTATTCGGCACATTACGCTGGTCAAAATGACGCGCGCGGATGCGGCGGACACCAGCTTCCGCACCGGCGATGTATCCATCATGCGCAGCGCCCGTATTGCGCCGGACGACCAGAATATTGCGTTCACCGGCGAGGTCGATACTGTTCCGGTGAGCAGTGCTATGCTGCATTATATCGGTTTGAATTACAATAACAGCCAGTTCGCAAATGCAAAAGTGCGGCAGGCGCTTTCCATGGCGATCAGCCGTCAGGGACTGTGCGCAACCCAGCTGCAGGATTATGCCGATCCGGCGGTGCTGCCGATCAATCCGCAGCCGGCAGATACCGGCGTGTCGTACAGCCTGTCGGCAGATTTGATGACTGCGGCGCAGCTGCTGCGCGAGGCGGCACAGGAAGGTGCATCTTCTGCAGGCAGCAGTGACAGCAGCACCGATTCTTCGGACGGAGGTTCGGATTCTACAGACAGTTCCGATGATGACTCGGACTCTTCTGAGGAGGACGGCTACTACGACGAGGACGGCGACTTTATCTATTATACGAGCGGCCGGGCAAGCGATACCGATTACAAGGTGGATTTTCTGACCGTGCGCACGTCGAAAAACCGAACCGATTCGACGGTTTCGGACGAGGAAGCTGTGCTTCTGGACAATGAGAACACGGACTCCGGTGATTCGACCGATTCTGCAGACAATTCCGGCTCGACCGATACCACAGTAACCGATACGATAGTGACAGACGCGGCGACCGTGCAGCTTTCGTTCCGCCTGCTCGTCAACTCGGACAACGCGTTTAAAGTAGCGGCGGCAAAACAGGTTGCGGCATCGTGGAATTCGCTGAACGGCGTCAATGTCACGGTGGATGAGGAGCCGTATGATACCTATGTTTCCATGCTGCAGAGCGGTTCGTTTGATGCGTACTACGGCGAAACCCAGCTGACGCCGGACTTCGATCTGCGCCCGCTGCTGTCTCCGCAGGGCGGACTGAACTATGGATCGTACTCGAGTGAGGACATGAGCAATGCCATCACGGCGTACCGCAGCGGCGAGAATACGGAGGGTCTGTACACGACGTTCCTGAATGAAATGCCGCTTATTCCGCTGGCATTTGAGCGACAGCAGGTTGTGCTCAGAAGTGGTCTGATCAATCATTTCAATCCGGCACCGTATAACGCATTCGCAGGACAGGAGAACTGGGTCAAGCCGTAACCGCCCGTTTTCGCTGAAAAGGAGAATATCATGCAGGAAAATCACAGAATGCAGGGGCATTTGTTCGGCGCGTTCAGCGTGCTTGTCTGGGGTACGACGTTTGTCTCAACGAAAGTACTGCTGCGCGCCTTCACGCCGCTGGAGATTATGGTAGCGCGGTTCACGCTCGGCTTTCTGGCACTGCTCATCGTGGGCAAGGGCCTCATGCGTCCGCAGAAAAGATGGCATGAGGGATTGTTTGCGCTGGCCGGTCTTTCGGGCGTTACGCTTTATTTTTTGATGGAAAATATCGCGCTGACGTACATCTCTGCGTCACTGGTCGGCGTTATCGTAGCGGCAGCGCCGCTGTTTACCGCACTGATCGCAGCGGCGGTGCTGCACGAAAAACTCAGCAAATGGTTCTTTTTCGGCTTCGTTTGTGCGATGGCGGGTGTCGCGCTTGTGTCGCTTGCGGGCGTCAGCGAGTTGCATTTCAGCCCGGTTGGCGCACTGCTCGGCGTAGGCGCGGCTCTGGTCTGGGGTGTGTACTCGGTGCTCGTGCGCCAGCTTGGTCACATGGGCTACCGTACCATTCCGCTTACCTGCCGCATTTTTGGATACGGTTTGCTGTTTTTGCTCGTTCCTGCGGTGATTGAAGGGTTTCCGTCCGGTTTGAGCGTGTGGACGCAGCCGGTTCATCTGGCAAATCTGCTGTTTCTGGGTCTTTGTGCGTCTGCAACGTGCTTTGTGACGTGGAATCGCGCGGTTTTCCTGCTCGGTCCGGTGAAAACCAGCGTGTACATTTATGCAACGCCGGTTATTACAATAGTAAGCTCAGCGTTGATTCTACACGAAACCATGACGCCGATCATGTGGCTGGGCACGGTTTTGGCGCTCGGCGGTCTGATTTTGTCCGAACATCGGGAGAAAGAGAAAACGACGGCGTGAGCCGCCGTTTTTTGTTTGCAGCAAAATTCTTTGCAAAAAACGAAAAAAAGTATTTGACAAATGCTCCGGGATTTGGTATTCTATTAAAGCTGTCTCTCAGAGGCAGGCTCAAAACCGAGAAGTTTGGTTTAGAACCGATTGAGGTTCTGAAAAAGAATTT
>NZ_QUIX01000029.1:0-10673 GCF_003480365.1 Butyricicoccus sp. AM32-19 | reverse complement strand
GAGATGAAGAACGCCTGCACCAACCTGCACATCGTGACCGACGACGGCTCGAACGGCCGCAAGGCACTGGTTACACAGGTGCTCAAGGAACTGATCGACGCGGGCAACCAGTACGATGCCGTTATCGCCATCGGCCCGATGATTATGATGAAGTTTGTCTGCGAGACCACCCGTCCGTACGGCATCAAGACCATCGTTTCCATGAACACCATCATGGTTGACGGTACCGGCATGTGCGGCGGCTGCCGTCTTACCGTTGGCGGCGAGACCAAGTTCGCATGCGTTGACGGCCCGGATTTCGACGGTCACCTCGTTGATTTTGACAGTGCAATGCGCCGCGGTGCCATGTACAAGGCACAGGAGCGCGCGGCGGTAGAGCGCCGCGAGGAGCATTGCAATCTGTTCAAGAAGGAGGTCAAGTAATCATGCCGAATATGAATCCGAACAAGTGCCCGATGCCCGAGCAGGCGCCGGACGTCCGCAATAAGAACTTTGAAGAGGTAACGCTCGGCTATACCGCTGAAATGGCGATCGAGGAAGCACAGCGCTGCCTGAACTGCAAGAACAAGCCCTGCATGACCGGCTGTCCGGTACAGGTTAAGATTCCGGAGTTCATCGCTCTGGTTGCCGAGGGCAAGTTCCTCGAGGCGGCTGCCAAGATCAAGGAGACCTCCGCACTGCCGGCTGTCTGCGGCCGTGTATGCCCGCAGGAGAGCCAGTGCGAGTGTCACTGTGTCCGCGGCATCAAGGGCGAGCCGGTAGCCATCGGCCGTCTGGAGCGTTTCGTTGCGGACTATGCGCGCGAAAACAGCACCGAGAAGGCAGTAAAGCCGGAATCCAACGGTCACAAGGTTGCCATCGTTGGTGCAGGCCCGGCCGGTCTGACCTGCGCAGGCGATCTGGCTCGTATGGGTTACGAGGTTACCGTTTTCGAGGCGCTGCACACCGCAGGCGGCGTACTCATGTACGGCATTCCGGAGTTCCGTCTGCCGAAGGCTATCGTGCAGAAGGAAATCGACACGCTGAAGGACCTCGGTGTTGAGTTTGTTCTGAACTTCGTTGTAGGCCGTTCTGAGACCATCGACGAGCTGTTCGGTGACGGTTACGAGGCTATCTTTGTAGGCTCCGGTGCCGGTCTGCCGACCTTTATCGGTGTTCCGGGCGAGAACGCAAACGGCGTTTACTCCGCAAACGAATACCTGACCCGCATCAATCTGATGAAGGCATACAAGGCAAACGCCGACACCCCGATCTACCACGCCAAGAAGGTCGCAGTAGTCGGCGGCGGCAACGTCGCAATGGATGCTGCCCGCTGTGCAAAGCGCATGGGCGCGGAAGAGGTTTACATCGTTTACCGCCGTTCTGAGAAGGAGCTTCCGGCTCGTCTCGAGGAGATTCACCACGCGAAGGAAGAGGGCGTTGTGTTCAAGTTCCTGACCGCTCCGCTCGAGGTGCTGTCTGACGAGAACTTCAACGTCACCGGTCTCAAGTGCCAGCAGATGGAGCTGGGCGAGCCTGACGCATCCGGCCGCCGCCGTCCGATTCCGGTCGAGGGCAGCGATTTTGTGCTTGATCTGGACTGCGTTATCGCGGCAATCGGCACCAGCCCGAACCCGCTGATCCGTCACACGACTCCGGGTCTGGACACCAACCGCAAGGGCTGCATCGTGGCTGACGATGAGCACGGCATTACCTCCAAGGACGGCGTATTCGCCGGCGGCGACGCCGTTACCGGCGCGGCTACCGTTATCCTCGCAATGGGCGCAGGCAAGCGCGCTGCGGCTGCGATGGACGAGTACATCAAGAATAAGAACAAGTAATTTCTGCTTGCTTATGCGAAAAAGAACCTGTCTTACGACAGGTTCTTTGAGGCTGTCGAAAAACTCCGTTTTTCGAGCAGCCTCTCGATTGAAACCACGCTTTCAATCGAATCTTGACGAAAAGCCGCGCCCTACGGGCACAATTTTTTGTCCCTTGTATAAAAAGTCAGGGACACGCCCTGACTTTTTATGAATTTGCTCCGCAAATTCTATTTTATGCGTGCTGCCGCACGAAGCGTAAAAATTAAAATAATGCTTTTTTGACAGACTGAAAGAACCTGTCTTACGGCAGGTTCTTTTCTTATGCGTTAAAACAGGTCTAACATATTATCCAGATAGATTTCTTCTCTCACGCGCAGCTGATACGCCGGTTTTGTCATATAATACAGCAAAAACTCGAGGATCAGCGCGCTTCCCAGTCCTCTGCCCTCGATCTTGAACTGCGAAAATCCCATTGGCAGATACGTCCGCAGAACAGCATCAACGCCGATGAACCCCAGATTTTCCATCGCCTTGGAGAACCGATAGCCGCTCTGTGCATCCGGTGCTTTACACCGGTGCTCACAGTCCTCACCGAGATTTTTGCGGCTGACAACCTCGTAGCATTGCTTACGGTCACTGCACCCGAACCAGCAGCACTCATTGCACAAAAATTCCACCTTATCTTTGTGCACCTGCGACAAGGCGTTTAATTCCTCAAACCGTTTATTCAATCGAAAATCCGGCACGACATACCGAAATTCTTCCCTGTCCAGCTCGTGCCGAAAATCTTCAAAATCGGTCAACACCTTGGTCGTAGACGACACGAGGTACAGCGCCGGATACCGCGTCCGCAGGTAGTCGGTCAGCAGCTCGGAATGCACGATTACGCCGTTCTGCACGCCGTTTGCCTGCGAAAACAGCTCGCAGAGTGCATTGCATTTGCGGTCGGACAGGTGTTCCTCGCGCAGAAGCGAATTGCTGAATGTCAGCCGCGCAGAAACGCCGTACTCCTGTGCCAGAGCCAGCGCTTCGCGTGCGCCGCACTCACCGAAACCCGCTCGTCCCCCTCCCCAAAGGCAGTCCGCCGGTGCGCCGTAAATGGACCCAATCTCACACCAGTCATAAAACCAGTCACGATTTGCGCGGTATAACGGCAGGAATGCGCGGTAAAACTCGTAAAATTCAAACAATCCGGGCAGATGATAGTATGCTTTGGCTGACACGGCCGCTCGCCTCCTTTGCTCCGTATAGCATACCACAAAATGCCGAAATACGCAAAAGAACCTGTCGATTGACAGGTTCTTTTCAGTTTGTCAAAAAAGTTGGTATTGAACCAATTTTATCATATCGCGCGGCAGCGCGCGTTAAATAGAATTTGCTTTGCAAATTCATAAAAACCGGGAGCGTGTATCTCGGTTTTTATACCTTAAGAGGGAAAAAGTTTCCGTATGGGAACTTTTGGACGACTTTGGAACGGCCTACGGTCCGTTCCTGCTTGTCGGCGAAACTGTAGTTTCGCGACAGCCTGCAAAGAACCTGTCGATTGACAGGTTCTTTTCACTCAAACCCACGGAAATACCATGTGCACGCTGAACAAAGTTGCGGCTGCGCTCAGTGCGTTGGCGCACAGCGCGTAAGCGATTGGATGAGCCGTTTCCCGCCGGGTTTGCAGCCGTTTGCGGTAAACAACGGCCTCGACAATCCAAATCACAAGCTCAAGCGGCGCAAATACCAGATACCGGTAGAACGGCATGCCAATCCACATGCAGGCCGCCGTTACGACCGTGAGCAGCAGCTGTGTGCCGATGTTGACGCCGAGGAACAGCTTTGCGTTGCGCCTGTCCCAGAAGCCGAACGGCAGCAGTAGGATTCCCTCTATTAGCAGCGTCGGCAGCAGCGAGGACGCAAACTGTTTGAGATATGTCAGCAGCGGATTTCCGGTTTTTACCGTATTATCCGCAAAGTCACAGGTGAATACCTGCTGCAGCTGTGTGCGCTTCATCACCTCAGAAAAGTTTACTTTCTGCTGAGAATCATCATAAACCGCAATCCGAAACGTGTCCGGCGTGCCGAAATAGCTGAACACAAACGTGTCCTTGTCCGGATGCTTGTAAAACAGAGGCGGTTGTGTGCCGTCCAGCATGGCATAGTGCCAGCCGTCCATGCGGTCGCGCTCCAGCGCATCCAGCGGCAGAGACGCGCGGTCGATATGATTCCACTCGATATTGTCGATGCATTGCTCGGGTACCTCGCCCGGAATGAGCAGGTCAACGTAGTAATCGCCGTCCGGCGCATTCTGCACCTGAATGGTGATCTGCGGTTTCGGACCCGAATCCGCACTTGCGGAGACCGGCAGCACGGCCAGCAGGAACGCGGCTATGCACAGGCAGGCTTTCCACTTTCGTTTCATGGCGGTCATCCTTTCTCGTATTTAGTTCTCCGTTCCACCGAGATACAGCGTATTCCCCTTCATTTCAACCTGTTCTCCGAGCAGTTCAAACAGCTTTGCCGGAACCCACGTCTTGCCATCAGCGAAATACGGCGCCGCGCCGAACGAAACCGGTGCTTCCGTGCCGTCGCCATTCATCACCGAACGGATATAGGAATCCTCACCGATGTTTATATGCGTCATAACCTTGCCGTTGTTCATCTTCGCCTGACGATTCTCTATGTCCCACGTCACGGTGTAGCCGAGGGCTTCGCCGACCTCACGGAGCGGCACCATAGCCACGCCGTTTTCCATGCGCCCTTTGTCGAGCGTCTTGTCCTTGCACACGATGTTAAACGCATTCGTCTCATCGGCTTCTCCGGTGAAAGCATTCGGCACCCCGCCGAGATACAGCGCGTCCCCGCGCATCTCAATCTGCTCACCGAGCAGGCCGAACAGCTCCGCCGGAACCCATGTTCTGCTCTGCGCGATATAGGGCGCGGCACCGAGTGCTCCCGGGCGGCTCATGCCGTCCGCGTCCGGCAGAGCGGTTGCGCGGAAATACTCGTCCTGACCGATGGTCACAGTCGTCTGCACCGTGCCGTTGGTGAGGTGCACCGTGCGGTCCCTGGCGTTCCACTTGACCGTAAAGCCGCACAGCTCGGCGGTCAGGCGCAGCGGAACCATGGCCACGCCGTTCGTCATGCGGCCTTCGCCGATGGCGATATCGCCCTCAATAACGATGGCGAACGTGTCGTCCTCGCGCGGCAGCAGCACGATTTTCTCTGTGGATGCCTGTGCCGGATAGGATTCCAGAATCGTATCATACCATGCAAAAAACCGGGTTCCCATGCGGATATCCTCAAGTTTTGCCTTGTTTTTCGTGCCGAACGGCGTAACAGACGCATTCCGTGCAATGTTCAGCGTCAGGCCGCCGTTGCTTGCCTGCACAGTCAGACTGCCGTCCGCATTTCTCTTCACCTGCTCGGCAGACAGCAGGCTTGCAGGCTCGTGTTCGTCGGTCAGATTGACCAGAATCGCCTTGGCATACACCTGCGGCGGCTCGGACAGCGCCATCATTTCCCCGCAGTATAGGTACACCTCGTCACCCTTTTTGATATCCTGTGCGCCTGCCGGCAGACCGGTCTGCGTGTCCATGATGATCGTCTGCTCCGCAATGTGCACCACAACTGTGCCTGCGGTTTCAGTGCTGACGGTCAGCTCGCCGTCCTGCCTGTCGGTTACTGTGGCGCGCACGCCGTACAGGTCAAGCTCCGCGTGCTCGGCGGAGTCGGTCGCTGCCGCGTCCGTGTCGATCAGGTTCACTGCTCCGGCGGGAATCGCGCTCATGCCGAACAGCACCGCTGCAAGCAATGCCGCCATTCGTTTTTTCTCCATCATAATAACTACCTCCTTTTTATACCCAGTTAGACGGTCCGGAAGCGGTTTTGTTCCCGGTTTTCTTTCGGTGAGTGCAACAAAAAACATCCGCTCTGTTTAGTCGTTTTCCCTAAAAGAAAACGCAGGCAAAAGACATGACCGTCAAAGTCACGCTTTTGCCTGCATACCTTATTTATTTCGTTCCAGAGAGGCTTTGTGTGCCGTCTCCATTTTGCTCAGCAGCTCCGCCGCCGGTCCTTCCGGATAGTCGGCTTTGCACGATTCCATTACCTGTGCAAACTCCTCCGAGCCGTCATGCCATGCGGCATCTGCCGAGGCAATCTGCCCGCAGATGAACTCTGCCGCCGGTGTGCTGTCGCCCGACGATACCGTCTGATCCCCCATCAGCACCAGATACGCCAGAACAGTATGCGGCGATTCCAGAAAACGGCTCCGCAGCTCCTCGCACGCGCCCTCACTCGGCCCGCCATCGGACGTGAGCGTAAACGCGATCAGCCTGTCGAGCGCGACCGTGTCCGTATGCGCCATCACATACGCAGCGTCCTCGCTGTTTGCATCGGTGCTGACTGCCGTCCAGTCGGTCTTCGCCAGCTCGGACGCAACCGCCTGCGCGGACGAATCCGCCATCTGCGACACCTTTTCCCCACCGGCACCGCTGCATCCCGAAAGAAGAACAGACGCCATACATACCAATACCGCTGCTTTTTTCATAAAGATCCCCACCTTTTATTGAATTGTTGAAGGCAGCACCGCTTGCATGGTGCAGTATTGCCTTACCTTTTATCAGTTGCCGTACTGCTTGAGCATACGCTCCTGCAGTTCCTTTGCGGCGTTGAAGCCCATCTTCTTCTGACGGTCATTCATCGCTGCAACCTCGATGATAACGGCAAGGTTACGGCCGGGCTTTACCGGAATGGTCAGGCTCGGAACCGCGATATCGAGGATGGAGGTCGTCTGGCTGTCCATGCCGAGACGGTCGTACTGCTTGCCGTCTTCCCACGGCTCGAGGTTGATGACAAGCTCAACCTTTTCGGTCATTTTAATCGCGCCGACACCGAAGATACGGCGAACATCAACAATGCCGATGCCGCGCAGCTCGATAAAGTGGCGGATAACCTCGGGCGCCGTACCGACAAGCGTCTTGTCGGATACACGCTTGATCTCAACCGCGTCGTCCGCGATCAGACGGTGGCCGCGCTTTACCAGCTCGATCGCAGTCTCGGACTTGCCGACACCGGAGTCACCGAGCAGAAGCACACCTTCGCCGTAGATTTCGATGAGTACGCCGTGCAGCGTAACACGCGGTGCAAGATTGACCTTGAGGGAGGCGATGATCGCACTCATGATGGTAGAGGTAAACTCGTTGGTACGGAGGATCGGCACACCGTGCTCCTGTGCAGCCGCAAGGCATTCCGGAAATACGTCAATGTTGCGCGAGAGCAGCAGCACCGGGATGCCGGTCTCGAACAGACGGTCGAAACGGCTGCGGCGCTCCTCGCTCGACAGACCCTCTACATAACTGGACTCAACCTTGCCCATGATCTGGATACGGTTCGGATCGAAATAATCAAAAAATCCTGCCAGCTGCAAACCGGGACGGTTTACGTCGTCCTTGGTGATCTCGGTCTTTTCAAAGCCCTCCGGACCGTAAACGACCTCAAAATTAAATTCATGGATCAGATCGCCCAAGCTGACACCGAATTCTTTTAACTGCATAAGTATAATGCTCCCTTCCGCTGTGGCAGGTATTCTATATCCTCTTTACTCTGCTGTTTTATTACTGTATAATACATAGTATAATACATAAAGTAGATATAGATGTATTATACCCTATTTTCCTGTTATTTTCAATGATTTCCGCACGGACCGCAGGAAAACTTGAAATTTTCTCTTTTTCTGAAAAAAATGCTTGCATTCATTCTATACATGTGGTAATATAATATCTGCTATGCAATGCCCGAAAGAAGGAGGTGCAGGAAAATGGCAAAGTGCGATATTTGCAATAAGGGTGTGACCTTTGGTATTCAGGTTTCCCACTCTCACCGTCGTTCCAATCGAACCTGGAAGCCGAACGTTCGTCGCGTAAAGGCTATGGTCGATGGTACTCCCCGCCATATCAACGTATGTACTCGGTGCCTCCGTTCCGGCAAGGTTACCCGCGCTATCTGATTTTAACGATCTGTGCGTTTACGTTGAAATGCCAAAGCGCTCTGTTCGCAGAGCGCTTTTCTTTTACCCTTATAGTATGTAGGTGATTTCCATGAAAAAGGCGTTTCGTCCTGCCTTTACCGCCACGATACCCGTACTGTGCGGCTATCTGTTCATCGGTTTTGCATTCGGTGTTATGCTGCGCGATATCGGCTTCGGATCGATCTGGTCCTTCTTCTGCAGCCTGAGCATCTACGCAGGCTCGGGACAGTATCTGCTTGTATCGCTTCTGGCAGCCAAGGCATCCCTTGTTACCGTTGCTGTGATGACACTGCTGCTCAACTGCCGGCATATCTTCTACGGTCTGTCCTTTTTGGAGACTTTTCATGCGATGGGCCGCCGCAAGTGGTACATGATCTTCTCGCTGACCGATGAGACCTATTCCCTGCTGTGCTCGGTCAAGACGCCCGAGGGCATTGATGCAGGCGATATGCGCTTCTGGATCGCCATGCTGGATCACAGCTACTGGATCCTCGGCGGCGTGCTCGGCACGATCATCGGCGGCATACTGCCGTTTGACACCACCGGCATTGATTTTGCCATGACCTCGCTGTTCACGGTTATCTTCGTGGAGCAGTGGCAGAGCACCAAGTGCCACATTCCCGCACTGATGGGACTGGCTGCGGCAGCTGTGTCGCTCGCCATCCTCGGGCCGGACAATTTCATTCTGCCCGCCATGCTCGCAATCTGCGTCATGCTGGTCGCTATGCGCGGCCGTCTGGCAAAGGAGGTCGCCTGATTATGACAACTGTTTATGCTATCGCCATGATTGCCGTGGCAGCCGTCTGCACATTTGCAACGCGCGTCGCGCCGTTCCTGCTGTTCAACGGCTCCAAGCCCATCCCGCCGATCATCCGATACCTCGGCTCTACCCTGCCGCCCGCAGTCATCGCGCTGCTGGTCGTGTACTGCCTCAAGAACGTCGGCTGGGTGACGGGTACGCATGGTATTCCCGAACTGCTGTGCATTGCCATCACGGCGCTGCTGCACATCTGGAAGCATAATAACCTGCTGTCCATCGGCGTCGGCACGGTGCTTTACATGGTGCTGGTGCAAAATGTGTTCGTTTAATCCGTACGCAGGGGCGGATCGGTGTGTCCGCCCTTTTCCGATAGCGGTTTACAGGGCTTTACAATTATTTTCGATAACTTTGCAAAAAGCTGTTGACAATTTGCTCTCTGCATGCTATTATATATAAGTCGCTGAGACAGACGGCTTGACAAAAACGCTGGTGTAGCTCAGTTGGTAGAGCAGCTGATTTGTAATCAGCAGGTCGGGGGTTCAAGTCCGTCCACCAGCTCCAATCAAGCTGGTAACTGAATATGGAAGGTTTCCCGAGTGGCCAAAGGGAACAGACTGTAAATCTGTCGTCTATGACTTCGGTGGTTCGAATCCACCACCTTCCACCAAAGCGAAGAACGTACCGAAAACGGTGCGTTCTTTTTGTTTATACTGATGTTTTCGCTCTGATAAGTTTGGATAAATCCACGATTTCGATTTTCCTGAAAGTGGCGGTGAAGTGCTGCTGAACGAGGGAAAACAGTCCGTTTAAGGGAAAATTTAAGGGAACGGAAAACGGTCTCCCGCGCGAGCTGAAACAGCGATATTTCCGAAGGGGCGTGTATCTTATTGTTGCACAATCTTTTAGTCCCAATTACAATATAGTTATCAAAGATTGGACGGTGAAATATAATGTCACGCATGCTTGTTGTTGGTAATGGTTTCGACCTTGCTCATGGTTTGCCTACAAGATACAAAGATATGATAACTGAGTTGCAGAAACAGTTTACCCTCCCTAAAAGCGCATCGAAGTGGTTATCCGCTGAAGATATCGACCGTTTTTACTTCAACCCGTTTATCAAATATTTTACTCAAAGCAAATCAGGGAGCAACTGGACAGATTTCGAAACTGATATCCGAGAAATCGTTAATTACTTTTCTCTTGGTCGCTCCGGTTCCCCCTTTAACGCCAATATCAACTCCTGCTTTCAGACTTTTTCTCGGCCGCTGAAAAGTGGTCAAACATTCAAGCAATGGTCCGAACTGCAAAAATATCTCAATGAACTGATTGAATATATCGACCTATATCTGAGTGTATACCTTCCGAAGGTGTACCAGCCCCAAAATTATTCTCCAAACACGCAGTTCCCCAATTTCATCTATCAACAGGAATATGATTACTTTCTGTCATTCAACTATACCAATACATACTACGATACCGCCGAAACCTTGGATAATGGTATCGGTGTAAACACGCCGTTGCGCGAACACTTCATCCACGGGCGATGCTCTACGTCCGGCACCCCTCAAAATATTGTCCTTGGCACAGAAGATCAGGACCCAGAAAATCTGGACACGATCTACTTCAAGAAATATTTTCAGCGGATCCAAAAACGAACCGGGCGCGAAGTCTATGATTGGTTTGCCGCCGACAAGGAAATCGAAGTGGACATCTTTGGGCATTCCATGGACATCACCGACAAAGATGTCCTGCTGATGATTCTAAATACCGCTGTCCGGACTCATATTTATTATTATAATTAGGCCGATTACGAACAGAAGATAATCAACTTAATTCGTCTGTATGGCAACCCTGACGAATTTACCAAACGGTATTATGCTCATAAAATAGATCTGCACCCTATCGATCCGTATATGCAGAAAAATCGTTCGACAGATTCATAAGCATCGCATATATGCTTAGCCTTACATATGAAAAGACCCCTCAGTGTCCAAACCGAACACTGAGGGGTTTCTCCTTACTTCATCGCCTTTGCCAACTTCTTGACCAAATCCTCGCCCCACTGATAGCGGAGCAGGTACTCGATGGTCTG
>NZ_QUIX01000028.1:7802-14103 GCF_003480365.1 Butyricicoccus sp. AM32-19 | reverse complement strand
GGCACCGCCGAGGTGCAGGATGCCATCGACACCGTGCAGGAGGCTGCGGGTCTGGAGGAGCAGACCATCGAGTATCTGCTGCGGTACCAGTACGGCGAACAGCTGATCCGCAAGCTGGCCGAGGCGATGGAGAAGTAACTCGACTGTGCCGGGAATCTGACGACAAATTGACGACACGAGGGCATAAAAAGGTACGAGAAAGTGCAAAAGTCAACTTTCCAAAATACACGATTTTGGAACTTGCGTGCGTTTCAAAAACGCGAAAGCGTGCGTTTAATGTGCGATTTGTGTCGATTTTTGCGAGAATTGAATACCACGCAGTTTAGCGCCTTGCGGAGAAGTACGGTCTCAAAGCAGCTCGTCGCGCTCCGCAGTTCTCCAAGCGCTAATCTACAGCTTAATAATGCTAAAAAAGTCCGGAAATACACCATTTTCCGGGCTTTTCTATATCCAAAATTCTGTCTGGCCTGTTCGGTTTTGATGGAATTTGAACGTAAATTTATGGGTTTATAGTGGCCAAATTACTGGTGGACAAGCCCATTCTGACCTCTTATGGGTTAAATTACTGGTGGACAATAGGAGAAAATGATGTCCAATTTTGCCGTCAACGGACGAACACATACTTGACTGATTTACATAGAGCCTTGGCTCATTCTTTGAAAACGAGAATGGGTCGAGGCTCTATTTTTTTCGCCCGAAATCCGGCGAGACAAATACGAGCAGGAGGTAACAGGTATGACGGATTTCAATCAGAAGACCCATGACACCGATGTGGGCAGTCATGGCGGACAGTTGAGGCAGATGATGGAGGTGTTTGAGAACCAGGAGTTTGGTTCGATCCGGTTGTTACAGGAGGCGGGCAAGACCTTCTTTTGTGCAAGCGATGTGGCAAAAGCGTTGGGGTATGTGAATCCCTACGCCGCTGTGAAGCGCCATTGCAGAGGCCCCCTAACGAAACGCGAGGGGGGCGTTCAGAAGGTGAATCAGTATGGAGGTGCTGGAGAGCAGGTCGTTGAAATTTCCTTTATCACAGAAGGCGATGTTTACAGGCTGATCGTTCACAGCAAACTGCCATCGGCAGAACGATTTGAACACTGGGTGTTTGATGAAGTTCTCCCTTCCATCCGCAAGCATGGTGTGTATATGAGCGATTCCATTTTGGATCAGGTGATTCAGCATCCGGATGTCATCTACACTCTGGCGCAGGAGCTTGTAGCCGAGAGAGAGCAGCTTGAGGGTATCCGTAAACAACTGGATCCGGCGCAGCCCAAGGCAGACTACTTCGACACCTTTGTGAACTCGGAGGATTGCACCTGCATCCGGAATTTCTGTCAGGAAATCGGAATCCCGGAGAAGACGGCAGTGGCTCTCTTACTGGATCATCGCTATCTGTATCGTAGTCCAAGCGGCTGGTTGATGCCTTTTGCAGACAAATCTGCAAGGGGCTATTTTATTGTCCGGGATTGCTACGGCAGAAGCGGAAAACTGGTACAGCAGACGAGAGTGACCTGCAAGGGAAAGAATCATCTCTTCAAGTTGTTTAAGAAATGGGGTGTGATCGAATGACGCTTTTTACAGAGGGACGACTTCAGGCATTTGAACGCATGATGCAGGATACCGGCAAATACCATCGCCGGGAGGACAGCGAAGATTGTCCGCGTAAATGTCCAAAGAAAAAAGCGGAGCCTGCGAAAAAGGGTGGTGAGCACCATGCCGGTATTCAGGGTTGAGAAAAACAGCAATTACACAACGATGTGCAATTACCACCTGCGGGATCAGGGTCTCAGCCTGAAAGGAAAAGGACTTCTCTCTATGCTGCTCAGTTTGCCGGACACATGGAACTATTCGGTACGGGGATTATCTTCGATTACGCCGGACGGCGTAGATGGAGTGCTTACGGCTCTGAAAGGGCTGGAGCGTCTTGGGTATCTGGAAAGGAACCAGCAGCGTGAGAGCAACGGTCGGATGGGCAGAGCAGAGTATGTGATTTATGAGATGCCGAGGAAAAAGCCGTGTTCGGAATCACCGTGTACGGAAAAGCCGTATACGGTAATCCGGATACGGACACACCGGTTACGGAAAATCCCGCGCAATTAAGTACTAATAGAACAAGTACTGAAACAATCAATAAAAGAGAGAAGAAGGAAATCCAGCACCGGTATAGATCATATGAAAATGTCCTTCTCTCTGACACAGAATACGGAAAGCTCCGGCAGGAGTTTCCAGGTGATTATCAGATGCGGGTGGAACGGCTCTCTGAGTATATGGCCTCCACCGGCAAAAGCTACAAAAATCACCTTGCCACAATCCGGAGCTGGGCAAAGAGAGAAAAGCCGAAGTATAACCCGGCAGACTACACATTTGAGGAAGGAGACAGCCTATGAGCGATATGGTGCCCGAAGTTTTGAATGCGGCGTTGGATTCGTTCTTTACGCCGAAAGAACCCGGAGAGCAGGAATACCAGGGCGAGGATGGTCTGCTGTATTGTCGGAGCTGCCACACGCCGGTGCAGTGCAGGGTAAAGCTCTGGGGCAGAGACAAGATTGTTCCCTGCCTTTGCAGATGCCAGCAGGAAGCGATGGCGGAGAAGAAACGCCAGGATGAGCTGCTGGAGCGGCAGCGTAAAATCAGGCAACTGAAAGCAACTGGGATTCAGGAAAAGCATCTTCTGGAATGGAATTTTGCCGTTGCAGAGGACAATAAGGATATCCAGATGGCAAAACGCTATGTGGAGCAGTGGAAAAAGGTCAAGGCTGAAAACCTTGGCCTTTTGTTATGGGGAGATGTCGGAACCGGAAAGTCCTTTGTGACGGCATGTATTGCCAATGCGCTGCTGGAACAGGGAATTTCGGTTTTGATGACGAACTTCTCCAAAATCCTGAACCAGATGGGAGCCATGTATTCGGAAGAACGATATCGGTATATCGCTTCGTTTTCCAACTATTCTTTGTTGATTCTGGATGATCTTGGGGTTGAGCGCAGCACCGAATATGCGTTGGAGCAGGTTTATGCTGTCATTGATGAGCGGTACAAGTCCGGGCTTCCGGTCATTATCACAACCAATCTAAAGATTGCAGAAATCCGCAATCCGCAGGATGTGACATACGCCCGGATTTACAGCAGGATTCTGGAAATGTGTACGCCGGTGCGAATCAGCGGAGAGGACCGCAGAAAGAGCATTGGAAAAGAAAAACAGCAGGTCGTTAAGGAGGTACTTGATCTATGAAGTGCAAGGTAAAAAAGGCGTTTTTCGCAGGTAAGAATGACATCTATCACCGCTGGAAGGAGGTTAAGAAGCTGAATGGCAAAAGCAAAAACCAGTATTACAACAGAAAACCGCAGTGGCTCAGCTGCCGACGCTGCGGCTAAGGAGCAGCGGACGGAGATGCCGCTTTCTGACCTGCATCCCTTTGAAGGGCATCCCTTTAAGGTGCTGGACGATGAGCTGATGGAACAGACCGTGGAGAGTATCAGGCAGATTGGTGTAGTATCACCGCTGATTGTACGGCCTGACCCGGAAGGCGGATTTGAAATTCTTTCGGGACACCGTAGGCTTCATGCAGCACAGCTGGCAGGTTTGGAGACAGTGCCGGTCATCGTCAAGGAAATGGATGATGATGCGGCAATCATCTTTATGGTGGACAGCAACTTGCAGCGGGAAAATATCCTTCCCAGTGAGAGAGCTTTTTCTTACAAGATGAAGTTGGAGGCAATGAAACATCAGGGTCAGAGAAAAGATTTGACTTCGGAGCAATTTGCACCGAAGTTGTCTACGGAGATTATTGGTGAAGCTGTTGGAATGAGTAAGGATACGGTTAAACGCTATATCCGCCTTACCAACCTGATTCCTGAAATTTTGGATATGGTGGATGAGAAGAAAATCGCCTTCAATCCGGCGGTAGAGTTGTCTTACCTGAAAGCGTCCGAACAAAAAGAATTTCTGGAGGCAATGGACTATGCACAGGCATCTCCATCCCTGTCGCAGGCGCAGCGGCTGAAAAAGCTCTCGCAGGAGGGCGGCTGCAACTTGGATGCCATGTGTGAAGTGATGAATGAAATCAAAAAGGATGAGCTTGACCATGTGACGATTAAAAACGAGGTTCTTCGGAAGTATTTCCCGAAATCCTATACGCCGAAGCAAATGCAGGACACGATTATCCGGCTGCTGGAAAAGTGGCAGCGAAGTAAACAACGAGATATGGAACGATAAGAAGGAGATTTTTATGATGATGAACTTTAAGAAGAATCAGAACAACGCGGTGTGCAGCATGGACTGTAAGAACTGCCCCAACGGTGCAGCGCAGCCGAATCCGATGGATGATCCCATGTTTGAGAAGTCCATTGCGATGCTTCATAACTGGTTGATGCTGGAGGCAATCCGTGAAGATCACCCGAAGGAGCGCATTGTAATGGTGCTCCTGCCGGGGGCAGGCGGCGAACTTCTGACCGAGGACGGCAGTCGAGATATCTTTGAGGATGTTTATGATGAGATGGAGGCTGATCTGGTGGCAGATGGGGAACTGCTTCTCCATTATGATAAGAGCGATGTGATCGAGACTGACAGAACCCGCTATCTGCTGGGAGCTGCGGAAGTTTCGGAAATCGACCAGAACGGCAACGAATGCAGCATCAATCTGTTTACGCTGGAGCGCACCATCGACTATGTGAGCGAAAACCTGACGGTGGTTTCCATTGGCGGCGAGCTGGTTCCGGCACTGCGCTTGATCTAAGGAGGAGCCTATGAAGAAATTCGATGTGGAGATTACGGAAACTCTCCAAAGAAAGGTTTCTGTGGAAGCTGCCTCACAGGAAGACGCGGAACGCATGGTGATGCAGGCATGGAACAATCGGGACTATGTTCTGGATTCCGGCGATTTCACCAGCGTGGACTTAAAGACTGTGGGAGAACATGAACTGGCGGAGAACAGAACAATGGATGTGCTGCTGGTGCAGCCCAACGCCTACCCGAAGAAAATCAGTGTTGGCACGGAACTGGAAGATTTGCAGACTATGGTCGGCGGCGATATTGAAGTGACCTATCCTTTCGAGGATGAAGTGGCCGTTATTCTGAATGAATCCGGCAAAATCAATGGCCTGCCACTGAACCGTGCGATTTACACCGAAGACGGGGATATGCAGGACATTTATGCCGGTGATTTTCTGGTGGTTGGGCTGACAGAGGATGACTTTGGTTCTCTGACTTCGGAGCAGATGCAGAAATTTGAGGAACAGTTCCATCAGCCCCAGATGTTCGTTCGCATGGGGCGCAGCATCATGGCGATTCCGGTTCCGGATGACATGGTGAAGAAGATGGAGGAAAAGGCTGCGAAGCCTTTGGAAAAGAGCAAGCCGGCACCGGACCGGGACAGTTTGTAAGGAAGGAGGCGGAGATTCATGCAGGAAGAAGTTGAAAATCGTACCGTCAATCTGGCAATCAGTACCACGAAACTGACCTTTCGCACCATCGTGAATGGATATAATGCGTGGAAACGACACCATCAGGCGAAGGTGGCTCAGAAAACAGCGCAGCTGCCGATTGGAAAGCAGAGCATCAAAGAGCTGATCGGTCAGAATCAGGGAGTCAGCAGTATTCCCATTGAGAAAACGGATTTGAAAGGCTTTGAACAGGTGGCGCGGAAATACGGTGTAGATGCAGGACTTCCAGCTCGGAAACTCTCTGCTTTGCTGTGGCAAGGCGTGTCCGCTGTTTCCTGACCTCTGCCGTCTGCTGGCTGGACTGTGCTTCCTGCACCACACGGACAAACTCGGCTCCGTCATGCTTGGCATATTCTGCAATGGCTTTCAGCATTTCAGAGACAAGGGACAGTACCACATCTTCATTGATACGGTGCTGGGTCTTGCAGAGCGTTCCGCAAGGAACTTTGGTGTACTGTGAGCAGGTGTATTGAGAAATGCGCTTGCCGTTATTGGTGCGGTGGACATACATCTTGCCGCCGCAATCGGCACAATAGAGCAAGCCCGTGAGGGGAGCTGCTTCGCCCCAGCCGTCCGGGTAGCGTCTGACATTCCCACGGATTTTCTGCACAAGGTCAAAGGTCTGCTGGTCAATGATAGGTTCATGGGTATTCTCGAAAATTGTCCATTCGTCCTCCGGGACATAATGGCTTTTCTTGTCCTTGAAGTGCTTTCGGGTCTTAAAATTGATGGTGTGTCCCAGATACTCACGCTTTTCAAGAATGTTGCAAATGGTGGAAGAACCCCAGCCGTACACATCTTTGAAAGTCTTATTCTTGTTCACGCCCTCGCCGTGCTGGGCAAGGTAAGCGGACGGAATGAGGAT
>NZ_QUIX01000028.1:0-7792 GCF_003480365.1 Butyricicoccus sp. AM32-19 | reverse complement strand
GAATGAGGACTTTTTCTTCTTTCAGCTTGCTGGCGATCTGATACGGACCGTAGCCGTCAATCGTCATGGAAAAGATGCGCTTGACCACCTCTGCGGCTTCGGGGTCAACCAGCCATTGGTCTCTGGCTTCGTTCCAGAGATAGCCGTAAATGACCGTGCCTGTGAGGTGCTTGCCGGACTTGCCTTTGGACTGGAAAGTGGAACGGATTTTACGGCTGGTGTCTCTGGCATAATACTCGTTCATGATGTTGCGGAAAGGGGTAAAATCATCGTCCCCTCTGGCACTGTCCACGCCGTCATTGATGGCGATAAGGCGAACGCCACGCTGACGCAGGATTTCCATAATCTGACCGACTTTCAGATAGTCACGACCCATGCGGCTCATGTCCTTGATACACAGATACTCCACATTTCCGGCTTCAACCTCTTTCATCATTGCCAGAAATCCGGGACGGTCAAAGCAAGTGCCGCTAATGCCATCGTCCGTGAAATGGACAATGTTCGTAAACCCCTGCCGTGCGGCGAACTCCTCCAACATTGCTTTTGGTTGGAAATGGAATTGCTCTCACGCTGTTGGTCATCATCTTTGCCAAAGTCATCACGGCTCAACCGTTCATACAGAGCAGTGATTTTCTCGTTTTTTCTCATAACTTGCGCTCCTTTCTTCGGTTTTAGGTTGTGTGTTCTAAGAGACTTCCCAACCGCTTGATTAAGAAGTCTTTTAGAGCATACAACACCGGCAGCCAGCTTGAGCTTGGCATATTGCCGGACAGCAAAGTGATTCGGCTTCTTCTTTTTCAGAACTTCAAACATCTGATCCACCGGATTCTGAAAGGTTTCATCATCCTCGCGAACTTCCATCGCATTCAGGAATTCAATCAGAGTTGCAAAGTTCTGCTCTTCCAGCGGTGCCTCATAGTGGATATATCCGATCAAGGCGCAGTAGAGCAGCGTTTCTGCCTTCGTCCAGAACTCGTCACCGGCTTTTCCATCGCCCTTTGTGTTGGCAATCAGCGTTGTCACCAGTTTCAGAATGTCTTTTTCTGAATGGATATAGGCGAAGGGATTATAGTGCATCGACTTTCTGAAATTGATGGTGTTGAAAATCTTGATGTTGTAGCCATGCTTCAAAAGAGCATTGCCGCACTCAATCACGATGCTGCCTTTCGGGTTAGTGACCACATAGGAGCTGTGCATCTGGAGAAGGTTTGGCTTCAACCAAAAGCGAGTTTTACCGGAACCAGAACCGCCGACAATCAGAACATTCTTATTCCTTGCGTTGGCCGGATTCTTCGGACGATTGCTCATCATCAGCCGCTCCGTCCGGGTCAGAATCACATTGTTTGCAAACACCGGGTCTTCAAACGGTTCGATGTCTTTCTGCGTTCCCCACTGGGCAGAGCCGTACTCCATGCCATGGCGATATTTCTTGGCATTTTTGCCTTTCAGGTACACGGCAAGCCGCAGACCTGTTCCGCAGCACACGCCAATCAGCAAATCCATCGGATGCAGACTTGGCATCGGATTGGAAAAGGCTACACCCAGGGCAGAAAGAAAGCCGAGGAGCTTTTCAGACATGTCTGCGCCCTCGGCAATTCTCCACGCTTCTCCCAGATTGGTACATACAAGACCGGCAATGAAGTACGGCAGGTTCAGGATCAGCCGCTTTTTTGTCTTATTACTCATAGATCACGCTCCTGACTTTTGTGGCGAACCTTATCCGGCAGAATTGCAGCAACCAGCTCTTTGAGCTTGTTAAGCTGCTCCAGAACACTCGGTTTTTCCTTTGCCTTCAGCTTGCGGTTGGTGAATTCCTCAAAAGCGGAAGTCAGCGCATCCGCATCTTTAGCCTTAAAAAACACCGTGTACTTGGGTAGCATCACATTTTGGTCTTTCGTAATAGCTGCTCTGCAAAATCTATGAGGACAACATTTTAGGCAAGCTGTCCGACAGCAGATACGCCACTCTGGACGCTCAATACGAAAAGGAACAGTCCGAGCTTACCGCTGAAATCTCTGTTCTGGAAAAGGCTGTCAAGAGCTATGAGAAGCACGAAAAGGACGCTGACCGTTTTATCGCTCTGATTGACAAATATGAGAACTTCGACAAGCTGACCATTGCCATGCTCAACGAGTTTATCGAGAAAATTCTTGTGCATGAGCGTGACCGCAAAGGCAGTATACAGACCACACAGGAGGTCGAGATTTACTTCAATTTTGTTGGGCGATTTGTTCCCCGGCGTTTGGAGAAGTGGAGCTGACCCCGGAAGAATTAGAGGAAATCCGCAAACGTGAGGAACGCAAGGACAGGCTTCATCAGAACTACTTGAAGCGGAAAGCCAGCGGAGCGCAGAAGCGATACGAGGACAAAATCAAGAAGCGGAAAAAGGCGGAAATCGAAGCCAAGAAAGCCGCCATTCGTGCGGAGGACATTGCAAAGGGAGTGTTCGTCCCTGTCAGCAGTTTACCGCAGAGAGAGCCGATGAAAGGAGTACAAACAGCATGAATATCACTTACACACAGAACGGTGATTATCTTATCCCGAACATCATTATCCGCAAGACCAAGCCCATCGGACACTACGGCAGACTTCGCAAGGCGTATCTGGAAATGCACCGCCCGATACTGTTCAATAAGCTGGTACTATCCGACAAGCTCTTTGAGCATTGCGCCGAGATTGACGAAGCGGCACGAAACCGCATAGAGTTGATCGTGCGGTCACTGGCAGAGCGAAACGGCGTGACCGAGCAACTGAAAGCCGAAAATCAGATGGAGTGGGTACGGCAGATGAACGCTTGCAAGGCACAGGCAGAGGAAGTTGTGAAAGCAGAATTGATTTATGATTGAGCGAGGAAGTCCGGACAGAAAACTGTTCGGGCTTTTCTCATATATTCCAAAGTTGCGGTAGAATTGTTCACAAGTTTTATGGTATAATTTGAATACGAAATTGAGAAACAAATCTTGCTAATGTATTTGTCAAGAGTTTGTTTATAGATTTTCCGATTTTCTTTTGGAAAAAAGGGCGCATCAAATTAAACCCACAGCAGTTGTGGATTTTTGAAAAAGCTATATAATAAAATCAGTGGTTACAGTTGCTTGAGCGTTTCCATCGCTCTCGCATAGTAGATGCGGAGAAACTTGTTGACTCCGGCCATTTTAGCTACATTATACGGTTTCCCTTCCTGTTCCTTTTTGAGCAGAAAAAGGTAGACAGGGTCATCTTGAGGTCGTGTAAGTTTGAGTGCCTGCATAACCTCAAAGCAATACTTTCTGAGAGCCGCATTCCCACGTTTTGATATGTGGCGATTGTGGCTCTCAAATGTTCCAGACTGATATGGAGGCGCATCGTTACCAGCATAAGCGTTGAGTGCTTTTCCACTGTGAAAGCGGCGGATATCTCCAATTTCAGCAAGGATAAGGGGACCGAGTCTATTACCTACACCAGCCATAGAACGCAGCACGGCGTATTCGGGCAATGTTTCAGCCAATGTCTGCATCTTTAGAATAATTGAATCAGCGGCCTTTTGGGATTCACAGACAAGTTCAAGGCACTGATCTTGAGCCCCAAGGGTATATTCGTTTTCTCCTCTTGTTGTGATATTGAGCAATGCAGCTTCGTAAATTGCCAACCCATAGGTTTTGGTTTGGCGATTCCGAGATTTCCTTGCGATTTTTTCAAATGCGTCAAGAAAACGACTTTTCCCCATTTTCTCTATACGATCGTAGGATTTAAAACGATTGATAAAGAGAACGGAAAGACTGGTTTGTGGCGTTCTGGTCGTTAGAGGCAGGATGTTGGTTATGCCAGGCATCGTTTCATCCAATAGATTAAGTAGAAATACTTTGTTGGTTTTCAGGGTAAGCATTCGCTGATTATACTGTCGTGCCAAAAATCTTAAATCTTCGTATTTCTGCTCCATAGATGTGTATGGAACCAGAGAATAACTCTTTTCCAATGCATATCTGGCAATCCGCACTGCATCTTTCTTGTCCGTTTTGGCCTTGCGAAGATCCATGTCTCCGAATTTCTTGATTTGATAGGCATTAACCATACAAACAGGGAGCCCGGCTTCCTGAAACGCTTTCAGAACAGGATAATGGTAATGCCCGGTATTTTCCATTAAGATGGTTGCAGATTGATTGCTATTCAAAATATACTTGATGAAAGCATCTAGTTCGGGCTGCGTATGGTGGAATTCAAAAGGGCCTGTGTGCATTGATCCATCTTGGTTTAAGATGGCTGCTACACTTTTTGACTTGGAAATATCGATTCCTACTGCGAGCATTGACATTCCTTCTTTCGTTTCGATTTATGGCTATCCAGCTTTTCCAAAGTACGCACATATTCAATCGTGAAACGGGAGCTATGTCCCAACTTGCTGAATCGAGCACAAAACAATGGAGGCTGGCTGACACATTTGTCTGCGGGCGTGATGTCCCAATCGGAAATTTCGTCAGACCATATCTCCATTTTAAAAGAAAAGAGCAAGGCCGGATAGACCTTACTCTTACATTATGAATCGGGATTTAATGAGGGCAAAGCAAATGGAACAGATTCTCAATTACAGAGATATACCCACGGATAAACGGCTTGACATATTAAATGCTCTTGCGCAAATCGGTTTTTTCCCGGCATACGGCGGTGTGAAAACAATGCAGCGGATTATGGAAAAGTCAGTTCCGAATTCGGGTCCACAATTCTATTTCGTTCTCCGTGAAAATCAGTTAATAGGGTATAATTTTCTCATTGGTGACACGAGGAAATATAAGGCTTTCCCATGGCTTGCTGTCGGCAATATGGATGAACAGAAGTTGACGGTTTGCGAAGAACTGATGAAACTGCAAATTGTCTTTTTTCAGGAACTTGGAATGCACGATATAGCAGGTCATTGTGTTAGGCTCATGGAAGATTACAGAAAAGGAATTGGAAAACGAAAAGAAAGTGACTGCAGATAAATTCAGCTTTATCGAACCGATAAAACCCCTTTAGGAACTAAAGGGCGCACTTCTATACTCTCTATCGAGGGTAGTGCGTCCTGCGAGGCAGACAGCCTGAAGTATGTTGACGGTAAAAGCACTTGACAACTTGTTGCTTTATGGTAAGCTAAGAATGTACTGCGAATTCACATGAATTTGCAACCATCATATGAAAGAAGAGAGAAAGATGAAAAAGCGAATACTGATGTTTATCGCTGCCCTCCTGCTGCTTTGTTCTGCCGGGTGTTCTGGACAGGTTAACTCAGCTGGACAGAACGATGTTCCGCAACCGGAGAATCAGCCGATGCATGAGGCGGAAGAGCCGACGGATAAGGCGGATGAGCCGGCGGACGAAGAATGGAGCGAAATGGGGTACGACTGGCGCTTAAGCGTTCCGTTTTACGACAATGCTGAAGATGCAGCGAACATGGAATATGTAAGTCTAAATCCGATTTTTATCCTGCATGACGGCCGGTTTTATAATCTCGAGCCGACAAAAATGACATATACCGATTCCGACCGTGTAAGTGAGTCGTCAGTTTTAGATGCGCTGCCGAGGTCCTCAGAGGAGCTGCCAGTTTTGAATCTGGCGGCGGGCGATCAGCTTGTCACGTTTTCGGCAAATGTCGGCGATTATGCGTTTTTGCCTCTCGAGGATTTAGGCATGTGTCTGCCTGTCGTATGGCGTGGCGGCGTAGTGAGAGGGCAGTTGACCGATATCTACGGTTCGAATCCGGAATTTGATATTATGCCGACTGGTGTTGGGCAGGATATGTCGTATACTCCTGACAAGGTCATTGAGGAAATCAATGGACAGACTTTCACGCCGTATACCGGCACTGAATCCGGGCAGACATTTGCCAGCTATGCTGAAAAGGTCAAGCAGGCGGACGCGGAATTTTGCGGTCTCCTGGATTCGCTGAATATACCGTACCTTGCCGCAGATTGGTCATGGAGTAACGGCGGGGGAATCGTGCAGGATTACACGGATTATATTATCCGGGGCAACTACGGAGATACCGTCACATTGGGTCAGTACCAAGGAACAAAGTATGTCGAAGCGCACTTTACGCTTGTAAACACGCTGTATGAGCTTTATCCAAACAGCATGTTGGAGGCTGCGACCGAGCGGACGCATGACGGTTATTCCGTGATGCAGATACCGGAGAACATCAGTGGAGCATATGCCCTTCGCGCTCGGACGGAAAGCGGAACGGCGAGCTGTTATGCTTTTATGATTGTCAGATAAATTCATATACATCCCACAATTCATATTCGACAGGCTGAATCGCTGTTGGCCTGATATGATGTCCACTGCCCCGGCCAGTTTGATAAGCTGTACGCAGCAGACATAACGGATGTATAAAATCCCTTTGGAACAAAGGGCGCACTTCTATACTCTCTGTCGAGAGTAGTGCGTCCTGCGGAGCTTCATTCCCGGTCAGCAGAAGAAAACTGCATAACCGAGAATGTTTCGTCACTTCGTTCCGTCAAGGTGGCTACACCCCCTTGCGCCGCTAAAGCGGCTATCCCCTGTGGGCTTGCCGTCCGCAAACAGCATGAAATGCTGTTCGCCGCCAGCAAGTTTGAAAAAGGACAGTTATGCACTGGAAAACATATCTGCAACTTGAAGTTGACAAAGTGCATTTCCCGAAAGATAGATAATGACACCTCGCTTTGGTAGAATTATGCTATTAAAATCAAAGGAGGTATCACCTATGAATTTAGGCGAAAAAATCTACAAACTCAGAAAAGAAAAAGGTCTGTCTCAAGAAGCTCTTGCAGAGTTTGTGGGAACAACCCGACAAGCAATCAGCAAGTGGGAGAATAATCAAGGATATCCGGAAACAGAAAAATTGCTGTTGCTTTCAAATGTCTTTGAGGTATCTATTGACTTCCTACTGAAAGGCGAAAAAACGGAAAGTAGCGCAGATGAAAAAGGCTATTATGTAAGTAGAGAAATGGCTGTTGGCTATATCGTCAACGAGAAAAAGACTTGCAAATATTTTGGTGCCGGATTCGCCTTGTTTGCTTTAGCTGGAATACCCTACACCGTGTTTCAGACAGCGACTGCATGGAAAGTGTTGGGTATGTCCATTTGCATACTTGCAGGAATTATTGCTCTTGTGGTTTCAATGTTCATTTCAAAAGATGAATACACAATTTTGAAAAAAGAGAGTTTGCTTTTTGATTATGAATTTCTAAAGGTACTAACTGACGAATATCGTTCCATGAAGAAAAAGAACATGGTTGTTGCTATCCCTTGCACAGTTCTGTTCATCATAGGTCTTTTGACACTCGCTATTACCGTTCGAGGAATAATTCCATGGACACACTATCATTCGCTTGTCTTTTTAGGATTGTCAGTCGGATTATTTGGCTTTGTATATTCTGCTGGAGCTATGGAGGCGTATGAGGTTTTAGTCCATAACGAGAACTATTCAAATAGCTTCTGGTTTAAGGTTAAGCGAAAAGCAAAATTAAAAATCGACAAATGGTAACACACAATAACTAAATATCAAAAACTGACCGTTGACTGGTCGCACTATGCGAAAAGTTGACGGTCTTTTTTTATTCCCAAAATCAAAAAAAGGAGGTCAATCACAATGACAAAACCGAAAACCCTTGAACAGCTTCGAGCCGAAAAGGAACGAGCCGAGACGCAGCTTGCACAGGAACAGCACAAGCTGGAGCGTCTGGAGAACAGAAAGAAGTATCTGGAGAAAGGCGAACGCACCAAGCGCACCCACCGCCTTTGCAATCGGGCGGCACGGCTGAGAGCCTTGCCCCGGAGGTCAAAGATCTCACACGCACCG
>NZ_QUIX01000027.1:0-14115 GCF_003480365.1 Butyricicoccus sp. AM32-19 | reverse complement strand
GGTTGTTCCGATGATGATCGACGCAATCAAGGCTGCTAAGGAGTCTAAGTAATCATCTGATTGCTTTTTGAAGCGCCGTACTGCCTGCGACCTCCCGGTTTGCGGCGGGTTTTGGAGCCCCGCTTGCAATATCCGCCATGCCCGCGGAAAGCGCAGCACGCTGCTTCTGATTGTATAAGAAAAGCCGCAGAGCATTGCTCTGCGGCTTTTTTCGGCACAAAATAAAGAGAAAGAGCCTGTCTGCGCTGCAGACAGGCTCTTTTCAATCCAGATAATCGCCTACCAGACTCCGGTTGTACTGCTTGATGATACGAATGACTACCGAACCATCCTCCTGCTCCGCCTCGTCTACGATCTTATAGCGCGTGCGGTTCCGCTCCAGTGCCTGCTTGTAGTGCTCGACTTCCTCGCGCACCAGGCGCACCGCAATACTGTGCTCCAAATCCTCCTTCAGCTGGAAATGCAGGGTCTGACAAATGCACGCCGCCTTAATCCGCTTCATGTCCATTCCTCCTGTTTTGTTTGTGCAGAACGGAAAAAGGACGCACAATGTGCGCCCCTACGGTCATTTGTAAGTGCAGGTTGATCAAATCAATGAAATTCGCCAACACGCGGAGTGATGAGTTCATCCCTCCCCTCCGGTAAAGCATTAGCGGCATATAAACTTCGCAGGTGCTATGCGAAATAACGCGCAAACGAGTTGCGCGACACTGTTATCCCCCAGGGGACCTTCTCTTGCCCTTCGGGCAATTCACCTTGTGTCGCGTCTGCGTAGAGTTGCCGGTATGTGTAGCAGAACGGCATCCGAGAACTGCGTATAGGTCGAGTAATGGACGCGTAATGCGCGTTCCTACGCAAGAGTAACCCGACTGCCGTTCCCCTATTCCGAAGCGGTCGCCGCTCTCTGATTGCCGCCGTGCTGTCCGAATAAGGGAAAGATAGGAGTTCAAAGAGGAAGGGAAACCGCAGGTGTCCCTTCCTTTTTGCCCCCGCGGTGGGCACCGCAACGTCCCCGCCGTCCGCAGACGGCGCACTCCCCGCTGAGGTGCAGCGAGAAATTTTCCGCCCGTCAGGACGAACCGCCTGCGCGGTTCGGGCATCCCGCCCAGCCGGTGCAGAAAACAGGTATGCGCCCCCGTTTTTCCCATTCGGAAAAAGTACCCCAAAACGAATAAAAACGCGACATCAGGCCGCGCTGCTGCACCGCCCCGTCGCGTTTCTTAGCAATAAATAAAAACGGCAGCGAGCGAGAAGAACTCTCAAGCCCTCCACCGATGATGGTAGTAATTATAGCACTCTGCCTCTCGCCGGACAAGATTCAAATGTGCCAAAATCGCATTTACAATTCATTCATAATTGTACAATCCGACAATTCACGCAGCAGTATTCCGCAGAAACTGACAACTTGTACAAAAACATGCCTGTTTTTTCGTCAAACGCGCGTCTGCTTTCGAGATTTTATGCTGAAATCCGCGAAAATCGCTTTACAAACAGTCATTTTCATGGTAATATAAATATACTTTCGCCCCGCGCTTAGCTGACGGACAAAGGGAGCGTTCTTATCGCCTCCATTCACCAAGCCGCGGCCCGGCCTGTGGGTGAGTAAAATTTTATTTATGAAAGGTGAACTACCGACATGATCCGTAAGGAAGACAAGACTGCCGTTATCGAGGCAAACCGTACCCACGCTACCGACACCGGTTCCCCGGAGGTTCAGGTTGCAATCCTGACCGCCCGCATCAAGGAGCTGACCGAGCACCTGAAGGTACACAAGAAGGATAACCACTCTCGCCGCGGTCTGCTGAAGATGGTTGGTCAGCGTCGTTCTATGCTGGCTTACCTGCAGAAGAAGGACATCAACCGTTACCGTGCCCTGATCGCTAAGCTGGGTATCCGTAAGTAAGAAAATGCGAAAATAGGGGAGCAGTCTGCTCCCCTGTTTCTGTATTTTAAGCTGGGCGGCATTATCGCTTTTTAGCAGTTGAAAGAGAGACCAAATCATGCAGAGCATGATCCGGAATTGAAAATTGAGAATTGAAAATGGAAAATAGCGCTCTCCTTGCGCGAGTTCCGTCCGCGCTGCGCTAGTTGCGCTACGCGCTTATTCAATTATCGCGCAGTGCGCAATACAGCAATTCTGCATTCTCCATTTTCCATTCCGCTTGGTTTTTGTTTCAAGTGCTAAAAAAGCTGCTGCCGCCCTCCCCAAACGATTAAAGGAGGAAACAAAATGGCAAACATCAACCACTTTGACTTCAAAAACTACCGCGTTTTTGAGACCGAGATCGCCGGCCGCAAGCTGACCGTCGAGACCGGCAAGATGGCACAGCTCGCTAACGGCTCCTGCCTGGTTCGCTACGGCGAGACCGCTGTTCTCGTTACTGCTACCGCATCCGCTAAGCCGCGTGACGGCATCGACTTTTTCCCGCTCTCCGTTGACTTTGAGGAGCGTATGTACGCAGTAGGCCGCATTCCCGGCTCGTTCATGCGCCGTGAGGGCCGTCCGTCCGAGAAGGCGATCCTGTCCTCTCGTCAGATCGACCGTCCGATGCGTCCGCTGTTCCCGAAGGACCTGCGCAACGACGTCTCCATCGTCTGCACCGTTCTGGAGAACGACTACGACAACTCTCCGGAGGTAGTTGCTCTGCTGGGCGCTTCCATCGCAGTTTCTATCTCTGATATTCCGTTCGACTACGTTGTAGCCGGTTGCCAGGTTGGCATCGTTGACGGCAAGACCGTTATCAACCCGACCTCCGAGCAGCGCAAGGTATCCGAGATGGACGTTACCCTGTGTGCTACCAAGGACAAGATCGTTATGATCGAGGCCGGTGCACAGGAAGTTCCGGAGGACGATATGTTCAACGCACTCATGGAAGCACATGAGGAGCTGAAGAAGGTTTGCGCATTCATCCAGTCCATCAAGGACGAGATCGGCAAGCCGAAGTTCGAGTATGAGCATCATGACATCGACCACGACCTGTTCGACAAGCTCGAGGCAGCCTGCAACGACAAGTTCGAGGTTGCTATGGATACCGACGACAAGACCGTTCGTGACGCCGGCGTGCGCGCTATCGTTGACGAGTTTGAAGCAACTCTGGACGAAGAGTACAAGGAAGAGCACGGCGCTAACCTTGGCGAGTGCGTAGACAAGCTGCAGAAGAAGATCGTTCGCCGCTGGCTGGCAAACGGCAAGCGCGTAGATGGCCGCGGCATGGAAGAGGTTCGTCCGCTGGCTGCCGAGGTTCACGTTCTGCCGCGCGTACACGGTTCCGGCATGTTCACCCGCGGTCAGACTCAGGTTCTGACCCTCTGCACCCTGGGCACTCTGGGCGATGCGCAGGAGCTGGACACCATCTTCGAAGAGAAGGAAAAGCGCTATATCCACCACTACAACTTCCCGTCCTTCTCTGTTGGCGAAACCCGTCCGTCCCGCGGTCCCGGCCGTCGTGAGATCGGTCACGGCGCACTGGCTGAGCGTGCTCTGCTGCCGGTTATCCCGCCGGTAAGCGAGTTCCCGTACGCTCTGCGTCTGGTTTCCGAGGTTATTTCCTCCAACGGCTCCACCTCTCAGGGCTCTGTCTGCGGTTCCACGCTGGCTCTGATGGACGCCGGTGTTCCGATCAAGGCACCGGTTGCCGGTATTTCCTGCGGTCTGATCACCGACGGCGGTCAGGAGACCACCTTCACCGATATCCAGGGCGTTGAGGACTTCTACGGCGATATGGACTTTAAGGTAGCAGGTACCAAGAAGGGTATCACCGCTATTCAGGTTGATATCAAGGTTGACGGTCTGACCCCGAACATCATCAAGCAGGCGTTTGAGAAGTGCCGCGTAGCCCGCTACGGCATTCTGGACGAGATCATGCTCAAGGCTATCCCGCAGCCGCGTGAGGACGTTTCCGACTGGGCACCGAAGATGACCACCATGCACATCAATCCGGACAAGATCCGCGAGGTTATCGGCAAGGGCGGTTCTGTAATCCAGAACATCGTTGCTGAGTCCGGTGCAAAGGTTGACATCGAGGATGACGGTACCGTTACCATCGCTGCCGTTAAGGCTACCGATGCAGACAAGGCGAAGAAGATGATCGAAGCGATCGTCAAGGAGCCGGAGCCGGGCGAGATCTACTACGGCAAGGTCGTTCGTCTGATGAACTTCGGCGCATTCGTAAACCTGCTGCCGGGCAAGGACGGCATGGTTCACATCTCCAAGATGGCTGACCACCGCATCGAGAAGGTCGAGGACGCTGTCAAGGAAGGCGACATGGTTTGGGTCAAGGTCATGGAGATCGACGACAAGGGCCGTGTAAACCTGTCCATGAAGGACGTTAAGCCGGAAGAGAAGATTCTGTAATTGAATTTCGGCTGAAATAAGGGAAAAAGGCTTCGGAGCGTGGCTCCGAAGCCTTTTTATTCATCCGGGATATACTCGATAATGTCCGAAACACTGCAGTTTAGGATAAAGCACAATGTATCCAGCGTTTTCAGTGTGATTGTTTTACCGTGCTTCATGCGGTGCAGAATATTGGCGGAAAAGCCCTGTTTGTAAATTAAATGGTATTCTGTAACGCCTTTTTCTAAAAGCGTCCGGTAAAACGGAGCGTAACTGATCATGTACGATCACCTCACGCACAACATAACACGACCTAATATATTGACTATGCCCAATATATTGAGTATAATGTGTGTGAGGTGAGCTTATGGCTGAATTTTGTCTGGATTGTCTCAACCGTCTGGAGGGCACCTGCTATACCAAATGGGATGTTGCACTCTCTTGGAGCAAAGATATCTGCGAAGGCTGCAGTCAGCTTCGCCGAACCGTGATTTGCCTGCGTAAGCGGACAATTCAACGGCAATATCTCGGTTTATATGATGATAATCACCGCAAATCACGCAAATAAACCCATATTGACTTCCCCCTTAAAACCGCTATAATGAAGATAGCAAAAGAGCGCAGCCGATGGCGGCTACGCTCTCACCAGTTTACGAAGAAAACCAAGAGTTTCCTCGGTTTTCTGCTTTTATTGTGGCACATATTCTGTTACTCTCTGCAATTCTTCCCTCTTCAAATGAAGAGGGATTTATGCTATAATGAGGGGTACACCAAAATCCACCGGAAAGAAGGACAAGCCCATGACCTCTGTGCTGCTGCCCGAGGGCGAACTGCGCGTAGCACGCTGCGACATGCTCGACAAGCTGATCGCGGTCGGCGACGGCGATGCGGCGCTGCTGTATCTTTATATCCTGCGGCACGGCGGCACGGACGGCTCCGCTGCAGCGCGCGCCCTGCGTCTGAGCGCCGACCGCTACGAACGTGCGGCATTCACGCTCAACAACCTGATCGCGCCGACGGAAAAAACCAAAGCAGCAACCGACAAATCCGCCGAAGCGCCGCGCTACACCGGCGATGAGCTGCGCCGTGCCCGTCTGGACGACCAGACCTTCTCCGGCCTTTGCGATGCAGCAGAGGGCATTACAGGCCGTGCGCTGACTGAGGGTCAGCTGCGCTGTCTGCTGACCATTTACGACTATCTCGGTCTGGACGCAGGTGCAACGATTGAGTTGCTCAGCTATCTGAAAAGCGAAAAGGGAACGGTCCGCACGACCGATCTGCGCCGCGAAGCCAACCAGTGGGCCGATATGGGCATTGTCACCGCGCAGGCGGCCCAGCAGTACCTGACACGCCGTGCGGACGAAAAACCGCTCAGCGAGGCGATCTACCGTGCACTCGGTGCGGATACCGAGCAGCCCGCGCCCAAGGAGCAGCGCGTCTGCCGCTTTGCACTGGCGCACGGCTTCCCTGCCGACGCAGTGGAGCTGGCGGTGCACCGCACCGGTCAAAAGCAGGGACACAAAAGTCTGGATTACACGCTCGGCATTCTGCGCCGATGGGACAATGCGGGCGTACATACGGTCAGCGAAATCACCGCTCTCGAGCCGGAAACCCGCACGTCTGCCGTGTCTGCCGTGCCTGCCGCCGTCGGTCAGACACCCGCACAGCCGACCGACAGCGCCACGCTCGCCGCTTGGGAGCAGGACTGGGCTGCACGCGTGCGCAGTCATCGCCGCAACACGGAGGAATAACCTATGGCATACGATAAAAAACTGCTCGCCGCCGCACGGCGCGAGCTGGAACGCGAGCGCACGGCTCACACCGAGGAGCTGGAAGCGCGCCGGCGTGAGATTTACACACGCGAGCCGCGTATCCGCGCAATCGACCGCGAGCTGAGCACCACGGCAGCGTCTGTTCTGCGGGCCGCAATGGAGTCCGGCGGAGACCCGACGGCTGCAATCGAGAAGCTGCGCGACCGCAATCTTGGTCTGCAGGAGGAACGCGGCGACCTGCTCCGGCAGCTTGGACTTCCCGCCGATTATCTGACCGACAAGCCGCTGTGCCCAAAATGCGGCGACACCGGCTACGCCGGCAGTGCGACCTGCGAGTGCGTCAAGGCGCGCTACGCCAAGCTGCTCAAGGAGCAGCTTTCCTCAGTGCTGCCGATTGCCGATCAGAACTTTTCCAAGTTCGACATGAGCTTTTACTCCACCCGCCCAGATGGCCGCAGCGGTATTTCGCCGCGCGAAAATATGGAATATAATCTGGGCGAATGCAAGGCTTATGCCGCAAAATTCGGCAAGGATTCCCCCAATCTGCTGCTGTTTGGCTCGACCGGTCTGGGCAAGACCTTTCTCTCTACCTGCATTGCCGAGGCGGTCTCCGCACGCGGATTTTCCGTGGCCTACGACACCGCCATCAACATTGTTGCCGCGTATGAGACCATCAAGTTCGGCTCCGGTGACGGCGAAGCCGCCGCAGAACGCGCTGCACGCTATGAGCGCGCCGACCTGCTCATTATCGACGATATGGGCACCGAAATGGGCACCGCCTTCACGGTTTCCGCGCTGTACAACCTGATCAACAACCGCCTGATGGCTAAGCGCCCCATGATCATCAACACCAACTTGCTGCCGGAAACGCTCAGCGAGAAATACTCGCCTGCCGTGGCCTCCCGCCTGCTCGGCGAGTTTCTGCCGCTGCGGTTCTTCGGCGATGATATCCGGCTGCTGAAAATGCGCAGAACATAAACAAATCCCTCTCTTTTTTGCGAGAAAGAGAGGGATTTTTAGGCAACACCGCATAATTGAACAAGAGCGATTTGCGAGGAATTTTGCGGTGTTGCCTCAGATTTCAGATTGTTTGCCGAGCAGCTTATCGCGCCAGCGACCAAACCGATGCGTAATCATGCGCAGCTCGATACCGACAAGCAGCGCCGCGATAACCGTACCGATGCCGACGCTGCCCAGTCCGTGCAGGAAGATCAGGCAGGTGATGAGCGAAATGATGACCATGGACACATCAAACGCGATCTTGACGGTCGGGAACGGCTTGCCTGTCAGCGTGGAGATGGCCAGCATCGCGCCTTCACCGGCCAGCGGCATAATGTCCGCCGGAACGTAGAAAAAGATGCCGATTGCAACGAAAACAGTGGCAATCCAGCACATCAGCAAACGGATAATCAGGTTGTCCGTCGATGGAAATATCGCCGCGAGCGTGTTGCAGGTGGTTGTGAATGCGCCGAACACCATGCCGACCGGAATCTGCAGCAGATTTTTGCATTCAAAGCGGCGGCGCATCAGCAGCATTTGCAGGATGACCAGAATAACGTGGAAAATGACGGTCGCAACGCCCATCTCAATGCCCCATACACAGGTCATGGTGTATGGGATGGAGCTGACCGGCGACACGCCGAGATTGGACTTGACCGACAGTGCAATGCCGATAGTCATGACGAAGAAGCCGCCGAAGTAATACAGCAGCCGAATACCGAGTTTAGAGCCTTTCATGCCTATTTTATCCCCTTTTAGTTGTTTAGATTGCGATAAATACGCTCGAGCAGGGTCTGTACCTGCTGCATCTCCTGCGGTGAGAAGCCGCGCAGCGCCTCCTCTTCTGCGGCTGCAAAGATAGCATTCAAGCGGCGGCACTGCTCCCGGCCGAGGTCGGTCAGGCGGACATACACCGTACGGCGGTTTTCGTCGCGTGTGCTGCGTTCGAGCAGTCCGGCGCGTTCCATTCCCCCGAGGATAGTAGAAAGCGAGGACGGCTCGATATGGCAGCCTTGGGCGATATCCTTTTGCATGGCGCCGTCGTGATCCTGCAGAAAGTCCAACACTTTAGGCTGGCCGGTGGTCAGACCGAGCGGTTTGATGCGTGACATGACAAGTTTCTGCAGCATGGCATGGTCAGCCATGAGCAGGTAATGGGTGGAAAATTCCATTGCGTTCTCCTTTGTTCTAATTCAAACAGTTCGCTTTCTAATTATATATCTACGAGTTTTTATTGTCAATTTGTATTTTCTTATACTTATTGTTATATTTTCTTTCTTTATTATAGATTACTTTTCGTTATATTATCATTAGATATAACTTTATGCTGTTTCTAACGATTCTACGCCTGCGCGGCGCGCAGCGCGTACGCCGATGGCACGGAACGGTGCCGTCGGAGAGTACAAATCGGAATAGCTCAACGAATCTCGCAAAACTTTGGATATTAAAGACGAATACAGCAAGATTTTGCTTGTATATTATTCAAAACACCGCAGTTTTCTCGGAACAAGTGTATAATAAAAATATTGGTTTATTATTAGTAAAATAAAACGAGAGCGTATAGCTTGAAATTGCTATACGCTCTCAGTCTGTCAAAAAAGTATTATTTTAATTTTTACGCTTCGTGCGGTAGCACGCATTTAATAGAATTTCAAAGCAAATTCATAAAAATCGGGGGCGTGTACCTCGGTTTTTATACTTTAAGAGGGAGAAAGTTTCCGAATGGGAACTTTCGGACGTCCGTGTTTTGCGAAGTCAAAACACAGATTGTCGGAAAAACAAAGTTTTTCGACAGTCTCAGAGCGTATAGCTTGAAATTGCTATACGCTCTTTTTATGGTCTTGCAATCTATTTGAAAAAAGCATGAATTTTTACACATTTCCGCGGAATTTAATCGTAATATCCGTCATATTCATGCGCTCTTTGGGGAACTGATGGCGCTCAAGGTAGTCGTAGAGCAGACGGATTGGGAGCGTGCCCTGTGTTTTGACGTCCTGCCCGATGATGAAATCGACCGTACCGTTTTTGACCATTTTGATGTTGCCCTCGGTGATATCGTGAACGACGATGTGCAGCTTTTCGCTGCGATGTGCGGCGTGCACGGCGCGGTAAACGCCCTCCCGTCCTGCGGAGGTCAGATAGATGCCGCGCAGCTCGCTGTCCGACTGAATGGCGCGCATAGCGATGCGCTCGGAAAGGCTTTCGTCGAGGAACGAGCATTCCGGGTGCAGAACCCGGATATCCGGAAAACTCTCCGCCATTTCGGTGCTGAAGCCGGTAAAACGCTGCGAGTCGGCATAGTGACCGCTGCGCTGCCCCAGAATCGGCAGCACGCTGCCGTGCCCCTGCATGACCATGCCGAGCAGCGCAGCGGCGGCGCGGCCGCTCGCGATGTTGTCCGTGCCGACATAGGCGATACGGTTCGCGTCGGTGATGTCCGTATTGAGCGTCACGACAGGGATGCCCTGCTGCTCACTGAGCGTGTTTATCCTGTCGCGCACGAGCGTGTTCGCGAGCGGCATGAGCGCGAGGCCGTCGATGTGCTCGGTCGTTACCAGCTCATCGATCAGCGTCAGCTGATGCTGCACATCCGTGTCCTGCATCGCGCGCACAATGACCGTGATGTTCGGGAGAAGCTCACGCTCGGAAAAGCTCTCGAACAGCTCGCACAGCATCTGCACGAAGGGCGAATGGTCGGAGTGGAGCACCACGCCGATCTTCCACTGCTGCATCTGCTGCATGACGAGGCGGTTTGAGATATAGCCCATTTCGCGCGCCGTCGCGCGGATGCGCTCCGCAACTTCCTCGCGTACACCCTCCTTGTGGTGCAGGGCGCGGTCCACCGTTCCGCGCGACACCCCGCAGCGGTCAGCAATCTGCTGCATCGTTACCATAAAATCACTCTCCTGCGTTATCTGTACTTATACTATATCATAAAATACAGTCGTGCGCCAGATGTTACATCTGCACGAAAATGTTGTGCTGCACATCGCCAATGATACAATGATAGCGTCATTTTTGTGCATAATATCGTAAACACTCGCAATCTTAATATGCACAATCACGATATAATGCACGGATAAATGATAGTGCGCCCAAGCTATTGCAACCGGAAATCCACTGTGATATTCTGTGATTGTCAAGTGAACAAGGCCATTCACAAAACCGAAAAATTCCCCAAAAGAGAGTGAGAGAAACAAAATGTCATTTTTCAGTTCCATGATCTGGATCGCGCTGAGCTTCCTGTTTTTCACCGTCATGGTGGCAGTCATTTCAGCGTGGAAGACCAGAGATGACAAGCTCGACACCGCCGAGGGATACTTCCTCGCGGGGCGCGGACTGCCGGGTATTGTCATTGCAGGCTCGCTGCTGCTGACCAACCTGTCCGCAGAACAGCTGGTCGGCACAAACGGTCAGGGCTGGGCTTCCAATATGAGTCCGATCGGCTGGGAGGTCGGTGCACTGTTCACGCTGTTTGCACTGGCATTGTGGTTCCTGCCGACCTACCTCAAAATGGGCACGACCACCATCCCGCAGCTGATGGAAGCACGCTTTGGCCGCGGCACCAAGCTGATGTTCTCGTTCGTCATCGTTGTGATGTACTCCATCCTCAATCTGCCGGTCATCCTTTACTCCGGTGCAGTTGTATTTGAGAATATCTTCGATATTTCCGGTATCTTCGGCATCAGCAAGTTCCAGGCTGTTGCAATTCTGTGTGTCGTTATCGGCATTATCGGCGGCTGCTACGCCATCTTCGGCGGTTTGAAGGCGGTTGCCGTATCCGACACCATCAACGGCATCGGCCTTATCATCGGCGGTCTGATGATCCCGTTCCTCGCGCTGACGTTGCTGGGTCACGAGACCACCGGCGGCGGTCTCGTAGAAGGTGTCAAGTACCTCGTACAAACCGAACCCGAAAAGCTCAACGCATGGGCTTCGTGGGATGCTGCTGAACCGGCTCTGCCGTGGCCGCTCATCTTCACGGGAATGTTCTTCAACAACCTGTACTGGTGGTGCACGAATCAGTCCTTTGTACAGCGCGCACTTGCTGCAAAGAGCCTGAAGGAAGGTCAGAAGGGCGCGATCTACTGCGGTTTCCTCAAGACCATCGGCTTCTTCTATCTGGTACTGCCGGGCGTTATCGCTTACCACCTGCCGTCCATTCAGGACAAGCTAGCGGCGGCCGGTTCCTCCGCGATCGACTTTGCTTATCCGGCACTGGTTTCCGCCGTTGTTCCCAAGCCGGTCATGGGCTTCTTCGCTGCTGTTCTGTTCGGCGCGATCCTGTCCTCGTTCAACTCGGTGCTCAACTCCGCATCGACCATGTTTACCCTCGACCTGTACCGCACCGCCATCAATCCGAAGGCTTCGGATATGCAGTGCGTCAAGGTCGGCAAGATCTACGGCACCTGCGCCGGTACAGTCGCTATCTGCGTGGCACCGTTCGTTATGTTCGCACAGGGCATCACGACCTTCCTCAACTCTATGAGCCAGTTCGTTTCCCTGCCGATCCTGTTCACCGTACTCGGCGCGCTGATCTTCCGCAAGGCACCGAAGTACGCGC
The DNA here is from genome assembly GCF_003480365.1 of Butyricicoccus sp. AM32-19. NCBI lineage: Bacteria > Bacillati > Bacillota > Clostridia > Eubacteriales > Butyricicoccaceae > Butyricicoccus > Butyricicoccus sp. AM32-19. The sequence continues at coordinate 2,447 of NZ_QUIX01000027.1, read as the reverse complement.
CCAAGGTCATCACCGCTGTTCACGTTATCGCTTACGGCGCGTTTATGATCATCAAGCCCTGTTACCCCACCTCGGGTGAGCCAATTCATTATCTGTACGCCATCGCTGTGCTGTTCGTCGTTGAATTTGCCATCATGTGGTATCTGAACAAATACCGCGGCACAGAAGAATATGTTCCGGCCGATGTCGGCGCAGTTGATTTGACCCCGTGGAAGTATCGCCATATCGTATGTATCATCGGTATCATTCTGGCGATCGGCATCTACATTCTGTTTTCGCCCATCGGCATTGCCGCATGAGTATAATAAAGTCCAACCAAGAACCTAATTGAGAAAAGAAAAGGAGAACAATTACCATGAAACTCGGATTTAATGAAGCAAATGACCGTTTCTGCAAGAACCACAGTGTTATGATGGACCTCGAGCTGTGCGAGAAATACGGCTTCGACTGCATTGACATTCAGTCGGAGTGCCTGAACCGCGATCTGGAAGCCGGCAAGATCACCCTCGAGGAGATGGGCGCATGGTTCCAGAGCCACCACCTCAAGATGCTTTCCTACAATGCGCTGTGCTTCTTCAACATGAAGCAGACGCAGGAGGAAAAGGACGCCGTGATGGCTGAGCTGGACGAGATCATTCGCCGCTGCAACATCCTCGGCTGCAAGATGATCGTTGTCGTACCGAGCAAGGACATGAAGGAGCGCGGCCTGACCCCGACCCGCAAGGAGATCCGCGAGGATGCAGTTGCTGTTCTCAAGGAAATGGTTAAGAAGTGCGAGCCGCATGGCATCCGCCTGAGCCTTGAGTTCTGCGGCGAGCCGTCCATGACCATCAACCGCTTCGAGGACGCTTACGCAATCGTTGAGGAAGTAAACAGCCCGCTGGTTGGTGTAACGCTCGATCAGTACCACTTCTACGCAATGGGCTCCGGCTGGGACACGCTCGAAAAGGCAGACGGCAAGAAGATTTTCGTATGGCACCTGAACGGCACCGAGGATATGCCCTGCGGCGCATATTACAACAACGACGAAAAGCGTCTGTGGCCGGGCGCCGAGGGCGACTGCCTGCCTCATGCGCGCTACGCAGATACCCTCAAGAAGATCGGCTTTGACGGCGACTGCTGCACCATCGAGATCTTCCGTCCGGCATACTATGAGATGTCGCAGGAGGAGAACGTAAAGAAGTCCGCAGAAGTCACCCGCGCACACGTTGAAAAATACGCACAGTTCTAATATCGTAAAATCAGCAGTATCTCACAGCATATTCCCCAGCATTTGTCACATTTTTTGATCTGTAAAGGAGAATTTATTATGAGCTATCTGAAGAAAATCGGCGCACTGTTTGTTTCCTCCGCATTGATGACATCCATGCTCGCAGGCTGCGGCTCGTCCTCCGATTCCACCGGCGGCAACGGCTCTCAGGCTGAGGGCGGCGATGGCAATTACAACATTTCCATCGTGTTCAAGACCACCTCGAACGAATACACCCAGTACATGATGGCAGGCGCTGAAAAAGCGGCGGCCGAGACCGGCGCGGTGCTCGACATGAAGGGCGCGACCTCGGAAACCGCCTATGACGAGCAGCAGAATATGATCGAAACCGATCTGCACGCCAACAAGTATGACGCGATGATTATCGCACCGCTTCAGGGCGATATGGCGACCACGCTGGTGAGCGGCACGGATATGCCCATCTTCGCAATCGATACGGACTTTAATGCACCGGAGAAGATTTCGTTCATCGGCATCGGCCAGAAGGATGCAGCGGCAAGCGGCGGCGCAAAGGCTGTCGAGGCGGCCAAGGCAGCCGGCTGGGATAAGATCGAAGCAGCTTATATTGCGGGTGTTCAGGGTGACTCCACCGCCGATGCACGCCGCACCGGTTTCCAGGAAGGCATTGACGGCGCAGGCGGCACGTTCCTCGCGGACGAGGTGCAGTATGCAGACGCCGTAGCAGATAAGGCAACCGTCTGCATGGAAGGCATCATGCAGAGCCATCCGGAGGGTCTGGCTATCATCGCCTGCCACAATGACGACTGTGCAATCGCGGCAGCGCGTGCAGCAGCGAACAATCCGGCTTATGCAAAGACCATCTTCATCGGCTTTGACGGCAATATCACCGCAGCACAGTCCATCCTCGATGGCGGCGAGACCATGACCGTTGCACAGAGCGGCTACGATCAGGGCTATCAGGCGGTTAAGACCGTTGTGGCACATCTGAACGGCGAAAAGGTAGACAGCTTTGTTGACTGCGGCACCAATGTCATCGACAGCACCACCGCCGAGGACTACATGGCAACCCTCAAGAGCCAGATGGACGGCAAAGCAGTTGCACAGTAAACCGTAATACCATGCGCTGCACTTGCGGCAGTAAGTGCAGTGTATCTATTAAACAATCACGTTTCTATAAGGAGAGAATTCCAATGGGCATTTTGAAAATTGGCGTTGT
>NZ_QUIX01000026.1:0-16529 GCF_003480365.1 Butyricicoccus sp. AM32-19 | reverse complement strand
AGCTCGCCCTGGCGCTGCTCACAGAATACCCATACGCCGGAGAAATCGGCGAGGTTGGTGTTATTAAAATCAGCCATTGTTCTGTTCTCCTTTCAATCAGATAATATGCTTCTTCAGCAGTTCAGCCGCCAGAGTCTCACAGGTAGCCTTGTCAGCGCCCTCGAGCATCTTGCCCTGACCCTTCTGCGGGGGAGTGAAAGACTTGAAGATATTGGTGGGAGAACCCTTCAGACCAATGGTGGTCGGATCGATCAGCGGATCGTCCTTCAGGGTGTTGTAGTCATATACGGAAACCGGAGCGGAGTAGCAGTCCATGATGCCGCCGAGGGACATGTAACGGGGCTCGTTCAGCTCCTTGATGCAGGTCAGCAGGCACGGGGTCTGGGTCTCGATGGTCATGTGGCCGTCCTCGAGCATACGCTTAACAACAACCTTGTCGCCATCCTTCTCGATGCCGGCAACATAGGAAACCTGCGGGATGTCCAGCTTCTCAGCGATCTGAGAGCCAACCTGAGCGGTATCACCGTCGATAGCCTGACGGCCGCAGAATACGATGTCGTCCTTCTCCAAGCCAACCTTCTTAACAGCAGCAGCCAGGATCTGGGAAGTAGCAAAGGTATCGGAACCGCCGAACTCACGAGCGGAAACCAGAACGCCTTCATCAGCGCCACGAGCGATCAGCTCACGCAGCATGCCCTCTGCCGGGGGAGGACCCATGGTGATAACAACGACCTTGCAGCCGGTAGCGTCCTTCAGCTTCAGAGCAGCCTCTACAGCGTTCAGGTCGTCCGGGTTGGTGATGGTCTGCATGGATGCACGATTCAGGGTGCCATCGGGATTAACAGCAACCTTACCGGAGGTATCCGGAACCTGCTTTACACAAACAATTGCCTTCATAGTTCAGTTTTCCTCCTTTTCTTAGCGCAGAACCTGACCAGCGATGACCATTCTCTGAACCTGAGAAGTGCCCTCGTAGATCTCGGTGATCTTAGCGTCACGCATCATGCGCTCCATCGGGTACTCACGGATGTAACCGTAGCCGCCGTAGATCTGTACGCACTTGGTGGTAACGTCCATTGCAACCTCAGAAGCGTACAGCTTAGCCATAGCAGCTTCCTTGGTGAACGGCAGGCCAACATCGTGGTTGAATGCAGCACGGCGAACCAGCAGACGAGCAGCGTCGATCTGGGTTGCCATGTCAGCTACCATCCACTGCAGGCCCTGGAACTTATCAAGGGTCTTGCCGAACTGTACGCGCTCCTTCATGTACTGGATAGCCTTATCCAGAGCGCCCTGCGCGATACCCAGTGCCTGAGAAGCGATACCGATACGGCCGCCGTCCAGGGTCATCATAGCGATCTTGAAGCCGCCGTTCTCCTTGCCCAGCAGACGGTCTGCCGGCAGATGAACGTCCTCAAAAATCAGCTCAGCGGTCTGAGAACCACGGATGCCCATCTTGTGCTCGATCTTGCCGATAGAGAAGCCCGGGTCGTCCTTGTCAACGATGAACGCAGAAATGCCCTTGTTGCCCTTAGACTTGTCGGTCATAGCAAATACAACGTAGGTATCTGCACGGCCGCCGCCGGTGATGAACACCTTGGAGCCGTTCATGATGTAGGAGCCGTCCTCCTGCTTAACAGCCATGGTCTGCTGTGCAGCGGAGTCAGTACCTGCGTTCGGCTCGGTCAGGCCGAATGCACCGATCTTGGCGCCTTCCTTCGGCTCGATCAGCGGGCGCAGCCACTTTTCCTTCTGCTCCGGGGTGCCGAAAGCGTAAATCGGCCAAGCACCCAGGGTGCCGTGAGCGGACATAATGCCGCCGGTGGTACCGCATACGCGGCTCATCTCTTCGATAGCGATAGAATAGCAGATATAGTTACCGCCGGAGCCGCCGACTTCCTTCGGGAACTGAATGCCCATCAGGCCGTACTTCATCAGCTTCTGAACGGTTTCCTCCGGATAGCGCTCTTCCGCATCGATCTCAGCTGCGATCGGCTCTACTTCGTTCAGAGCGAACTCGCGGCACATCTTCTGGAACAGTGCTTCTTCTTTTGTAAGCCTAAAATCCATGCCATAAACCTCCCAAAAATAAATAATAGCGGACACGCACAAAAACACAGCGCACACGGTCATTGGCCGCAGCGCCGCGCCCAGCGAGGTCCTTGTTTGGAGCATGTCTATCTCTATTATATCGTTCGGAAACCATTTGTCAAGGATTTAACATTCTTTTTACTGATAAAATCCGCACTCCATTTTTTGTGCGTTTCTGCCAAATGTCGGCAGGAACGAACGCACATTGCACGCAACCCTCATCCTGTTCTGTCGCCGCTTATATTTTTTAGAAGAATTACTATTTTACTTCATATTTTTCACATTTAATACATATAACAGAAGGAAACCATCAATCAGAGGAGGAATCGCCTATGTGTGGTATCGGCGGTTTTGTCGATTATGAACGCGACGCACGCCGCGGCGGACCGATCCTTCACGGAATGAAGCGAACGCTTACGCCGCGCGGGCCGGATGCCGAAGGCACCTATTTTGACGAGGACACAGCGCTTATCCATCGGCGGCTGATCGTCATTGATCCGGAGGGCGGCAAGCAGCCAATGTGCTCTCCCGACAGGAATACTATCCTTATATATAACGGAGAGTTATATAACACACCGGAATTGCGTAGAGAACTTATGTCACGCGGGCACGAGTTTGTCGGACATTCGGACACCGAAGTGCTGCTGCACGCCTATCTCGAGTGGAAAACCGACGCATTTGCGCGGCTGAACGGCATTTTCGCCTTTGCCATCTGGGAGAAACGCGAACGCCGACTGACGCTCTGCCGCGACCGGCTAGGCGTGAAACCGCTGTTTTTCGCTCCCATTCGCAACGGTCTGACCTTTGGTTCGACCATTGACACCGTGCTGTGCCATCCGGAGATCGAGCCTGCGCTCGACGAGGATGGTCTGCGCACGCTGCTGCTGCTCGGGCCTGCGCGCCCGCCGGAATCCGGTGTTTTTCGGCAGATTTCCTCACTTGTGCCCGGGCATTTTGCGGTTCTTACGCCGGAGGCCTTCACCGATCACACCTACTGGAAGCTCGAGGCGCACGAGCATGAGGACGACCTGCCGACTACCGTCGAGCGCACGCACACGCTCATCTGCGATGCCGCCCGCCGTCAGCTGGTCAGCGATGTGCCGCTGGCGTGTTTCCTGTCCGGCGGACTGGATTCGTCCATCCTGTCCATGCTGGCGGCGAAAGATTACGCGGCCCGCGGCGAAACGCTGCATACCTGGTCGGTGGATTATCGGGACAACGATAAATATTTTACAAAGAGTATATTTCAGCCTAATAGTGACGATTCGTATATTGATCAAATGGTGGATTTTCTCGGTACGCACCATCATCGCGTTGTGCTCGAACCGGAGGCACTGTGCGCGGCCCTGCTCCCCGCGACGGATGCGCGTGCGCTGCCCGGCATGGCCGATGTGGACTCCTCCCTGCTGCTGTTCTGTGCTGCCGTCAAGCGCGGTGGAACCACCGTTTGCCTGTCCGGCGAGTGCGCCGACGAGTTATTCGGCGGCTATCCGTGGTACCACCGTGAGGAAATTCTGTTTGAAGATACGTTTCCGTGGTCACGGTCGGTCGGTCTGCGGCTGGGTCTGCTCACACCGGATGCCGTTAGAAACGGCGAGGAATTTGTGCGCCAGCACTACCGCGACACCTGCGCCCGCGCACCCAGACTGCCGTCCGATGACAAAAAAGCAGCCCGGATGCGTGAAATGTTCGTGCTCAATCTTGACTGGTTCATGGCGACCCTGCTCGACCGCAAGGACCGCATGAGCATGTACTCCGGTCTTGAGGTTCGCGTGCCCTTCTGCGACCACCGCATTGTCGAATATGCCTATAATATGCCGTGGGGCTTCAAATCGCTCGAGGGACGTGAGAAGGGCATCGTGCGCCGCGCATTCGCCGATGAACTGCCCAAAGAGATCGTTTACCGCAAGAAAAGTCCGTATCCGAAAACCTTTCATCCGGTTTATACCCGCTTGTGCGCGGACTATGTCCGCCGTATTTTCGAGGATAACACCTCGGTCACCGCTTCCCTGTTCGACCGGAATGCCGTACAAAAACTCATGCAGCGGCCGGAAAGCCTCACCGAACCGTGGTTCGGACAGCTGATGCGCACCCCGCAGATTTTCGCGTATATCATCCAGCTTGACCGGTGGTTTCGGCATTATCATGTCAAAATAGTATAAAAATAATGGAGAATGAAAAACGATACGTTCATCTTCCATTCTCCATTTAAAATGCTCAATTATGCGAAATACTCCGCCAGTGTGTTAATGATAAGCTGATGATCATCCACATGATCCGGATAACCGGAAACGCAGATGGAACCGATCACGCCGGTGCCGCGCAGCCGGATCGGGAAACCGCCGCCTGCGGCGTACTCGTTCGGGTCGAGCTTGCGGTCCGCGAAGGTCTCACCCGCGTCCTCCAGCTCTGCGAAAAACCGCAGCGAGGACGTTTCCATCAGGTCAACCGCGTTGCGCTTGCGCGCGAGCCACAGCTCGCTGTCCGGCTTTGCGCCTTCTGCGAAGTAACGGAACACGACCAGACCGTTCACCGTAATCTCAACCGCAACCGGCTGCTCCTTTGCGTTTTCATGCAGCTTGAGGCCGATTTTCAGCGCATCCTCGCGCGAAAAATGCTCAAACTGAAACTTCTCCTCCTGCTCTGCACACATGGAGATCATTGTTTTGTAATCCTGCATACTGTCCCCGCCTTTCGAGATTTTGCCGCCTTTGCGGCTGTTACCTTTAGTATATCTGTTTTTTCACCTGCTGACAAGGAGGTTTTTTCATGGCTGAACTGACCGACGGCACCGCCGAACTGCGTGTACTCGTCACGACCGCGTTAGGCGCACTGCCGCTTGAAAACGCCATCGTTTCCGTCTCCACCGCGCCGGATGATACCGGCATGCGCACGCTGCTTTACTCGGTCACGACCGACTCCGGCGGCATGACGCCGTCCATGATACTGACAACGCCGCCGCGTAGCAACTCGCTGAGTCCGGGCAGCGGTCCGCCGTTTGCGGTCTACACGGTCGAAATCTCCGCCGAGGGCTACACACCGCTGACCGCGCTGCACATCGCCATGTTCTCCGGCGTGCCGACCATGCTGCCCGTGGCACTTACACCGCTCAAGGAAAACCAGAGCTTCGCGCAGACCGACCTGACTGCCACCGATGCGCCGCAGGCCCTCGATCCGGCTCTGCCGGAGAATCCGTAAAAGGAGGGATTGCTTTGCCCGAACCCTATGTTTCCATACCGGAAACCATCACGGTGCACCTCGGTGCGCCGTCCTCGAATGCGCAGAATGTCACCGTGCCGTTTGCGGACTACATCAAGAATGTGGCCTCGTCCGAGATTTATCCGACCTGGCCCGAGCAGGCCATCCGCGCCAACGTGTACGCACAAATGTCCTATGTGCTCAACCGTGTATTCACCGAATGGTACCGCGCGCAAGGCTACGATTTTGACATCACCAATTCCACGCGGTATGACCAGTCCTTTGTGCCCGGACGGGATATTTTCGAGAATATTTCCACCATTGTAGATGATATGATCGGCACTTACCTCACCCGCGGCGACTCGGTCGAGCCGCTGTTCGCGCAGTACTGCAACGGCACAACCGTCACCTGTCCGGGCGGCCTGAGCCAGTGGGGCACCGTGCCGCTTGCCGAACAGGGACTTTCCGCCGAGCAGATCTTGCAGTCGTTTTACGGCAGCGACATCAATTTCGTCACCGGTGCACCGCTCTCGCCCAATCTCGGCGGGTCATTTCCCGGTGTAACGCTGCGGCTTGGCGATTTTTCCGAGGATGTCCGCACGATTCAAACGCGCCTTAACCGCATTTCGACCAATTTCCCGAACATTCCGAAAATCTATCCCACAGACGGCGTGTTCAACGCAGATACCGAACGCGCCGTGCGGGCGTTCCAGCGGCAATTCAACCTCACCGAGGACGGCCTTGTCGGCCCGGCAACATGGTACCGCATCGCGTTCATTTATAATAATGTCAAGCGCCTGAGCGAGCTCAACAGCGAGGGACTGACCCTCAGTGAGATTTCCCGCCAGTACCCCGAGCGGCTGACCGAGGGCATGAGCGGCCCGGGCGTACAGCTTTTGCAGTATTTTCTTGCCATTGTCGGCGAATTTTACGATGCGCTGCCGCGTTGGCAGGCGGAACAGATCGACGGTATTTTCGGTCCGCAGACCCGCGAAGCCGTGGCTGCGTATCAGCGGCTTGTCGGCCTGCCTATCACCGGTGTGGTGGATCGAGAGACGTGGTATGCCCTGCTTTCCACCTACCAGTCCGTGCTGCTCGCCCAGCCTGAGCAGGAGTGGCTCGAGGAATTTATCGGCCTGCCGGAGACCTTTCTTGTCAAGGGGATGCGCGGCGAAGCCGTGCGGAAGGCGCAGCAGCTCATCAACATCATCGCGCGCGGCTATGCCGAGGTGCCCGCTGTCACGGTAGACGGCATTTTCGGAGACGCGACCGAGTCCTCGGTGTCAGTCATCCAGTCGCTGCTCGGTCTGCCCACCACGGGCGCTATCGGTCCGCTGACATGGGAGGGCATGGCCGATCTTGCCGAAACCGTGCTGGCCGGCAGCCAGAGTGCCAGAGGACAGTATCCCGGCTATCCCGTTGGAGAGGAGGCAACGTGATTGTACACCGATGCACAAAAACGCAGCCATATTTTCGATTTGCAGACCTTTCTGCGACGCATCCAGCAGTCTGAGGGTAGCGCTGCACCGCTCGTGCCGGACGGCATCTGGGATGCAAAGACTGCCGCTGCCGTGCGCGATTATCAGCAGCAGAACTGCCTTCCGGTGACGGGCACCGCCGACCAGCGCACATGGAACGCCATCTACGCTACATATGCCGCGCTTATCGCCGCCGATGCACTTCCCATGCAGACGGCATTCTTCCCGCCTGAGAGCAATGCCGTGCTGAAACCGGGCGCGAAAAGTCCCACGGTGTATGTGCTCCAGCTCATGCTGTGCGAAAGTGCGCCGCATTATAACCGGATTGCCGCCGTGCCGCTCACCGGCGAGTACGATGCGGATACACAGTCCGCTGTCAGACATGCACAGAAAATTTTTCAGCTGCCCGAGACCGGCATTACCGATCGAGCCACATGGCAGGCACTGACAGGGCTGCACAATGCTTTGTTCCAGCGAACGCCGCTCGGTTGGCAAATCAATGGAGAATTGAGATTGGAAAATGAAAAATGAACATAAAAAGACCCCGAAACCATGTTTCGGGGTCTTTCTATTCGCCTTATTCGCTGAGCAGCATACGGTCGCTCTCGATGTTGAACTTCTCGAGCAGGTCGCGGACGGTAAGGTTCTTCTTCTCCTCACCGCGGATATCAACGACAACGCGACCGGCATCCATCATAATCAGACGGTTGCCGTACTGGATGGCGTTCTTCATGTTATGCGTTACCATCAATGTGGTGAGATTGTCGCGTGCAACGATCTCTTCGGTGATCTGCAGCACCTTATCTGCGGTTTTCGGATCGAGCGCTGCGGTATGCTCGTCGAGCAGCAGCAGATCCGGCTTGCGCAGGGTGGCCATCAGCAGGGTCAGTGCCTGACGCTGACCGCCGGACAGCAGACCGACCTTACTGGTCATGCGGTTCTCCAGTCCCAGACCGAGCGTTGCCAGCTTTTCGCGATACAGCTCGCGTTCCTCGTTCGTGATACCGGAGCCGAGGCCGCGCTTCTGACCGCGGCGGTATGCCAGCGCCAGATTCTCCTCGATACCCATGGTAGCGGCAGTACCCATCATCGGGTCCTGAAATACGCGGCCGAGGAAACGCGCGCGCTTATGCTCGGGCAGATTGGTCAGGTCGTAGCCGTTCAGATGAATCATGCCCGCATCCACCGGATACACGCCTGCGATCAGGTTCAGCGTGGTGGACTTGCCGGCGCCGTTGCCGCCGATGATGGTGACAAAATCGCCGTCCTCAAGGGTCAGGTTCAGGTTGTCAATGGCACGCTTTTCGTTTACCGTGCCCGCGTTGAAGGTCTTGTAAATCCCTTTGAGCTGCAGCATGTTACTTGGCCTCCTTCGCATCAGTCTTTGCGGCACTCTTGGCTGCACCGCGGAAATACTTGCCCTTCCAGTACGGAACAGCAAGGAAGATTGCAACGACGAAAGCCGAGATCAGCTTCAGGTCGTTGGTGTTCAGGCCGAGATTGAGGACCACCTGAATAACCAGATAGTACACAACCGCACCGAGCGATACGCCGAGCAGACGCAGCGCAAAGTTGCGGAAAATACGGCTGAACAGCACCTCACCGATGATGACAGCGGCAAGGCCGATAACGATAGCGCCACGGCCGGCGTTGACATCCGCGAAGCCCTGATACTGGCAGTACAGCGCACTTGCCAGCGCAACCAGACCGTTGGACAGCATCAGGCCGAGCACCTTGACAAAATCAACATTGATGCCCTGTGCACGGCTCATGTTCGGGTTTGCGCCGGTCGCACGGATGGAGCAGCCGAGCGCCGTACCGAAGAACCAGTACAGCAGCGCGATAACCACAATCGTAAAGACAGCCGCAACGAAAATCGGATTTTCGATAGTCAGCTTCTTGACGTTGCGCAGCGATACAAGCAGCTTGTAGTTGTCCGGATTGATCGCTACATTTGCTTTTTTGTCCATAATGCGCAGGTTAATGGAGAACAGCGCCAGCTGTGTCAAAATACCGGCCAGAATCGCCGGAATACCCATACAGGTATGCAGAATACCGGTAATAAGTCCGGCCAGCATGCCGGCAAGGAAAGCGCACAGCATTGCCACCCATACATTCGCGCCGTGCGTCATCATAACGATGCACACCGCACCGCCGGTCGCCATCGTACCATCGACGGTCAGGTCGGCCAGATCGAGCACCTTAAAGGTGATGAATACGCCGATCGCCATCAGTCCCCAGATCAAACCCTGCGCCACTGCACCGGGAAGTGCGGAAAGCAGGCCCGAGAAAAAGCTCACTTAAATTCCCCCAAACAATAATGTTATCTGATAAAGCGTAAAAACGCTATCTCCATTATAGCAAATTTCCGGGGTATTGCAATGATAACTTGCCGTTTCCGCGGATTATTTTGTTCCCTACCGTTTTTCTATGCTATTTTTAGCAGAAAAAGGAGATGCGAAAGCACCTCCTTTTTCTGCCTATTATTTTCTTATCACATCTGATGATCGAGCGTTACAACCGGATTATAGCGCGAGTCAATCGCTTTCAGGCTGTCATAGATCTTCATCAGCAGGTCGCGTTTGGCATCCTCATCATAGGAAAACGGCACAACAACGTCGAAAATCAGGTTGATCTGGCGTTTGCCGTCCACTACGCGGAAGTCGTGCATGGTAAGCTGTCCGTCGATCTGACGGAGCACGCCGTCGGTCTGCTCACGCAGCGCGTTGACATACGCATTATTGATATCGATCGGATCCATGTGAATGACCAGATACACACCGGTCTGCTGCCAGACACGTTTTTCAGCCTCGTCGATTTCCTCGTGCACAGCCACAAAGTCCGAGTCGCTCGGCACTTCGGCATGCAGCGACGCAATCGAGCGTCCTGCGCCGTAGTTGTGGATGATCATATCGTGTACGCCGACAATATAGTCAGATTCCATTACAATCCGCCGGATATTGCGGGCAACCACCGGATCGGCGGCTTCGCCGAGCAGCGGCGCAACCGTATCCTTCGCAATGCCGATGCCCGACCAGAGGATGAACGCGGCAACGGCAACACCCACATATCCGTCCACCGGCAGCGTAGTAAACCGACTGGCTACCATGCCGAGTACAACAACAGCCGTAGTAACAACATCATTGCGGCTGTCCTGACCGGCCGCCATCAGCACCGGAGAATCGATTCTGCGGCCGATATTGATGTTGAATGCGCCCATCCACAGCTTAACCAGCATGGATACGGCAAGAATTCCCATCAGCACCGCCGAGAACGCTACGGCAGCCGGATGCAGAATGCGATCGAGCGAGGTTTTAAAGAACTCGAAGCCGACCAGAATGATGATGAACGAGACGATCAGTCCCGCGATGTACTCGGTACGTCCGTAGCCGAACGGGTGCTTCGCATCCGGCTCCTTGCCGGAAACCTTGAAGCCGACAATGGAAATCAGGCAGGACAGACCGTCCGACAGGTTGTTGAATGCGTCCGCCGCGATGGAAATCGACCCTGTAAGCAGACCAATGATCAGCTTGAGTGCAAACAGGAACAGGTTGCATGCCAGTCCGACCGCGCCGGACAGCACGCCGAATTTTTCACGCACCTGCGAATCGCCGGTGTTTTCCGCATCGCGGATGAAAATATGGATAAGTGCGTTTGTCATAGCAGTCCCTTCGTATACAAAATGTTATAAATACCAACAATAATTGCTCCCTGTAGAACCATAATTGCCGGTATGCCGAGCATGAAAATATGGTGCAGGGTCTTGTGACGGATGATGAGCATGGTGGCGTACACGCCCGGCCCGCCGCCAATCAGCGCCCAGAAAAACAGCGTGCGCTCGGGCACACGCCTCCAGCCGCGAGCCGCGGCGAGCTTATCGTAAATACAGACAATCGCGCCGATGACGCTGACTGCAATAAAATAGTACAGCACATACTGCACGGTCGCTGCACCTCCTTTCGGATTTCCTACAATTTTACCACAGGCATTGCCGTATTGCAAAGAAATCAGGCCAAAAATAGCCGTGACTAACAGAAAAGTAGCGGTGTCTAACACAAAAGACGCCTTTTCAGGCGCCTTTTGTCTTTTACCGTCTTTTCTGTTGCAATCGCAATGACAAATGAAAATGCACTCACATTTCATTTTCCATTATCAATTTTTTCGGGTTGCCGCTATCGAACGGCTCATCAAAGTGATAGTGCATCAGCCAGCCTGCGTCAAACTGCGCGGCATACTGTCCGGCGAGCGAGGCGGCACGAATACGCGCCAGACCGAACAGCTCCGGAACGGAATCCGTGCGGGTTTCGTCCGGTTTCCACAGGTTATGCCACGGCTGATGAGCCAGATTGAGCGCATCCCACACCGGACGCTCGAGCTTCATGTGACCGGTGAGCAGGGCGCCTCGACCGAGCAAGGCTTCCGCCTTTTTCGCTCCGCGATAGACGGCGCGGCTCTCCGAATAGAGAAAACTCTCCCACGAGGTCATTTCCACGAATGAACGACGCAGATCATGCGTGGAAACGTCCGCTCCGTACACGGTTTTGAGCACCGCGTGCAGCACAACCGACAGCACCGCCTGCTCGATCGGTGACAGCTGATAGCGTTCCTCCGGATCGAACTCGGTGATGGGGCGATGGCATGCGCGTTCGTAGATCAGATAGTCAATGTCACTTTCAATGCGGCTGTGCACCGCCGATGCGGACAGCTTTGAATTTTCAGCACAGAACCGCACCTGTTGGCAGTAAACATAGGGATGAATCTCGCTGTCGAGCGCATAATGGCACACGAAGCCGTAGAAATACGCCGCTGCGATCTCCTGCGCGTCACCGCTCAGGTCGCGCACCGCACGCGAGAGCGCCGCAAACAGCTCGTCCGTTTTCTCCGAGTGCATGCGGTTGCCCAGCTTGTGCAGCGGACTGCCGAACAGGATTTTCCGGTAAAACAGCGGGTCCGGTCCCTGACAGCCCCAGAAAAAGCACGCCGGACGGCATGCCGCTGCCCGCTGCGCCGGTGCGGGAAACACCGTCAGTGCCTGCCTGCCGAATAGATGATGCGATACAAAATCCGCCATACTGTTTTCCTCCTCGCTGTGCTTTTCTTTAGATGATTACAGGCAATACCGCATAATTGAACAAGAGTGATTTGCGAGTAAATTTTGCGTACTGACGAGGCACAGTTTTGCGGTAATACTTGATGTATTACCGTGAAACTTCGGCAGCGCGGACGGAACTCGCGCAAGGAACCGAGATCAAAGTCAGAACACGAAATTTCCGCAAAGCCCCGCGGCAGCGCGACCGGAGCCTGCGCAAGGAGCCGCCGCTTTAATTGTGCGGTGTTGCCTACAGTATACCACGAAATCCGACTTTCTGCAAAGCATGGAAAACGCGCCTGCCGATAACCGACAGGCGCGTTTCTCAACGGATTTGCTTACTTTTCTGCTATATGGCGGCCGAACGAGGTCGAATTCATCGCCTTCTGCAGCGCCGGCAGAAGCGCCATTGCAACAACTACCGCGATAATGATATTCGGAGGCGAGGTCATCAGCTTCGGAATATTGGCCACAAAAGCCGGAACCAGAGCACTGCCGCCAATCATCAGCTCAATAATGCCCTTGAGCATGTACAGCAGCGACGAGAACACCGCACCTGCAAGGCACGCCACGAGGTTGCGCGCAAATTTCTTTGCGGCCGCAGCACCGGCGTAAGCGATCACGCCGCACAGCCATGCCATCAGGAAGAAACGCACGAAGGTGATCCACGCCTCCGGTGCGTACTCCGGCGTCATCAGGTCGAAGATCATCGAGCCGATACCGGCTGCAAGACCGCCGCGAACCGGTCCGAGCAGCAGGCCGCACAGCAGCACGAACGCGTTTGCGAGCTTGATCATGGTGGTGCCTGTCGGCGTCGGAATGCGAATGGACAGGAACATGGTAACAACGAATACCACTGCCGCCATCAGACCGATCATCACGATGTCGTACAGCGAAAACGCTTTTTTCTTGGATTCCATCATAAATCCCCCTGATCTGATATGTTTTATTTATCATACCGCGAATATGGTCTGTCGAAAATGGTCAGTTCGCATTTATTTTACAGGGTCAGATGGATAATCCCGGAACGGCTGGGCAAACTACGCGTACAGAAAGGGGAACCTTGCATGAAACTGGATAAACAAACCTATCAACAGCTGCTCGAACGCAAAAGCCCGAATTCGCCGCTGTGGCGCGACTGCCTGCTGGCGTTTCTCATCGGCGGTGCGATCTGCACAGCCGGCGAGGGTGTGCGGCAGCTGTGGCTCTCCCGCGGACTGGATACCGAAGACACAGCCGCCGCAACCGCCATCACGATGGTGTTTCTCGGTGCCCTGCTCACCTGCCTGCACTTGTACGAAAAGCTTGCAAAATATGCGGGAGCAGGCACGATTGTACCGATCACCGGCTTTGCAAACGCCATTGTTTCTCCGGCGATGGAGTTCAAAAGCGAGGGACTTATCCTCGGTCTGGGTGCAAAGCTGTTCGTTATCGCGGGACCGGTGCTGGTGTACGGCATTTCGGCAAGCGTCATCTACGGTCTCATTCTGTTTTTGACTGGAGGCGGTTCGGTATGATAAAGCGCATCGGCAAGCGCACGCTTGCGCTCGAAAACCGGCCGTATCTGCTCGGACACGCGGCGGCAGTCGGCAAAAAAGAGGGCGAAGGCCCGCTCGGTGAGCGGTTTGACTATGTGGCGAAGAATGACCGGATGGGACAGCGCTCGTGGGAGCTGGCGGAGAGCGAACTGCAAAAGACCGCCATCCGGCTTGCGCTGCGCAAGGCCACCCTGCCCGAGCGTTCGCTCGACCTGATCCTTGCAGGCGACCTGCTCAACCAGTGCATCGGCTCGTTTTTAGCGTCCATGCACGCGAATGTGCCCTATCTCGGACAGTACGGTGCATGCTCGACGATGGCACAGGGTCTTGCGCTCGGCGGCTGTCTGGTCGAGAGCGGCGCGGCAGACCGCCTGCTTGCGGCAGCATCCTCGCATTTCTGCTCGGCGGAGCGGCAGTACCGTTTTCCGCTGGCCTACGGCGGGCAGCGCACACCAACCGCACAATGGACGACTACTGCGGCAGGCGCGGCTATTCTCGGCAGTGCGCCGGTGCCGAACGGCGCGGAGCCGTGCGATGTGCGCGTGACGCATGTTCTGTTCGGCAAAATGGTCGAAATGGGCGTCAAGGACGCGGCCAACATGGGTGCGGCGATGGCGCCCGAAGATGTGAATTTAGACCCATACATTTTTCGGCGCGCTGAGCGCTGTGTTTTGCACAAAACCTGCTGTTATCAGAACCATTCACTGGTATTCCCGTCCGAACGAACAAAAACAGACAATCCCCCTGATACCGGGCCGGCATCAAGGGGGATTTTATCTGCGCACATGCTTTTCTTATCCAAACACCGCAGAGGCGAGCGGATAGACCACAACAAGACAGGCCGCAAGGGATAGCACAAGGAACACGAGGTTCGCCTTGAGCACACCGCGGACCGTCACATGCCCCGGTCCGAAGATGAGCGGTGCCGGTGTGCACGCGGACGGCGTCAGAGATGCCATAGATGCTGCGACACCGATGACAGCGGCGAACGCTCCCAGATGCATGTTGGAACCGGAGAGCAGCGCCAGACCGATATTGAAGAACAGCACCATCGTCACCACATTAGAGAGGAAATTTGTCATGATGAGTGCCGCAATCGCGAGCAGTTCGAGCAGCACTGGACTTTGTATTGAGCAGCACTCTCGTCCGTCCCTATACGGCCTGCTATATGATTTCTGTTCGTCGGTTTTGGAGTTTTCCGTCAGTTTTTGGCTGGCACCCGGCTTACTTGTCGCTGCTATATCGAACGCACTGCAAAAACCAGGTTGCGGCTTAATGCACAACCTGGTTTTTCTTTCCTCATATCAAGCAAAAATTACTTGTTCTTATTCTTGATGTACTCGTCCATCGCAGCCGCAGCGCGCTTGCCGGCGCCCATTGCGAGGATAACGGTAGCCGCACCGGTAACAGCGTCACCGCCGGCGAATACGCCGTCCTTGGAGGTGATGCCGTGCTCGTCATCAGCCACGATGCAGCCCTTGCGGTTGGTTTCCAGACCCGGCGTGGTGTGACGGATCAGCGGGTTCGGGCTGGTGCCGATCGCCGCGATGACACAATCGAGGTCGAGTACAAACTCACTGCCCTCAACCGGAATCGGACGGCGGCGGCCGGATGCGTCAGGCTCACCCAGCTCCATCTGCTGGCACTTGAGGCCGGTGACGTTGAAGTTCTCGTCAGACAGCACTTCGAGCGGCGCGGTCAGGAACTTGAATACAACGCCCTCTTCCTTCGCGTGGTGAATCTCCTCGAGACGAGCCGGAAGCTCCTTCTCGGAACGGCGGTAAACAATGTAAACCTCGTCTGCGCCCATGCGCTTTGCACAGCGGGCAGCGTCCATTGCTACGTTGCCGCCGCCGACAACAGCGACCTTCTTGGCGTGGTAGATCGGGGTGTCCGCGTTTTCCTTGTATGCCTTCATCAGATTGATGCGGGTCAGGTACTCGTTTGCGGAGTAAACGCCGTTTGCGTTCTCGCCCGGAACGCCGATAAAGGTCGGCAGACCGGCACCGGAGCCAACGAAAATTGCTTCAAAACCGTCACCGAACAGCTCGTCGATGGTCTCAGAACGGCCTACAACAAAGTTCAGCACGAACGCAACACCGAGATCCTTCAGCGTGTCGATCTCCTTCTGCACGATAGCCTTGGGCAGACGGAACTCCGGAATGCCGTACATCAGAACGCCGCCTGCGGTGTGCAGCGCCTCGAAAACGGTAACCTCATAACCCATGCGAGCCAGATCGCCTGCGCAGGTCAGACCGGCCGGACCTGCACCAACGATGGCAACCTTGTGACCGTTGGATTCCGGCTTGACAGCCTTCTCGGTGCTGTTTTCGCGCGCATAGTCCGCAACGAAGCGCTCCAGACGGCCGATGGCTACCGGCTCGCCCTTGATGCCACGGACACAGTGACACTCGCACTGGCTCTCCTGCGGGCATACACGGCCGCAGACAGCGGGCAGAGCGGAGGTTTCCTTGATCTTCGCAGCCGCCTCGAGGAACTTACCCTCTGCAACCAGAGAGATGAACTCCGGAATCTTGACCTGTACCGGACAGCCGGTCATGCAGGGCTTGTTCTTGCAGTTCAGGCAGCGCTGTGCTTCCTCGATCGCCATTTCAGCGGTATAGCCGAGCGTTACCTCTTCAAAGTTCTTATTGCGGACGTCCGGCGCCTGCTCGGGCATCGGGCACTTGTTCGGATTCATATTCGGCATGATTACTTGACCTCCTTCTTGAACAGATTGCAATGCTCCTCGCGGCGCTCTACCGCCGCGCGCTCCTGTGCCTTGTACATGGCACCGCGGCGCATTGCACTGTCAAAATCAACGAGGTGACCGTCGAAATCCGGGCCGTCAACGCATGCGAACTTGGTCTCGCCGCCAACGGTAAGACGGCAGCCGCCGCACATGCCGGTACCGTCAACCATGATGGTGTTCATGGAAACGATGGTCTTGATGCCGTACGGACGAGTGGTCTCGCAGACAAACTTCATCATGATCATCGGGCCAATCGCGATAACAGCATCGTACTGGTTGCCCGCATCGATCAGCTCCTTGAGCACCTGCGTAACCAGTGCCTTGCGGCCGTTCGAGCCGTCATCGGTCACGATGTGCAGGTTGGTGCAGGCGTTCTTCATCTC
>NZ_QUIX01000025.1:0-19779 GCF_003480365.1 Butyricicoccus sp. AM32-19 | reverse complement strand
CAGACCATCGAGTACCTGCTCCGCTATCAGTGGGGCGAGGACCTCGTGAAGAAGCTGGCAGCCGCAGTTAAGTAAATAGTAAGGCCCTCGGTGTTCGATTTGGACACCGAGGGCCTGTTCGTATTAATTATTTATCTTCTTGTGTGAAGTTAATATACGGAAGATTGTAAGCGGGGAAACCAGAAGAGTTAGTGATGTTTGCGATGATGGGACGCGCATACGTCAGGAGTAGTGCAGGTGCATTTTGCTGCAAAAGGCTATCAAGCTGTTCGGAAGAATAGAAATCTTCATCCCATTTGAAATTGGCAGCCATTACCATTGATACATAAAACGGCAAATCTTTTGATTCAGAACCAACTTGGATATGGAGGGATACATCGGCGACAGGGGAAGTACCAGAACGTTTTTCGTTGCTTTCAATGCTGATGGGAACGTCTAAGACACTATTGGGAGCATCTATTTTGAAATCACTGTTTTCATGATAATGGAGTTCCACAAGATGTGGATTAGAAAATTGAAAATTACTCTTTTTCATAATTGACCTCAAATATTACGCTGCATAAGCCTGATTGGATGAAACGTTGTTTGTTTCCGTTGAATTACTGTAATAGATCTCAGATGCTTCATGAGATTGGATATTAGAATACGGAAGAGAACTGGAAAAGTTCATTGCAATATGAAACGATCCGGTTGCTTCGGGAGATACTATATCATTCGAAGAAGATACAGCATTATCATAATACGCCATGTCATATGATGAATTAAGATATGTTTGATTAGCTGCTTTATGTTTTAATTCTTCGATACTAGTTCCGAGTTGGGCGAAAAACGTATCGCAATCCATCGAGGCAAGATATTGCTCGATGTTATCGAATGCGGTGCCAAGCTTTCTCAGTTTCATAATAATCACCTTTAAGTTTGTGCAATATTAGTAATTAAAGATTCATCACGGAGACATAGAATTGTACTATTGGGGTATAAAGAAGAAGGATAGCCAATAGAACGATAAAAGTTAATGTTAACTTCAGAAATAACAGCGGACAGAGGAGGGGTCTCATGTGTGCAAATATAGTTGATTGCAAAACAATCAAGTTCCATTCTACCCAGCATATTGGGAGCCAAAAGAATACTGTGATCAGCTGCGCGTTTTTTGGCTTCTTTGAAAAGTCGTAGCCGAATTTTTTCAAAGTATTCACGATGACCGAGATCGCGCAGATCCAATATAGTATCTGCGTCAATGGAGATTGTTGCTTTTAGGACGGCAGGATTTTCAGCTCTCCGAATATATTTTGCCCACTTAAATGCATGATTATATGCAGTGCGTGGATCATCATCTAAGAAAAAATATATGCCATGCCCAGCCCACTCTTTGTCGGATTCACTTGCCCAAAAGTGGTGTTCTGATAGAATGGATTGCGCGGCGGATAGGTGAGTGCCGTGATAGCAAGTATAGGTTTCCATATATGTGTTCCTTAATTATATGTACGCTATTTATACATCTACATAATACTATTATAGTATTCAAATGTCAACGAAAATTTCTTGACTTTATAATCGTAGAGTGATATACTAAATAAGCTGTTGCGATAAAACCATATATAAATGATAATTTAATATGGAATGACATTTTGGTTAATTAAAAATATAAACGGTATATATTGAGTAAAAACTGCTTTCTTTTTGAAAGCAGTTTTTGTGTTGATAGATAAAATGGATGAAGTGCGTGTGTATATATGTAATGTAGGAAACGTGTAGGAAATCAAGAAAGATGAATCGCAAAAAATGACGCTATATCTAACGAAATCGGCATTTTCCATAACCGCTTGACGTGCGGAAGGTCAGCGGTTCGAACCCGTTAATGTCCACCACCAAGCCACTCATTTTGAGTGGCTTTTTCTTTTGTCTGCACAAAAGCAGCTGAGACCCCACATCTCAGCTGCTTCTATTTTCGTCCCACATTTTGCTTTTACTCTCTGTGCTGCTGCTATCCTTCGGCAGCTGCCTTTTATTGCTCGGTCTCGCGGATATATTTGAAAACCGAGTGCTCCAGATAAAATTGCACGTCACCTTCTGTCAGCTCATACGGCTTGTGGCCGTCAATGCACAGCCAGTATCGTCCGTCCGCACTTTGCTTGAGATAGGCATTCTCGTCGTCAAAATAGACGGTCGAGCTGCTGTCAGGCTCGGCCGGCGGCTCGAATGCCGGCTGCGGCAGCACCGCATACGACAGTGCCAGCAGAACGGCAAAGCTGCCGATGAGTACGGCACTTGCGGTTCGGTCGTTCGGCTGCTCCGCGCAGGCGAGCACGGCGGTGAACCGCTCCCGCATGGCCTTGTCCGCCTCGGCGCGAAACAGGGCCGTGGACGGCTGCGGCACCGGCTGCTGTGTGCAGCCTTGCTTCATCGCGGAGAGGATGGCGCGCAGATAGGCTGTGCGTTCCTGCGCATTCAGCGTCTGGGCAATCGCACGGTCACACTTAAGCTCGAGCGTCTGTTCCAAATCCTTCTGCAGCAGGTATACGACCGGATTCCACCAGAAAATGATGCAGTACAGCGTTACGAGCAGCTTGACAGCCGTATCATGGTTGAGAAAATGCGTGTACTCGTGCAGCAGAATGTAATGCAGCTCGGCATCTGTGTACATCTTGTCCGGCAGAATGATATATCGGCGCAGCACACCTACGCCAAAGGCGGATTCGATATTCGCGGCTATATGTCCGCGAACTTTGATGGTGCGGCCGGTCTGCCGCTGGATCTCGCTCAGCAGGAAAGCCGTGCGGCTGTCCCATGGCCTGGCTTGCCGCGCAGCGCGGATGGCTTTGCGATACTGCAGCGCGTAACGAATCAGCAGAAAAACTGTGCCGAGCAGCCAGATTGCACACAAAAGCAGTCCGACCGGCAGGTGCGTGACCGAATCGGGCTTGCGCGCCAGAAAGCTGTAGATGCGCGGATACACGACGCTGTCGCTCACAATCACTGTGTGCGGAAACTCGAGCGGCAGCAGCAGGCGCGCGGCGCAGAACAGGTACAGCAGCACCATGGTCAGCACGCCGAAATGCGGCCGGAAGCGTGTGCGCCGCACAAGATAGATTACAATAATCAACAAACTGCTCCACAAAAGTGCAGATATAAAGGAAAACAGGGTTATTTGCATATTATTTCTCTTCTTTGTTCTGCAGCGCAGCTTCGTACTGATCGACCATTTTTTCCAGCTCGGCAATCAGCTTTTCTTCCTGCTCGGATTCGTTTGATTTGGCAGGTTTTTTGAACAGCGCCACGGCGATTCGGGCAAACAGTGCCTGATTCACGCCTTGCTCCTCGAGCATGTTTGCCAGAAATTCGTCCTTGGTGTAGCAGGGGACGAACTGCCGCGACTGATAGCGTCCGTTCTGCAGCAGACCGCTGACCTGCACCATGCCTTTTTTGACAAGCTGACCGAGCAGTTTGTCGATATAATTGGTGTTCCAGCGGGCTTCCGTAACTTTTTCGGCAAGCTGCAGCGTTGTGAGCGGACGGTTTTCCCGCCATAAGGTGTCCATCAGAATTTCCTCGGAGTTGGACAGCTTGAAGCGCTTCATTGACCTCACCTCTGTTTGGATAATCACCTGTAAGGTGTTTATTATAAGATAAGAATAACCACCTTTAAGGTGGTTGTCAATATCTTGATGGAAATTTGTAGGAATATCTAAAACAGGACATGATAAATTGTGAGAAGTGACAACATATTTTCTGGTGACAGGGGGAGAGGCACACCTTTCGGTGTGCCTCATTTCATTTTCCGCAGATATTCTTTTTGCAGGCGCTGACGGGGTACCACGCACATCCGCGACAAATATCCTCCAGCATGGCCGGGGTCATTTGTGCGTCGATTGCACGGATCAGGTCCTGATAAACGTACTCGCCCTCGTGCAAACCAAAGTATTCGACCGTCTTTCGGTCAAAGTGGGAGACCTTTTCCTGTGCTTCGCACAGGTCGTCAGCGGTATGGTGCGGGCAGTGCGCGCACAGAGAATCCGAACCAAAGACAAGCCGGATTCGGGTTCCCGGTACATTTCGCAGAGAATGCACAATCGCACTCATATTTTGCACAAATTCTGTGCTATAGCCTCTGCCGGAGTAGCCTTGTGTGCAAAGCAGATGATGCGGGCGCAGCCGGATCATGCCTTTAGCCCCGGGATGCGCTTGCGAACGAGAAAGCCGATCACGGTTGCAAGAACAGCCTTGATGACAGCGGTCGGGATGAACGGCAGCACGCATGCGGTCACGCCTGCGGCGATCGAGCTGTTCATGAGTACGCAGAACATCACCGTGCCGACAACATAGTTGACAATCGTGCCGACGATCAGCGCGATGACATATGCGCCGCGGAATGCATGACGGTGATCGGCGCCCCAGCCGATGATAAACGCCATCAGCGGGAAGGAGATCAGAAAACCGCCGGTAGGACCGATAAACTTGTCAAAACCGCCGGAAAAGTTCGCAAGCACCGGTACACCGACGGCACCGAGCAGCAGATAAATTACGCTTGAAACCGTGCTCAGCTTGGCGCCGAGTACGACAGCCGCCAGCGTAATCGCAAACGTCTGCATGGTCATGGGTACGCCGCCGGGCATCGGAATGGAAATCTGCGCCATGATCGCGATGACCGCCGCGAACAGTCCGGAATAGCAGATATCGCGCACGGAAAACGCGCTGCGCTGTGCGGACTTGCTGGAAATGTCACTCATTGGGAGTTCCTCCTCGTTGTTTTGCTTATTGCATTAAACCACAGATTTACTGCAATGTCAACTAGTTTCGTAAAAATGGTTTACGGTATGCGCAAAAAAGAAACAGCCGTTCCGTGCATTTGCACAGAACGGCTGTTTGCTCAACTCGCAGAGCGCTCCCAGCGGGCGAAAATGCGGTGGAGGATCAGGCAGAACAGCAGCGCGAACGCCACGCCGAACATATTCTGCGCGACACGCAGACCGACCGCGCTTTTGAGTCCGTACGCGCTGGTTGCAATAGCGAGCGCACCGAACGTGTTGAACACAGCCTGCCAGCCGTATTTCGCGGAAAAACCGACACCGATGCCGCCAATCACGCCGATATAGGCGTAAATCGAGGACGGAAGCAGAAAATACAACACTAAAAAGCAGCAAACACCTGCGATATTTCCGATGATACGCCAGCGAACGCGGTAGCGCATATCGTCCATCGCGGGAAGGATTGCGCTCATGGCGGCAATGCCCGCCCACATCGCACGCGGCATGCCGCTCAGCTCTGCAAGGAAAAGCACGAGCGGAACGCAGATGATCTGGCAAAGCTGCCATTTGGAGCGCGGATGGCGCAGATCGAAAGCAGGAAGGATGTCTCCTGCACAGAGCTCATAGGCATTGCCGCGATGGTTGCCGTAGAATACCGCGCAGACCAGAAGCGCACCGACAGCAAGTCCAAACAGGCGCATTTGATAGGCGTGCCCGCTCACATCGTAACCATACAGCAGCAGATAGCCGAGCACGAGTGTGGACTGATTGAACATTCTCGGCTCGTGGCAGCCGAACAGAATGAGCAGGGCAATCGCAGCAGCATTGATGAACAATCCGCCGACCGGGCCGGCCAGATTGGCTGCATGCGGTCCGACGGCCATAATGCCGAAAAATCCGGCGAGCAGCAGTGTGGACTGCCCTGTGCGAATGCACAGATGTGCGCTGCGGAATACGAGCAGATACAGCAGCACGACTACGCCGACAATGCTGTTGTCCGCGCCGAAGCCCAGACTGTAAAGTGAAACGAAAACAAAGCAGAATGCGACGGTTATCGCAATTTTGGTCAAGTATACGGCAATATGGTACAGCTTTTCGCGCTGTGACGCACTCTCACGGATGATTTTCTTTGAGCCTGCCTGATTGACCTGTAATTCCTGATAAAATGTCATGAAATTCCTTTCCAATCGGTGAAAATGAGTAACTATATAACTGTATCACCATCGAGAAAGAATTTCAACTGTTTTTTTCAAAATCGAACAACAGGCCGGATATACTTCCAGAAACGCACACAATCGTGCATAAAATAGAACACACGACCGGGTGCGGTATCCAGACAGCAGCCGGCGGCCGCTCGGCTCGTTCACGAACGCCATCTGCTGCTCGGCTTCGGGGACAAGCTGCCGCAGAAGCGCGCTGACCGTTTCTAAATCCGCTCCGGGAATGCGAGCCTGCTTTTATAAAATCCCAGTAACCGATGCTCTCGTAGTTGCGAATGTGTGCGAAACCTGCGATTGCGAACAGTCAAGCAGCCGGGCTAAATACGCGAGTGTCAGCGTTTCGCCCTCACGCGCACGGATACAGCGGTCAATCTCGGCGATCAGCCGCAGAACATTGTCGTGCCAGTTTTGCATGAAAATCACTCCTTGTCCCTACATGATACAGGGAAATGAGCTGTGCCGCTTGATCTGATCTGCAAAAAAAAGAAAAACCGACGTAAAAACGCCGGTTTTCGATCTTATCCGTTCTTCTTGATGGCATTGATGAGTCGCTCGGCCTGTGGAGCGCCGTGCTTCTTGGCTTGCTCGGCCCAGTAGAGCGCCTCGTGCGCGTCATGCGGTGTGCCTTCGCCGCGTGCGTACAGGATGGCGGTGTTCATCATGCACGCTGCGTTGCCGCCCTGAGCAGCCTTGAGAAAATACTGGAAGGCGAAGGTCGCATCCTGCGGAACGCCGGTACCGGTGCTGTACAGCCATGCCAGACGGCCCATCGCCAGCACGTTGCCGCGGTTTGCGGCAATCTGGTACCAGCGGACAGCCTCGTCCATGTCCTTTTCCAAGCCGCGGTCGCCCGTCTCGATCAGGCTGGCGATCAGTGCTGCAGCCTCCGGATGACCGTATTCAGCGGCCTTGCGGTACCAGGTGAGCGCGGTCTGCTGATTCTTTTTCACGCCAACGCCCTTGTCATGGTAGCACGCCAGATTGAACATAGCAACCGGATCGTTTTGCTCAGCCGCCTTTTTTGTCCATTCAAAGGCATTTTCGGCATTCTTTTCCACGCCCTGTCCGCGCTCATACAGCGAGCCGAGCGCACGCTGCGCCGGTGCGCAGCCGTCCTCTGCAAGAGCCAGCCACTGACCGGCCGCTTCAGCGAAATTGCCTGCCTTATATGCGTCCAGAGCCTGATTGAACGCCTGTTCCATGCTCTGCTGATTTTCCTTGTTCGCTTCCATTGTTTACTCCTCCAGACAGTACCGCCTCCGAAATATGCGGTATGCAGATACCTTATTTTATCACACCGCACGTCGAAAGTCTACGAAAAAGCGAAAGAAATAGCATGGCACAACCGTATCTTGACAAAAATGTGAAATGTGTGCGAATGGACTTGCGCTTTGCGCTAAAAAAACGTAAACTGGAAATAGGATTTCTTAATTATTCACCAGGGTATAGATTGTAAAACAACGGCCTCTATCAGATAAAAGGAGAATGTCAAATGGGACTCATCAAAGCAGCAGCAGGCGCGGGCGGCGGTGTGCTGGCTGACCAGTGGAAGGAATATTTTTACTGTGATGCGATAAACGCGGACGTGCTCGCGGTCAAGGGCCGCAAAAAGGTCACCAAGCGGTCGAGCAACACCAAGGGTGACGAAGATATCATCACAAGCGGCTCGGTCATCGCGGTGGCGGACGGACAGGCGATGATGATCGTCGATCAGGGCAAGGTCGTGGAAGCCGCGTTCGAGCCGGGCGAGTTCGTCTACGATTCGTCCGCCGAGCCGACTATTTTCGCCGGTTCGTTCGGTGACAGCGTGTGCAAAATGTTCGCCAACATGGCCAAGCGCTTCACGTTCGGCGGAGAAGCGCCGCGCACGCAGCGCGTCTACTATTTCAACACCAAGGAGCTGACCGGCAACAAGTACGGAACCGCGTCTCCGGTGCCGTTCCGCGTGCTCGATGAGCGGGCGGGAATCGACATGGACATTGGTCTGCGGTGCTTCGGCGAGTACAGCTACAAGATTGTCAATCCCATGCTGTTCTATACCAACGTGTGCGGCAACATGGCAGAGGAATACCGGCGGGAAAATCTGGACAGCCAGCTCAAAAGCGAGCTGCTGACTGCGCTGCAGCCCGCCTTTGCACGCATTGGTGCAAATGGTGTGCGCTACTCGGCGCTGCCCGCGCATACGATGGAAATTGCAGACGCACTCAACGAACAGCTTTCGTCCAAGTGGCGTGAGCTGCGCGGCATCGAGATCGTGTCGTTCGGCGTCAACTCGGTCAAGGCAGACGAGGAGGACGAAAAGACCATCAAGGAAATGCAGCGCGAGGCCGCCTACCGCGACCCGACCCGTGCGGCAGGCTCGCTCGTGCACGCGCAGGCCGAGGCGATGAAGTCTGCGGCAGCGAATGCGAACGCCGGTCCGGCGATGGCGTTCATGGGTATGAATATGGCCGGTCAGGCAGGCGGCGCCAGCGTGCAGAATCTGTACGCAATGGGTCAGCAGCAGGCCCGGCAGGCGCAGGCGGCGGGCGAGTGGACGTGCTCGTGCGGACAGACCGGCAACACCGGAAAATTCTGCATGGGCTGCGGCAGGCCCAAACCCGAGCAGAACAGCTGGAAATGCGTTTGCGGTACGGTCAATACCGGAAAATTCTGTTCTGAGTGCGGAAAACCCCGACCGGAGAATACGGCATGGACGTGCTCGTGCGGTGCGGTCAATCAGGGAAAGTTCTGCTCGGAGTGCGGAAAAGCAAGAAATTAGTAATTAGGAATGAGGAATTAGTAATGAAACGTAGGGGCGCACATTGTGCGCCCGAAATCAAACGGTATGCAGATGGTTTACACGGGCGGCCGCTGACCGCCCCCCTGCGGAACACGTTCACCATAAAATAATTACTAATTACTAACTACTAATTCCTGATTCTCCAAAGGAGGATAGAAATGTCAGACAAAGCAACAAACTACCAATGCCCGTCCTGCACGGGACCGCTGCACTACGACGGCGCCGCGGGACGGCTGCAATGCGACTACTGCGGCTCGTCATTTGACCCGGCAGAGATCGAAAAACTGTACGCCGAAAAGGAACAGCAGACCGCTTCTCAGCCGGAGACGGGGAGCGACACCGGCGAATGGCAGTCCTCCGCAGATGAGGACTGGGGCGCGGACGCGGACAAGATGCGCGTATACAGCTGTCCGTCCTGCGGTGCGCAGTTGATCTGCGAGGAGACCACGGCGGCGACCTCGTGCCCGTACTGCGGCAACCCGACCGTCATTCCCGAGCAGTTCAGCGGCATTCTCAAGCCGGACTACATACTGCCGTTCAAGCTGAGCAAGGAGGACGCGGTTTCCGCGCTCAAGCAGCATTACAAGGGAAAGCTGCTGCTGCCCAAGCTGTTCCGCGATAATAACCATATCGAGGAGCTGCGCGGCATTTATGTGCCGTTCTGGCTGTTCGACGGTGAAGCCGAAGGCAGCGCGAATTACATGGCAACGACCACGCGCGTGTTCCGTCACGGAGACACGGAAATCACCGAGACCAGCTTTTACGAGGTGCAGCGCGCGGGTACGCTGCCGTTCAGCCGTGTTCCGGTGGATGCATCGCGCAAGATGCCGGATGATTATATGGATTCCATCGAGCCGTTTGATTATGCCGGCCTGAAGCCGTTCTCGACCGCCTATCTGCCCGGATTTTTCGCGGATAAGTTCGATGTTTCCATCGAGGAGAGCAGCAGCCGTGCGGACAAGCGCTGTCGGCAGTCGCTGTCGGATGCGCTGCAGGGAACCGCGCGAAATGGCCGTCCGTATACCTCGGTCACGCCGACCGGCGAGGATATTCACCTCAAACGCACCGGCGTGCATTACGCGCTGCTGCCGGTCTGGATGCTGAATACCCGCTGGAACGGCAAGAATTACATGTTTGCGATGAACGGTCAGACTGGACGCATGGTCGGTGACCTGCCGGTGGACAGAAAGCGGTTCTGGGGTCTGTTTGCCGCCGTTGCCGCGCCCATGACTGCGGTGCTGACGGCGCTGCTGTATTTTCTGTAAGGAGGCGGCGTAGATGAAAAACAAGAGAAAACTGCGCCTGGCTGCGCTCTTAGCCGTGCTTTTGCTGCTGTTTCCGGCCTTTGCGGTTGAGGACGATATAACGGATGAGAGCGACACCTCGACCACCCAGACGGAGGAAACTGACCAGACCGCACCGCTCGGCGGCACGGATTCGATTGACCCGTCGGCAGACAAGCCGCGCGTGTTCGACTATGAAGAGGTGCTGACGCAGGTCCAGATTGACACGCTCGAGGAAAAGACCAGGGCGATCGCGGAGAAGTATGGCATCGGTGTCGGCATCATCACGATTGACGACTACACGCCGTACGGCGATGACGCTTATGATGCGGCGGAGCAGCTCTACAACGAGCTTGATCTGGGTGCGAGCGAGGACGGCGACGGCGTGGCGCTGCTCATCAGTCTGGATGACCGCGATTTTGCGACCTATGTGCATGGCGCGAAAGCCGAGGAGATTTTCAGCGATGCGGTCCTGCAGAATTTGGAGCCGTATTTCCTGGATAATTTCGGAAACGATGACTGGTACGGCGGCTTATCGGACTTCGTTTCCGGCTGTGAGTGGTATCTGCAGCATGTAGCCGAAGGCGGCGAAGCCGGTGTGCCGGTGCATAATGAGGTCGAGATTTCGGACAGTACGCAGGAAGACACAGCGGACGATTCGTTTTCGCTCGGCGGTGCATTCGGTCTGTCGCTGCTCATTTCGTGCGTGGCGGCGCTGATCGTGTGCATGGTGTTCCGCTCGCAGATGAAATCCGTGCGTACGCAGACGACGGCAAATCAGTATGTGGGAAACGGCGGCCTCAATCTGACGCTCAGCCGCGATATTTACCGTTATACCTCGCAGAAGCGGCGGCAGATTCCGCGGAATGACAATAATAACAACCCGACCGGCGGCGGTCACGGCGGAGCCGGATTTTCCGGCAGCGTCAGCCATACCAGCAGCGGCGGACATGGGAGAAGCGGTAAATTCTGAATGAAGAATGGAAAATGGAGAATGAACATAGCTGCATTTTCCGTAAACAAAAAGCAAAAGACAGCCGACAGGCTGTCTTTTTTTATGCAAAAAACGGAGATAATTCCGCAATTTTCGCAATCGTTTTGGATTCCTCCGGGAAGTCCTTCTGCAGCCTTGCGGCACACCGTCTGCAGAAATCCTCATACAACTTGGGATTCTCCCGCATTTGCTGCTTAAAGCCCCAGATATGGGTAAAATATCCGTTCTGCGCACCGCCGAACAGCGCAGGCAGGT
Organism: Butyricicoccus sp. AM32-19; assembly: GCF_003480365.1. NCBI lineage: Bacteria > Bacillati > Bacillota > Clostridia > Eubacteriales > Butyricicoccaceae > Butyricicoccus > Butyricicoccus sp. AM32-19. The sequence continues at coordinate 8,500 of NZ_QUIX01000025.1, read as the reverse complement.
CGCTGAGAGCAGCTGCGCGTGCGTGCTTTTTCTCGGCGCACATGGCAAGCAGCCGCTGTTCAGCGAACACCATGTAAGTGAGTGCGTCATCGGCATCCGGTGAGCAGCGCATGAACCGAATGGCGGTGTCCGTGTAGTACCGTCGGAATTCGTCATTGCCGAAATAGGCGAGCGCGGTATTGAACGGCTGCACCGTCCAGTCAAATGAATCAAGCGGGAAGCCTTCGGTTTTGGCGAATGCCGTTTGATCCGGATAGATGGACGGCATAATGTCCTCGCGGTGGATGGCTGCGGCGTCCGGTCCGTCGAGCAGATTACTGATGGATTTCCAGCAGATGAAATCTGTATCAAGCATCACGCACGGCGACGGCACAGCGGAGAGCGCGTACAGCTTGCCGGCCGCCCAGAAGGCTGTGGCGTTTATGTCCTCGGGCATGGTGTCCAACAGGGGATACACGCCGTCATCCCACAAAAAACAAAGCCCGAGCGATTCATAATAACGCTTGGAAGGTGTGTCGCAGATCATGCGGATCGAACCGTTTTCCCTGCGCCACTCGAGCGCGGAAAGCGCGGTCGTGAGCAGTTCAAACGGCTCGATTCGGTATTCCATATGGGGATTGCGGACGAAAAACGGCTTTGTCCAGTTGGAGTGGAACGCCTGCATCAGATCAGCTCCAATCCGTAGCCGCCGACCGGGCACGAGCCGGAACCGAACCGGAACGAACCCGATCCGGAACCGGAATAACTGGTGCGGTAAGAGGTGGTGTACGAGGTCACATACGAGCCGGAGCCTGAGCCGCACGGCACGCAAACGGTCTGTATAACGGTAGTTTCGCCGGATGCGGAGACAGCGGTTTCCTCACCTGCTGTCGAGGGGACAGCGCCGCCCATGATGGGCACCGGCGGGCGTTCGTCATCGGCCGGATACCAGCCCTCCGGGTAGGGGTCCACCGCGAAAACAGGTGCCGGTGCGGCAGACTGTGCCGGCTCGCTTGCTTCGGGTGCGGTCTCGTGAGAGGGTGCTTCTTCGTTTTTTGGCTGGCAATGCCGCGCATAGCTCGCTTCGTCGAACACAACGCCGTCGATCTCGCGGTATTTTTCCGGATTCATTGCCACAATACCGTTCGGCTTGGACATAACACCACACACCTCTCATTCACTAATTATAATTATATATGAAGGGAGCGTAATCCGCAACCGCAAACAAGCAAAATTTTGGCTTTACAATCCGCAGACGGTTTTCGTATAATAGTAGGGAGAAAACAGATACGGTGTTCCGGTCGGTTTATTATGCTGTACCATGTAAAATATTGTAGGGGCGCGCATTGCGCGTCCGTTTTATCCGGTTAGCACAATATCAATTCTGCGGATTGGATTAAACAACTACCGTAAGGCACCCGCCCTACGGTAAAAGTTAGATAAATGTCATTTGTATATAGAATGGGAGAAATTATGGATTTTTTATCGTTAGAGCAGTCGGTTTGGCGCCGGTTGCAGGAAGAAACGCGCCCAATCGCGCTGTACGGCATGGGCGACGGCGCGGACAAAATACTTGCGCAGTTCGAGCGGCTGGGCATTCGTGCGTCTGCGGTGTTCGCGAGTGATGAATTTGCCCGCGGCAACCTGTTCCACGGGTTCTGCGTGCGCAAGCTGTCGGACACGGTGGCGGAGCTTGGCGAGGATATTGTAATCGTGATTGCGTTCGCCAGCCAGAGAGCCGAGGTGCTGCAGCTGATGTATGCGCTCGAGGACAAATACGATGTGGTGGCGCCGGACGTGCCGGTGGTCGAGGGACCGCTGTTCGATGAGGATTTCGTGCGCGCGCATCAGGACGAAATGCAGCGCGCGTATGATCTTCTGGCGGATGATTTGTCGCGTGAGGTTTTCCTCGATACGGTTCGCTTCAAGCTGTCCGGCAAAATGGAATACCTGCGTCACAGCGAATCCGACAAGGATGAGGTGTTTCATAATCTCCTGCGCCCGACTGCAGAGGAGCACTTCTCCGACCTCGGCGCATACAACGGCGACACCATCCGCGAGCTGCTGCACTACACGGACGGCAAGTTTGCGTCCGTTACCGCCCTCGAACCCGATCGCCGCAGCTTTCGCAAGCTGAATGAGTGGGCGAGTGCCAATATCACGGGCAATGTTACGCTCGTGCAGGCAGGCGCGTGGAACGAGGACACGGTCAAATGTTTCACCGATCAGGCAGGCCGCCAGTCCCGCGTAGCGGGGCAGGGCAAAGAGACGCAGATGCGTGCGCTCGACAGCGTGCTGTCCGGCCGCCCGTGCACCTATCTCAAAATGGACGTGGAGGGCGCAGAGCGCGAAGCCATCGCCGGTGCCGAGAAAACCATTCGGCAGTACGCGCCCAAGCTGAACATTGCTGCCTATCACCGCAGTGAGGATTTTTTCCAGCTACCGCTGCTCATCCATGCGCTGCAGCCGAGTTACCGGCTGTATCTGCGTCACCATCCTTATGTTCCGGCGTGGGATACGAATTTGTACGCAATATAAAAAACAGTGGAAATCCCGGTCGGGCCGTTGTATAATAAAGATAGATTACGGCAGGGTGTGACCTGCCGGAGAATTTATACATGAAGGAGATCATAACAATGGGCTGTTTTTACTGTGATGAGCACCATGAGGGCCGCGAAGCAATCATGTTTAAGGTTGGCGACATGAAGGCAGGTACCCTGTACCTGTTCAAGGATCAGGCACACAAGGGCCGCTGCGCACTGGCGCTTAAGAGCCATAAGAAGGAGCTGTGCGAGTGCGACGAGCAGGAGCGCAACGATTACTGTGCAGATCTGGCTGCTGCTTCTGGCGCTATTAAGAAGCTGTGGGGCTGCACCAAGATCAACCTCGGTTCGTTTGGCGACAGCAATCCGCACCTGCATTTCCACATCGTACCGAAGTACGAGGGCGGCTTTGAGTTCGGCGGCAGCTTTGCCATCACCAATCCGGAGCCGGTTATCCTGAAGGACGAGGAGTACAAGGAAATGATCGAGGCTCTCCAGAAGGAGCTTGGCCTTTAATCCTTTGGCTGCATAAGTCACAAACAGCATCGAACTTTACGGTTCGGTGCTGTTTTTTATACCTAAAGTTTAAGATTTGTTGTTTCAGGTATCGCGCGGCAGCGCGCATGAAATAACATTTGCTCTGCAAATGCTCGAAAAGGGGGAACATGTATCACCCTTTTTGAACTTCTGGAGGGAGAAAGTTTCTGTATAGGAACTTTCGGACGACTTTGGAACGGCCCACGGTCCGTTCCTGCTTGTCGGCGAAACTGTAGTTCTAATACGAAAAAAACAGAGCCTATTTTCTCCACGCATACTATTTTTTTGATTAAGAACCAAATTACCACTCAAAGACCGCACAATAAGAAATTTTTAACCATTCTAAAAACGATGCACTGCAAAATGCCCCAAATGTTAATGGTTCCATTATCGTCTGATAATGTTCATCTGGTGTTAACTGGTGTTAAATACTTTGGTACATTTTCTGGTGCAAACACCCTGCGGAAGATGGTTCAGTCAGCAACAACGAAGTCAATCACAAACGAACAAACCAAGACGGAAAGCCGTCCTTTGAAGTTACATTCAGAGGGCGGTTTTTGTTTACTCCGAAGTTAGGCTATTCAGCCTGTCACAGCACCCGACCGGCAAGCTGCGGCGTGCAGCGCGTAAGCCGCAAGCGAAGTCGGGCGTGGTGCTGTTGGGACGCGGTGCGGCCGCGTCCCTTGCCTTAAACCCCCTGTATCTAACAGGGGGGTGGAACTACAACATGAAACTACAAAAAACTAAGACCCCATGCCGGAAACCTCGTAATCAGCGATTCGGCAGTGTCCGAAACTTCCGGTTTAGGGTCTTTTATATAGAAAAGGAGCGATTTATTATGAACAGCACTATCAGTGAATATATTAAAACCTCGCGTCTGGAACTCGGTCTGACACAAGACGAACTCGCCCAGCGTGCCGGTATCAGTGTGCGCTACCTGTGCGATATTGAGAATGACCATGGTATTCCGTCAGATTGGGTATACGAAAGTTTGCAGCAGGCACTCTCCAATCACGAACAGAACCGCATGAAATGGGGCGCACAGCTTCGTAAGACGCGCCGCACTTACGGTGTCGAGCAGGAATGGTTCGCGCTTCAACTCGGCATGACAACAAAGCAGCTTCGCGCTCTGGAAACCGGCAAGACCGAATTGCCCTATCAGAAGCGTTTTGAAATCATGTCAGCGATCGAGCGATTCAATCCCGAAAATGAGCCGTTATCTATCATGTTTGACTATATGCGAATCCGATTCAAGACAACGGATGCGCGATATGTACTTGAAAAAATTCTACGGCTGAACATGAAATATGTAATCTCTGAGGACGGCGGCGTGTACGGCTATTCATACCGCTTTACGCACGGAAACATTCTTGTTCTGTCCTCGCCCGATGAAGAAAAGGGTGTGCTGCTGGAACTGCGCGGGCGCGGCTGCCGTGAGTTTGAGTGCTACCTGCGCGGACAGAAGCGGTCGTGGTATGAGTTTATGCGCGACTGTGCCGCCGAGGGCTGCGTATTCAAGCGTATTGACCTTGCAATCAACGACCATGCAGGACTGCTCCATGTGCCGACACTGTACCGCAAGCGCGTTACTGGCGAGTGCGTCACGCGGCTGCGGAATGTAGAATACTTCGCGTCCGGTCGGGAAAATTCGTGGGAAACCGACGAGGACTTAAAGATGGAGATGGGTCACACGCTCTATCTTGGCTCAAAGGATTCCGATGTGTACTTCTGTATCTATGAGAAAGCACAGGAGCAAAAGGCTAAGTTTGGAAAGTCGATTGAGGACGCAGACATTCTTAACCGCTTTGAACTGCGACTGACGAACAATGCTGCGGAAAATTCCGCAGACGTGCTAATGGACAGCGAGGACGCGGCAGGAACAGCGTTTTCCATCATCAACAATTATGTGCGCTTTATCGAGCCGCAAGCCGACAAGCGGCGTTATAACTGCCCTACGGACAAGCACTGGGAACAGTTCATGCAGGGCGAGGAACGCAAACTGAAACTGACAATGAAGCCGAAGCCGTTCGACTTGGAACGCACGGAAAACTGGATTAACAAGCAGGTCGCAAAGTCTATCAAAATGCTGCAGGAGATTGAGAAAATGAAAGGTCGGAATTTCGTACAGCAGCTTTTGGACGGCACGGTTCTGAGCGAAAAACATAGGAAGATTGTCGCGCAGGTGACGAGTGAACTGGAATAAAAGAATAGCCACCGGAGAATTATCTCCGGTGGCTATCTGAATCATTTTGTGTCTTTCACTGCTGATATTGCTCCAACAATTCTAAAATTTCACCAAATCCATATAATTCTGCGCCTTCTTTTGGAGTACGCTCCGCGGAACCATCATCATACACTGTGGTTTCATCCACAGCAGCACCGTGTTCCAAAAGCAGCTTGACCAGTGCAATGTTGCCGGTTTCAACAGCCATTGGTAAACATTTCCGTGCTGCGTTGACATCACAGCCGATGTCCAGCAAATATTGCACGGTTTCTATCTGTTCTGCCCAGCAGGCGTCCTGCAGGACGCTGGAATCTCCGTTCGTGTCGTCTGCACGGTAATCCGGATCATATCCGAGCGATACCCAATACCGAATAATTGCCGTTTGTCCGGTCCGTGCTGCGTTTTTCATCGCGTACCATGCCGTAGTATCGTTCACGGGATAGCCATGCTGGATTAGCATCTGCGTAATTTCAACATTGCCGTTTTCGGATGCACCGTCCATGATATTATCAAACACTTCCCAGATACTTACCGTCCCGGTAATGACCGGAGTACCACTGTCCAGTAAAAGTCGGCAAGCCTCCGTGCTGTTGTTTCGAATTGCGGTGCGCAATGCCGCATCACGGCTTTCGGTGTCCCATGCGCCCTGATCCAGCAAGAAGTTCATCACATCGGTATTGTTTTGCTTCGCTGCGATTTGCAGCAGTGTGTTGTCAGCGGCATCTATGGATTGGATGGTTCCAAACCCACTCATAAGTAGCAATTTGACAGTGCTGGCATCGCAGAAGGCAACGGCATAGCAAAGCGTTTGCAATTGCTCCTCTTCGGAAAGATCGGTTTTCGCTGCCAATTCCTGCACTTTCGTATTGTCACCGCGAATCGCAGCTTCAAAGATTGGCGTGAGAATTGTGCTCGTCTGTGATGGATCCAGTGAAGCAACTAATTTGTGAATCCGCTGATAATGTGTATATGCGCCTTCGAAATCCAGTGCATGAGATAGCACCACAGGTGTCACCTCTGCACCATAGGAAAGCAACAGGTTCATTGCCGCCATATCGTCATCCAGTTGGACGGCGTAATCTAACGCTGTCCAACCTTCTTTATTCTGCTGCGATACATCTGCGTCGTATCGTAAAAACAGTTCTGCATAATCAGAGGACGAATAATTCCCAGCCCCCGGCAAAAAACCGTACTGCTGCGGTTTATAACCAGACGCATACATCAGTAGAGTGTTGCCTTGACGGTCCGCATAATTTGCGTCACTTCCATTTTTCAACAACTGTTCCAGAAATAATGGGCGAGGAGTTGTTTGCCATACGCACAGGATTGGACTTGTAAACGATCCATTTACCCATATGCGGTTCATATTTGCCCCCTCTTTCGCTGCCTCCTGAATTGCATCATAATTGGGGTGAACAACCGCTGATACAAGTCGTTGCGTTGCCTGCATATTGTCTAGCACTTGTTCATAATCCGGACGACAACCGGTTAGCAAGAAAAGCATTCCCGAAAAGAACAGAAAATATCTCAAGTGTCTCATTTATTATATCCTCCCCAAGTGAATGACACTTTGGTATTTGTTAGTTGTGTAGTCATTTTATTGGAAAGTTTGCTATTTCGGGAACTCGGCTTAGGTTTAACCGTTCTCATAAATGCTTTCGCTACATCACGCGACGGGAAGGTAATGCTACCAACCATTGTTAAATCAAGGCAATTTACAATTTCTGTACTTGGTCTAAAACCTGTAATCCACCAATGTGTTGTCGCTGGGCGAATGAACAGCAGATTACGAGGATTATAACTACCTTTATATAGATCAAACTGCATAAGCATCATATCCGTATCTGCCACCGCACTATAGTGGTTAAGACGGTCGCATAGTAAAGATTTGAAATATCTTACATTATTATCGTTATAAATGGAAGAATAATCTACGGATAAAGTTGTATCTACTGCATTAGGAGAGCGATAATAAAGACCTATTTCGCCACCTATACCCATATTTAGGTAATTTCCCTTCCAGCCTTCAATGCGCCACTCTTTTATTACGCCAGACTTCGTAGGTGCAGTGAAAAAAGCTTCAAAACGAGTATAGTTACATACATTAAAAGCAATATCATATAGGTTATTGTATCCGGCATCTCTTTGCAGTGCGTTAACCTCTGCATACCACACCCCGTTTTTTGTATCCTTTTTGAACAGGGTATTAGGAAGAGGATCGACCCATATAGTTGGACGGTCTAATCCTAATGCTTGATATAGATACGCATCCGTTGTATAAAAATGGCCGCCGCTATTCCACATATATGCAGGATTGCACCATAAATAACTATACTTTCCATCAATCTGAACCACCAAATTATTCCTTTTTGAATCCCAACTGATGGTACCCTTACGACTTTCTACAAATTTTCTAATTTGAATTTCTTCTAAACCGTATGGATCAACTCGATTTGTTATACTATTCCCGCAATACGTATACCAATTATCGCCAGCTTTAGCTGGGTCTTCCTGCGTGAACCGGTGGTCGGCAGGGTCGTAGAAACGATTCTGCGCGAAATACAGGTCAAGCACTTCGTCCCAAGTGTAGCCGGTGAAATTGTTGGCGTTGTCGATACCGCTGAAATTCGTGTCCGTGTAGGTTTCGGTCAGCGGATTGCCCCACGGGTCATAGATCGTGTGCGAGATTACCTTGCCGTTTTCATCTACGGCAAACAGTGTGCTGCCAAGGTGGCTGGTGCGATACCACACCTTGCGTACATCGTTTGCAGCAAAGTCGCTTTGCAGGTTTTCGCCGCCCTCGCCGCGCTTCGTGCCGGCTGCATAGCCGTACTCTGCGGAGATTCGGGTGCTGTTCTCATCGTACACATAACGCTGTGTGAAGCTGCCGTCCTCTGTTATCAGTATATCACGGTTAGCCGTAGAAAGATAGTCCACAACATAGTTCTTTGTTACGGTTTCAAAGTTGCTCTGGAAGGTCGTGCCTACCTCGGTTTCCCATGTACGCTGCCAGAAAAAGCGTCCGTCCATCAAGAAATCCAGATAATCGGTGCCGTGCGAACCGTCCTTCAAGTCGGAGTTTGCATGACCGGCGTTCTTGTTGTCGCGCACCTGTACATTCTTAATGCGTGCATTGAGCGCATTGTAAGTGTAGGTACTGCTCTGGCCGTCTTCGATCTTGCCGGTTTTCAGCTTGTTCTGTGCCGTGTAGGTATAC
>NZ_QUIX01000024.1:14871-21351 GCF_003480365.1 Butyricicoccus sp. AM32-19 | reverse complement strand
GATTTTTTCTTCCGTGTCTTTCTCAACCTATTCGCAGTGTCGGATACCGTACTGCTACACATACGGTTTACTTCCAGCAGGGCGCGGCATAGCAGTGCCGCACATGCCGTTTTCAAGTGCAAATCAGCTACAACCGCAGGATTGAGATAACCTGCACCGGTAAAACTATTGCGCGGCACTGTTATGCCGCGCCTGCGCAGACCCAAATTGGATGTGGCAGTACGGCAGCCGAAATGCGGAAAGGTGTTATACCACGCGGTAGTAAAAATCCTCTGCCGTTCCCCTTTTCCTGCTTACGCAGTCTACCATCTGCACCCAAGCCCTTGAGGGAAAAGGGGAGATTCACAAGAGGGTGGAAAACCGTAGGTTGTCTACCCTCTTGTGCGCCCGCCGCGCGTAGCGGCACTCCCCGTCGTGGTTCACGGCAAAACTCTCCGCCCGGAAAGGACGAACCGCAAAAGCTCTGCCTGCGAATCCCTGTCCGAGAGTACGATCTTAACGCAAAAAACCGTCCGGCACCAGAGTGCCGAACGGTTTAGAGAGGTGTTTACTTTTTCTTGTCCGGAGGCGCTGTGTGATGGCAGGCACCGCCGCAGTGGGCGCAGTCGCCGCTGCAGCCGACGGACTTCTTGACGAAGACCGAACGGACCGCGAAGAACACGACAGCCGCTACGATCAATACCAGAATGATATCACCAATACTCATGGTTAAAGCCTCCTTTCAAATCCGAAAGAAATCAGTTGGCGTCCACACTCATGCGGCGCAGGCCCTCGGTGGAGTCAGCCTTGGCCGGCTTGCGGAACAGCAGGAAGATGATCAGCGCGATGAACGCGATGGCAACGACCGTGCCGATACCGAAGGTCAGCTCGCCGGTGATCAGACCGCCGATCTGATAAATGATGGTGGATACAACGTAAGCGTAAGCACACATGTAGCCGATGGCCAGTGCGGTCCACTTGCCGTTGTTCATCTCACGCTTGATGGCGCCCATTGCCGCGAAGCACGGTGCGCACAGCAGGTTGAATGCCATGAACGCATACGCGCCGACCTGCGTGAAGTCAGCAGCCAGCTCGCTCCAGATCTCGGAGCCGTCCTCGGCAACCTCGCCGACGAAGTGATACAGCTGACCGAAGGTAGCAACAACGTTCTCCTTTGCGACCAGACCCGAGATGGTGGCAACGGCGGATTTCCAGGTGCCGAAGCCCGGCAGCGTGAAGATCGGAGCGATCACAGTGCCGATGCGCGCCATGATGGAGTTGTCGATATCGGATACCGCGCAGAACGCGCCGCCTTCCCAGCCGTAGCCGAGGGTGAACCACATAAAGATGGTGGACAGCAGGATGACGGTGCCTGCCTTCTTGATGAAGGAGGAGCCGCGCTCCCACATGGAGCGGAATACGTTGCCTGCGGTCGGAACGTGGTAGCTCGGCAACTCCATGACGAACGGAGCCGGGTCGCCGGTAAAGATCTTGAACTTCTTGAGCATGATGCCCGAGATGATGATGGACAGCACGCCCAGAACGTATGCGGAGAATGCGATGGTGCCGGAGCCGCCAAAGAACGCGCCTGCGAACATTGCGATGATCGGCAGCTTAGCGCCGCACGGTACGAAGCAGGTGGTCATGATGGTCATGCGGCGGTCGCGCTCCTGCTCGATGGTACGAGAAGCCATGACAGCCGGTACGCCGCAGCCGGAGCCGATCAGCATCGGGATGAAGGACTTGCCCGAAAGACCGAACTTGCGGAAGATACGGTCCATGATGAACGCAACACGCGCCATGTAGCCGCAGTCCTCGAGGATAGCGAGGAAGAAGAACAGGATGAGCATCTGCGGAACGAAGCCCAGAACCGCGCCGACACCGGCAACGATACCGTCCATTACCAGGCTGTAAACCCAGCCGTCCTCGTTAACGCCCATGGAAGCGAACAGCTTCTCCAGCAGCACCGGAATACCCGGCACCCATACACCGAAATCAGCCGGGTCCGGCTCCTCGGCGGTCATGGTCTCCTCGAAAGTCGCAAGAGTAACGTCCTCGGTGGTAACCTCACCGGAGTCCTCGTCCTCGAACTCGGCAGTGCCGACAACCGATGCAGCAGCCGGGTCTGCCTCGATAGCAGCAGCTGCGTCAGCGATAGCGGTCTCGTCAGCCTCTTCGGCCTCGAGCGCCTCGGTCAGCGCAGCGGTGTCGATGCCGGCCTCGTCGGCAGCCTCGAGCCATGCGTCGCGGCGGGTGATCTGGTCGTCGTACTCGGCGGTTGCTTCCTCATAATCAGCAGCGCCGATGGTGAACAAATGCCAGCCGTCACCGAACACACCGTCGTTCGCCCAGTCGGTGAAGATGCCGCCCGCGGTGGTTACGGAAACGTAGTAGACCAGCCACATGACCAGTGCGAAGATCGGCAGAGCGAGGATTCGGTTGGTAACAATGTGGTCGATCTTATCCGAGGTGGACAGACCGGTCTTTTTCTTCTTTACACAGTCCTTGACCAGCTTGCCAATGTACTGATAGCGCTCATCGGTGATGATGGACTCCGCGTCATCGTCAAGCTCCTCCTCAACGGCGGTGATGAGCTTCTCGATCTTGTCCTGCACGTCCTTGCCGAGGGTGAAGCGCGCCTGCACCTTGCTGTCGCGCTCGAACAGCTTGACAGCGAACCAGTGGCGCTGTGCCGGCTCGGTAACGTCTGCAATCAGCTTTTCGATCTCGTTTACCGCATTTTCAACGGTGTCGGAGAACTTGATGCGAGCCGGAGCCTTGCCTTCCTTGGCAGCCTTCTTTGCCGCCTCGACCAGCTCCTTGGTGCCCTCTCCCTTGATGGCTGCGGTCTCAACGACCGTAACGCCCAGTTCCTTGGACAGCTTCTTTACGTCGATCACGTCGCCGCGCTTCTTGACGATATCCATCATGTTCAGCGCCGCAACGACCGGAATGCCCATCTCGAGCAGCTGGGTGGTCAGGTACAGGTTGCGCTCGATGTTGGAGGCATCCACCAGATTCATGATGGCCTGCGGCTTCTCATTTACGAGATAATCACGCGCAACGACCTCCTCCAGCGTGTACGGAGAGAGGGAGTAGATACCCGGCAGGTCGGTGATCAGGACTTCCTTGTCGCCCTTGAACTTGCCTTCCTTCTTTTCCACGGTAACACCCGGCCAGTTGCCGACATACTGGGTCGCACCGGTCAGATCGTTAAACATCGTGGTCTTGCCGCAGTTCGGGTTGCCGGCAAGTGCCAAACGAATTGACATGTTTTTTCCCCTTTCTAAGGATCAGTGAGCACGGAATAATTAGTGTACGCTAACCCCTATGTAAAAAAATTTAACGAGTTTATTCGCCTGCTGACGGCTTTCTGTTCGTGCGTCAGCACGCATAAAATCGGATTTGCAGCGCAAATCCATAAATTCCGGGAGCATGTATCACGGAATTTATACAAGGGACGAAAAAATGTGCCCAAAGGGCGCGGTTTTTCGTCAGCCCTCGATTGAAACCGTGGTTTCAATCGAAATCAGTCAACCTGAATCATCTCAGCGTCTGCCTTGCGAAGCGACAGCTCGTAGCCGCGGACGGTGATCTCAACTGGATCGCCCAGCGGCGCTACCTTGCGGACATAGATCTCCGCACCGCGAGTGATGCCCATATCCATGATGCGGCGGCGGGTTGCACCCTCGCCCTCAATCTTGCGGACGGTTACGGTGGCGCCGACCGGCGTGTGTCTCAGATTGCTCATTTGCGTTTGCCCCCTTTGCAATTAAACCATAATGCGCGAAGCCATCTGCTCGGAGATTGCGACGCGCGCATCCTTCACGTTTACGATCACGTTGCCTGCCAGAGAAGACACAACAGTGACCTTTGCGCCCTCGACAAAGCCGAGATTCTGCAGGAACTTTCTCGTCTGGTCTTTTCCTCGAATGGTCTTTACGGTGGTCTCTACACCAACATCCATTAACGTAAGCGGCATAATGGTAATCCTCTCCTTTTCTGTAATCTCTGCGCGAAAAAAAGTGTTTTGTATCAGGTTAGACCGCTCTAACCTATTTATCATTTGAAGTTTACACCAGCTAACCTTTTGTGTCAATACGGAAAAAACAAGTTTGTTAAAGCTAACTAATCTGCACAGAGTTTGCCGCGGCTAATTGTGCAGTATGCTGTCGCTAACTGCCGGTTTCCGCCGGACAGGAGGAAGCCCGCGGCCATTGTTCCGGATGACCGCGGGCTCATACTACCCTGCTATACCGGGCAGTATGCCATGGGGTTTCCCCGGGGACAAGAAAGGATATTTGTATCATAGCGGACGCCGCTGCCGACCAGCCTTTTCCGCAGATAGGAGGAAGCCCGCGGCCATTGTTCCGGATGACCGCGGGCTCATGTTATGTTTTGACATACCGGGCAGTATGCCATGGGGTTTCCCCCGGGACAAGAAAGGATATTTGTATCATAACTGATACCGTCGTATCAGTTACGACCGTGAGAAATTGTTTCGGCGCTGCGCGCAGGTATGCACACGCCGCAAGAGAAAATCTAATTTAGAATGCTGCGAAGCCCTTGCCGAACTCCTTGCACTTTGCGATGCCGTCGTCGTCCGGGGTTTCGTTGAGGATGAGACCCTCATCGGTGTAGATGACAGCGTTTGCGTCGTTGGTACGCTGTACCCAGTCACGCATCCACTGGCCGTCGCCCCAGCCGTAGGAGCCGAACAGCGCAACCTTCAGGCCGGAAATCTTGCTCTCCAGCTCGGTGAAGAACGGGTCGAACTCGGTCTCCTCGAGAACCTCAGCACCCATTGCCGGGCAGCCGAGAGCGATCTTTGCGTACTTAACAGCGTCAGCCGGGGTGGTGTCCGCAACGTTCAGTACGTCAACTTCCATGCCGCCCTCGCGGATGCCGTCTGCGATTGCGTTTGCCATCTGCTCGGTGTTGCCGGTCTGGCTCCAGAAAATAACTGCTGCTTTGCTCATGATAATTTTGCTCCTTCGCATGTATTGTTCTATATTTGTAGTTCTATCGAGTTATGCTATGCTGCAAACACTTCAAAAAGGGTTTCGCCCTTGTCAACGCGTCTGGTCACAGCGCGGCATACCCGCGATAGGCGGTCAAACAGTCGGGATGCCGCCTCGGCATCGCCGTACACCTTCCAGAGACCGCTTAATTTGCAGCCCTTTCCGGCGTATCGAATAAAGCCCACAACGTCCTCGATCGGGTATCCGAGGAACAGTCCGATCTCGTGCGGAAAGTCCTTGGACATGGCGATGCGGCGCTTGAGATTGCGCAGCAGAACATCGAGCGGCTGACCGACCGGGTACGCAAAGTGCCGGAGCACATGCTGCACCTGCGGGTCCGCCATGCGGCGTTCAAGCTGCGGCTTGTTGTATACCAGCAAGAGGAAGCGTGCGCTGCAGGCGCAGACGATCTCGAAGTGAATCTCTCGTGCTGCGAAAGCATTGCGGTATTCGCTGAGCCGCTGCGGCAGATCGGGATATAAATTCCGGTCGCACGACACCAGACTTGCCGGTTTGATGCCCGCCAGTGTCGGCGAGCAGTAGGTTGCTAAAAGTCGATCCAAGCCATTTTGCATTGCTGATGCACCTCCCGTTTACAGTATTTCCGGTCTGTACGTTTGGTATGCGGTTTTCCCGAACAGCGCGGCTGCGGTTAGCCATTCAGCCGCGCAATGCCTTAACGGTTTTGTTCGGAATGATGCGCAAAATACAGAGGAAGCTGTTTCTTTTATAACTTTTCAGCACGTTCCCGTTCCGTGAGGAAGCGTGCCGGTCAACGGGGCGTATCAGTAAGCCTCGGCTAACCATGTATATAAGTTAGCATATCCTAACCAATATGTCAAGCACTTTTTCGAGAGAAATTTTCGGCTGAATTCCGTGTGGTTAGGTTTTGCTAACTATACCATTCGGATAGGCGTTTTCTCAGCGTGAGAATGGGCGTTTTTCTGTCTTTTCGGCAGGGAAAATTTTTTCGGGATTTCCCGGATTTTCTGCACCGGCTGACCGGGGTGCGCGAACTGCCGCAGGCGGGTTCGCCCTGACGGGCGGCTCTTTTTTCTGCATCGATTGTGCGGGGTGCTCGAACTGCGTCAGCGAGTTCGCCCTTTCCGGGCGGAGAGTTTTTCGCTGAACCTCAGCGGGAGGATTCGCCGTCTGCGGACGGCGGGAGCGTTGCGGCGCCCGCCGCGGGGGGGCAAAGAGGAAGGACAACCTGCGGTTTTCCTTCCTCTTTGAACTCCTACCTTTCCCTTGCTTCCTAATCTGGCGCAGATTCCCTATATGTGACCGCTTCGAAAATAGGAACGGCAGTCGGGTTTCCGCAGCGTGTCTTTCTCCGCCTTTTCGCAGTTCACAGACAGCGTACTGCTACACATATGGGCAACTCTACGCAGGGCGCGGCATAGCAGTGCCGCGCAATTCGTGAGCGCGTTGTAATAGACAGCACCTACGAGGATAAATTATACCAGACATCTAAATTCGT
>NZ_QUIX01000024.1:0-14861 GCF_003480365.1 Butyricicoccus sp. AM32-19 | reverse complement strand
TCCTCTTTGAACTCCTACCTTTCCCTTGCTTCCTAATCTGGCGCAGATTGCCTATATGTGACCGCTTCGAAAATAGGAACGGCAGTCGGGTTACCGCAGCGTGTCTTTCTCCGCCTTTTCGCAGTTCACAGACAGCGTACTGCTACACATATGGGCAACTCTACGCAGGGCGCGGCATAGCAGTGCCGCGCAATTCGTGAGCGCGTTGTAATAGACAGCACCTACGAGGATAAATTATACCAGACATCTAAATTCGTAGGTGCCGTGCGGTATAACGTGTTAAAGAGTTGCGCGGCACTGTCATGCCGCGCCTGCTGGAAGTAGCCGACCTGTGTAGCAGTACGCTATCTGACACTGCGAACAGGTTGCTCAAGAGGACGAACTCCGAAGGTAGTTCGTCCGCAGCAGAGAAAAACTCCTCTGCCGTTCCCTTATTTCGAAGCGGTCACATGTCGGCAATCTGCGCCAGACTAAGAAATAAAGGGAAACGGGAGTTAAGAGGGTAGAAACCGTAGGTGTCTACCCTCTTGCCCCGCCGCGGGGCGCGGCGAATCCCCGCGCTCCGCAGAGCGCAACTCCTCGCTTGATTTCAAGCGAAAAACTCCCCGCCCGTCAGGGGCGAACACGCTGACGCAGTTCGTGCACCCCGCTCAGCCGGTGCTGAAAAAAAGCTGCCGCCCGGAAAGGGTGAACCGCCTGCGCGGTTCAGTTTCCCCACTCAGCCGGTGCTGAAAAAACGAAAAGGGCATACCTTTCGGTACGCCCTAATGTATAAATTATTCCACTTCCACGCCGTTGATCCGCGCGGATTCATCCCCGGTGAGCGGAATGACAAGGCACTTCTGCCCTTCCACAACCTCGGTATGGACGTTTACGGCTCTCTCCTGCGGCATGCGCACGTCGATGACCGTGCCGGTCTCCCACGGAACATCGTCCTCGTCCGTGTCGGTGGCGTTTGCTGCCTGATGCGCCAGCTCCTGCTGCAGCACTGCCACCTTCTGCTCCAGGGCGGCGGTATGCGCCTTGACCGTGCCCTCCTCGACCAGACGGCTGTCCAGCACGTTATGCGCCTGCGGCGGCTGGTCACCGAACACCTGCTCGTACGACTTCTCGATCTGCGCGCGCACCTCATCCGGCACCTCGGCCTCGGTCGCCAGACCGGAAACCGCCTCGGCGGTCAGCTCGACCGGCGGCAGGCTCTCGTCCTCCTCCCGCTCGGCCACCATGGCGCTGATGGTCTTCTGCATCTGGAAGAACGCCGCGTCCGCCTGCTCCTCATCCTCACCGAAGGCGTCGTGCACCACGTTCTTGAATGCCAGCTTGTCCTCGGCAGCCGTGCGCTGCGCGACACAGCCGAGCACGTTCTCGATGAACTCGGGGTGCGACGGACGACCGGTCTTGACGTAGTACATCACGGCGTTGACATCGCTGCCGCGGTTTGCAAATGCCGGGTACACAAAGCCGAGGTCGGGCAGACCGACCACCCAGTCGCGCTCCCGCGCACCGATGCGGTTTTCGTCCTCCTTATAGCCGAGCGCAGGCTTCGCCAGCTCGACCGGGCAGACCGCGCACACGCAGTACGCATACAGCTCGGTGGATTCGTCCTGGTCCTCGCCCGAGGTAGCCTTGCTCGGCACGTCGTACACATCGTGGTAAACCACGATCAGGTAGTTGCCCGGGTAGCTGTACTCCTCGATCACCTGCTCGTACAGACGGTCAAGCAGCTCCTCGTTCGCCAGCTTGCTGTCCTTGAGCGTCAGCAGGTATTTCTGGTGCTCGATGCCGCTGTCGCTGCGGTCAAACTCCAATTCCAGCAGGTTTGCGCCGAGCGTGCCGCTGAACGTCTTTTTGGCGATCTCGAGGTACTTGTAGTATTCATCCTCTTCCAGTTCGGAAAACTGCTCGGTAAACTTGGTCACGATCTGCTTGCCGCTGTTGACGTAGCAGCCGCACAGACGCCCGAACGTGCATTCGGTCTTTTTCAAACGGCGGCGCAGCTCCTGCACATCGCCCTTGGTGATATTCATAGGTTTCGCTCCTTAGCGTGTGGATTCGGTATATACAAGTATACGGCATTTTCCATGCAAAAGGCAAGCATTTTCACGCAAAAAGCGGCCGACCGGGTAAGGTCAGCCGCAAATTGACAGGTTTTGCGCCTGTGTGATATACTTGTCATAAGGAAACGCCTGTTTGCATGGACAAACGGTCAGCTCCTCTTTTCCTCCCTCGGTTTGAGGCGGAAAGGAGGTGGCGTAAATGCGGAAGAAAGCACTTCAGCTTTTGGTATGTGCAGTCATTGTATTGTACATTTTCTCCGTATATGCGCGATGACCGTCCGGCGGCAACCGTACGGTCATCTGTGAAAACTTTTGACTGAACTTGGGAGCTGACCGTCCAACGGACGGCGTTTCCCTTTAATTACATTATAGCACACTTTCAGGTGCTGTCAACCTGCGGAAATTGACATTTTTCGCACGTCCTGTTATACTTAACTCGTGGAAACGCTGTTGCACACGCAGTGAGCAATCACTGCAGGCGGTCAGATCTTCTTCTTCCCCACGGTCTGTGGGCGGAAGGAGGTGCTGCGCATGAGGAAGAAAGCCTTTGAGCTTTTTATCTGTGCGGTCATTGTACTGTACATGTTCCTTATAAATGCGCGATGACCGCTTGGGCTGGCCCCCAAACGGTCATCTAACAAATGACTACTTAGAAAGGGTCTAACCGCTGCGCACAGCGTTTCCCTTTTTGTATCTTTATTATACCACACTCCCGCGCCAAGTCAAGCGCGGGAGCATTTTTATGCCTGCTCTGCGCTCTCACTCTGCCGGCTCTCTCCCGAAGCGTTCCCCGGTTTCTCCGGCGGCTGCACCCTCACCTCAGGCAGGTTTCTCTTATCGCCGGACTGCCGGAACCGATCGTCAATATGCTCACGGAGCCGTTCGGCGTGGCCGCTGCTGCGCGAGGTCACGGTGATGCTGACGCGCTCGCCTTCCTTTGCTTCCTGCCGGACGGTATGCTCCACCGCCTTATCAATGCGTGCAAACCGCGGAATTTTGCCGTCCGGCGGCTGCTCCTTGCCGGAAACGCGGGCGCCGAGCACCTGATTGAACCGGTTTACCGTATACTCCACGCTGTCCGTGCCGCCCACGATGCTGACGCTGGCATATGGCTCATACGCGGCGTACACGCTGGTGGTCGCCATGCCGCACAGGACAGCCGCACACGCCGCCCAGGTCAGCGGCTTTTTCCACCGTCTGCGGTGCTTCGCCGGAATCCGAATCTCCTGTCCGACTGCTCTGTTCTTCGCGTCTACAAGGTGAACCGTGCCGTCCTCCGCGAGCGCGGCGGCCTTTCCCGCTCGAATATCCGTAATTATCGCACGCATTGCTCTGCCTCCTTGCGCATGGTCTGCAGATAGGTGCAGAGGATGGGGTAATCGCCGTCGATGAGCAGCGCCGCCGCTACAATGTAATCCCGGTGACGGGTTATCGTCCGCGCCGACACGCCGCACTGCTGCGCGAGCGCCTTGACCGGCAGGCTGTGCGCGCTCTGCATGGACGCGAACAGCACCGGCGAATGCAGCAGCGTGCCGACCGCCACGGCGCAACTGCGGCGCGTCTTGTCCGACTTGGGTGAGCTTGCCGCTAAATCATAAAACACGAACCCATACTTCTCAAACACCGTGTTTGCCGCCTCGATTTCCTCCTGTGCGCTGACCGGCTTTACTTCGCTCATCTGCTCCGCGACCGCCTGCTGCATGGCGGCGTCCGCACTCTCGCGGTCCACCGTGCCGTCGAACGTCTGCGGGGCAAGCGGCGTTTCCGCGTCAAACCGGTGTTGACTGCGGTAATGGTCGGCAAGGCGTCTGCCAATCACAAGCGACGCATACGCGCCGAACGGCCCGCTTGCCGGGTCGTAGCCCTTGATGGCTTCGTAGAAGGCCAGCAGCGCGACCGAGTATTCATCGTCGCTGCGCGTAACCGCAAAGCCTGCGTGCCTGCTCGCGCACCGGAGAACGAACGCCTCGTGCGCCTCAATAAACCGCTCCAAAAACGGCTCGTCCGTGCGTGCGCGGACTGCCTGTGTGCTCGTCTGCATGCCGCCGCCTCCCTTCCTTTGATGATACTATCATAAATTTGTTCTGTGTTGAAACGGTGTACCGACTGTTACCGTTCTGCGTAGACTTCCGTATGTTTTGAAGGACACAGACAGCAAAAAGCACCGCAGAATACAAGCTGCGGTGCTCTTTCATTCGTTCAGGCTGTTGCTTTCTCGTTCTCTTCGCGCGTTAGCGCGCATTCAATAGGATTGCATTGCAATCCATAAAAACGGGGAGCATGTATCAGCGCAGCGCGGTCAAGAAACCGCGCAAGGATAGCGCAAATTTTTATACTTCCGGAGGGAGAAAGTTTCAACCAACGGGCGGAACTTTCGGACGACTTTGGAACGGCCCACGGTCCGTTCCTACTTGTCGGCGAAACTGTAGTTTCGCGACAGTCAGAGTGCAGCGAACCGCTGCAGCATCGCCGCGCACTCCGCGCGGGTTGCCGTAGCCTCGGGAGCGAGTGTCGAGGACGTTTTACCGGTCAGAATGCCGTTCTTGACGCACCACTGCACCGCCTTTTCCGCATACGCAGAAACCGAGCCTGCGTCCGTGTAGGCGGACAGGTCCGCCGCGCCGTCCGGCTCGCCGGCATAGCGGTACAGCATGGCGGCAAGCTGCTCACGGGTGATATTAGGGAAAGGTAGGAGTTCAAAGAGGAAGGGAAACCGCAGGTGTTCCTTCCTTTTTGCCCCCCGCGGCGGGTGCCGCACTCCTCCGCTGTGGTTCAGCGCCGCAAAACAAAAACACCGCAGACCCCCAGTCCGCGGTGTTTCACATTATTCCATTTCGTCAAGGACGGAAAACGCGGCAAGCTGCTCGGTATTGTCCTCGTTATACTCAATCTCGCGCGAGTACGCCTTGCAGATGCAGATCTGCGCCCAGTGCGTGAGTTCCCCGTTGGTGAGCCACTCGTACACATCGAGCAGCTGAATGACCGCCGTGCTCACGAGCGCCAGCTGCACCTTGTCCTGCACGGCGTCGTCTCCGAGCGCCTTCATAAAGTGCCGGTACAGGAAGTACGTCAGCAGGTTATCGTATTCATGGCGTTTGCCCTGATACGCCTGCAAAAACGCCTCTCTGCGGGCTAAAATCTCCGGCAGGCGCACCTTTGCGCCGGTCAGCAGCGTGCGCCAGTCGTCCTTGTTGATCTCAAAGCCGAGCAGCAGCTCGAGCAGGCTCGTGAGCGTGCTCTCCCGCCAGAACGCCTGCGACCACGAAGCCGTGTCCTCGTCCGTCTCGCCTGCATCCTCATCCTCGGGAAACGGGAACAGCAGGTCGTCGTACTGCTCCTGCTGCGCCTTTGCCGTGCGGTAGAGCCTGTCGGCCTTGTCATCGAACGGCGCGTCCTCGCACGCCAGCCGGAACAGCGTATCGCGCATGGAAAACAGCACGTTCTCCAGTTCGGTTTCGGCCTCCGTGCCGGTTTCGGATACGCCGTCCGCCTCGGTCACGTCAAACGCCGGTGCGCCGGTCTGCGCGAGTATCAATTCGGCGGCAGCCTCACAGCACAAGCCGAGACCGTCCTCACGGCCGTCCGAAAACCACTCGTAATACCGCGGGTGGTCGGTGCAGATCTGCGCCATTTTGTCCTCGCCTAAGTGAAGCAGCACTTCGCACAGGTTGCAGTCGTTCAGCAGCGGACACCGCTCCTCGGCGTCCAGACGAAAGTGCGCCGGCTCTCCGGTCTGCGCGTCCGCAGGCGCAATGCTCGCGCGCAAACGCTCGCCAAAATCGCCGGGAACGGTCTCGTAGTACGCAAGGGAATCCTCGTCTACGTCGATCTCCCAGCCGATACAGCAGTTTTCCGTGCAGTCCGAGCCGATGCACCGGAATGCCTTGTAATACGCAGGACGGCGAATGTAGCCCATCCTAATCACCTCTCTTGTCTGTCTCATTATAGCAGACACGGGCGCGGTTGAAAAGGGTTATGACGGCACCGCCTTCTCCCTTGTGTACCGCTTGACCCGCTCGTACCATTCCTGATCGAACGCGGACAGCTGTTCGCTCGACGGCCCGATTGCGGGCTGCGCCGGTGCAGGCTTTGCCCGTTTCTGCATATCCTCAGCGGTGAGAATGCCGTCACGCTCGCAGTTCTGCAGCAGCGTGCGGAAATACCCTGCCGGATTGCGCGGTGCATTCTCAGCCGTCTGTCGGGCGGTATCTAAGAACACCTCACGCTGCATACCCTTGTTCTGCAGCCTGCGCAGCTCCAGACAGAAATTATGGTCAAACTTACAATTCAGTTTTTCTTCCAGTTCGGTCGTCAGACCAGAATCAGCCGTAACTGCTTTCTCTTCTCTGGTCTGCTCTGCTCTACTGTCCTCTACTGTCCTCTGCTCTTCTGTTCTCTGCTCTTCTCTGCTCTGTGTACTTTCTTGGCGAGAAATACCGATTTCTTGGCGAGAAATGCCCTTTTCTTGGCGAGAAATAAAGGAGCGCAGAATAAAAGCCTTGCCACTTGGGTTTTTCTCCCTCATTTCGTCCTCGGAGAGCAGCCAAATGTCAAAGTTGATCTGCTGGGCATTTCGTCCTAAGGTTGCGATGAAATACCCCATCTGTATTCTTTTGGATGTGAGAAAGCCGCGTTCATATAACGCAGCATGGAACAAGCCGCTTGCCACCAGCTGATCGACTACGGCGGCCAGTGTTTCGATCGTCACGTTTTCCAGTCCGGCGGTGTACTCGCGGAGCTGCCACAGCGTGTCCTCGCGGCCCTCGCCGCTGTAGGCGATGTAGTAGCCCTTGTCTCCGTAGGCAATGTCGAGCAGGCATTCGTACACATACGGCCCGAGCACGCCGAATTTCTGCCGTGCGGCTCTCAGCTTCGGGTCACGGTACAGGCCGATGTCGCGCGGCCACCAGTCCAATCCAACTTTTCTGTTTCTGCCCATGTGAGCACCTCCCTTTACCCTACCGCCGGAACGGATAAAAAATTGACCACAAATGGTCAACTCCGAAAAAATATTTTCCGGGAAATAAAAAAATCCTCCGCGTATTCGGAGGACATGCTCTATCAATGTTGGGCCATTTTGGGGCCATTTTCGATTTTTACCCTGCGTATGTCAGAAATTTACTTGCAACTATTTTTCTGTGTACAAATGCAAAAAGGACTGAAACCTTTCGATTTCAGTCCTCTATGGCGGAGAGTTAGGGATTTGAACCCTAGAGACGCTCATCACGCCTACACGATTTCCAATCGTGCGCCTTCGACCACTCAGCCAACTCTCCATCTTGTTAAGTTGTTGTCGTTTTTGATGACTCATCGCTGACGACTTGTTTAGTATATAACAGAATCCCCGTTTCGTCAACCCCTTTTTTTAATTTTTTTGAAAAAGTTTTTTCAGGTCGAATTGGGGCGATTGCAGGTGTAGGATTTGGCGTTGCGCAGACCATACAACGGCATACATTCCACCAAAGGATTCGACCTGTAAATCATAACGATTATGGGATACCGTAGAGTAAATCCTTTCAACCGCCAAACGCAAAAAAGAAAACCGCCTGCTCTCACAGACGGTTCTCCCCTGTTTACTTCTGAAACTGCTCGCGCACTTCCATATACTTGATGATCTCCTCAACCGTGCCGTCAAAGCCGAGCACGCCGCTGTTGAGCGACAGATCATAATTCCGCGCATCATACCAATCGTGGCCGGTGTGGTGCTTGTAGTAGCGGGCGCGGTACTCGTCGATCTCGGCGATCTTCTTTGCCACCTCGTTCTCGGGCAGCGAGTCCACCTTCATGGCCTGCTCGAGACAGAAATCCTTGTCCGCATGGACGAACACGCGCACAACATCCGGTCGGCCTGCCAGAATATAGTCGGCACAGCGGCCGATCATAACGCACGGACCCTGATCTGCCAAACGGCGGATGATCTTCACCTGATAGGCGAACAGCGCCTCATCCTTGAGGTAGGACTTGGACGAGTCGTTCGGCACGGGCGTGTTGCCGTGATAATGCGCGCGCAGGCGCGTCAGGAAATCGCCCTTGAGACGCTCGTCCGAGAACAGCATGGCATTTACACCGCTGTCCTCACTCGCCATGGTGATGATCTCGCGGTTGTAGAACGGAATGCCCAGCTTGTCCGCCAGCATCTTGCCGACCGTCTTGCCGCCCGAACCGTACTGGCGCGCGATGGTAATAACGTAAGGTTTCATAATTTACCCCCTACATAAATTGATAATTGAGAATGGAGAATTGAGAATTGAGAATTGTGGTATCGCGCATAGCGCGATTATTTAATATCGGCGCTGTGCGCCGCACATTCATTTTCCATTTTCCATTCTCCATTTTCCATTTCCGAAATTTATTCTCCCAGATAAGCTTTCTTAATAGAGTCATCATTCAGCAGATCAGCTGCCTTGCCGGTCTTGACAATTTTGCCGGTCTCAAGGACGTAGCCTCTGTCCGCGATGGACAGCGCCTTCTTTGCGTTCTGCTCTACGAGCAGGACGGTGGTGCCTGCCTTGGACACTTCCTCGATGATCTTGAAGATTTCGCCGACGAACAGCGGCGACAGACCCATAGACGGCTCATCGAGCAGCAGGATACGCGGCTTGCTCATCAGTGCGCGGCCCATCGCAAGCATCTGCTGCTCGCCGCCGGACAGCGTACCGGCTGCCTGATTTTTACGCTCCTCCAGACGCGGAAAACGCTCGTAGACCATTTTCAGCGACTCCGGAATCTCATTCTTCGGGCGGGTATACGCGCCCATACGCAGGTTCTCCGCAACCGTCAGACCCGCGAACACGCGGCGGCCCTCCGGAACGTGGCTCATGCCCAGCTTCACGATGGCATGACCCGGCTTGTGCGTAATATCCTTGCCCTCAAACGTCACCGTGCCGCCCTTCGACGGCAGCAGACCCGTGACCGTGTGCAGCGTGGTGGTCTTGCCCGCGCCGTTCGCACCGATGAGCGCTACGACCTCGCCCTCGTTTACCTCGAAGGAAACATCACGCAGTGCATGAATCAGGCCGTAATACACGTTGATGTCCTTTACTTCCAACATTGCCATACTTGTTTCCTCCTTTCTTATTCGCCCAGATATGCCTTAACGACTTCCGGATTGCTCAGCACTTCCTTGGGCGTGCCCTCAGCGAGCAGACGGCCGAAGTTGAGCACATACAGGTACTCGCAGATACCGGAGACCAGCTTCATGTCATGCTCGATGAGCAGAACGGTTACGCCGAACCTCTTGCGGACGATTTCAATCGTCTCCATCAGCTCCTCGGTCTCGTTCGGGTTCATGCCCGCGGCAGGCTCGTCGAGCAGCAGCAGCTTGGGGTTGGTAGCGAGCGCACGCGCGATCTCGAGCTTGCGCTGCTTGCCGTACGGCAGGTTTGCCGCCTTGTAGTCGGCTACGCCGTCCAGATCGAACACGCGCAGCAGCTCCATCGCCTTTTCGTCCATCTGCTTCTCCTTTTTGCGGTAGGAGCCGAGGTGGAACATGCTCTCTGCGAACGAGTAGGTGATCTGGTTGTGCAGACCGGTCTTTACGTTATCCAGCACGCTCAGCTGCGAGAACAGGCGGATGTTCTGGAACGTCCGGGCAACGCCCAGCTTGCAGATTTCATGCGGCTTTTTGCCGATGAGGTTCTGGCCGTCCAGACGGATGCCGCCGTCGGTCGGGCGGTACACGCCGGTCAGCATATTGAATGCGGTGGTCTTGCCTGCGCCGTTCGGGCCGATGAGGCCGACCAGACCGCCCTTTTCGATTTTCATGCTCAGCTCGTCAACGGCACGCAGACCGCCGAACGAAATGCCGAGCGAAGTAACTTCCAGCATTGCCATGGCTTACGCACCCTCCTTCTTGCCGCCGGCCTTTTCGGCCTTTTCCATCTGACGCATTGCGCGCTTCTCCAGCAGGCGAACCTTGAAGGAGGAGTTGTTGAACAGCATCATTGCAATCAGCAGGATTGCGTAGATGAGCATACGGTAGTTGCTCAGGCCGCGCAGCAGCTCGGGCAGCAGCGTCAGCAGCGCTGCGGCGATAATCGAACCCCAGATGTTACCCAGACCACCGAGAACGACGAATACGAGCACCAGAATGGAGGTGTTGAAGTCAAACTTGGCAGCGGTTACGGTGGAGAAGTTCATCGCGTACAGCGTGCCCGCCATGCCTGCGAACGCCGCGGAGACCACGAACGCGAGCAGCTTGTAGTGCGAGGTGGAGATGCCGATGGAGTCAGCGGCGATCTTGTTGTCGCGCACCGCCATAACAGCACGTCCCGTGCGGCTGTTTACAAAATTCAGCACGAAGAACAGCGTAACGAGGATGAGCACAACGCCCGAGGTGAAGGTGGAGATCTTGGTGACGCCGGATACGCCGATCGGGCCGTTGATGATCATCTTGCCGCCGTCGCCCAGCTGGAAATTCTGGTTGACCAGGCTGAAATGCAGACCGGCATCATCCAGACCGAGATACATAACGTTTACAAGGTTTTTGATGATCTCACCGAAGGCGAGGGTTACGATAGCGAGGTAGTCGCCCTTGAGGCGCAGTACCGGCACGCCGACGATGACACCCGCAATCGCCGCAAACAGTCCGGCAACGACCATGGCGACAGCCAGACGCAGCGGTGCAAGCGGAATCGCATCCGCCAGACAGGTGGTGGTGACAATGCCCGCAAACGCGCCGACCGACATAAAGCCCGCATGGCCGAGCGACAGCTCACCGAGGATGCCGACGGTCAGGTTGAGCGAGATCGCCATGACAACATACGCGCAGATCGGCACGAGCAGACCCTTGATCTGGCTGGAGATGCCGCCGCCCGCGATGGCTGCCTGCACGATGATGTACGCAATAATGACAATGCCGAAGCACAGCAGCGTGTCACGTCCGCGCTTGGACGCAGCATAGGATTTTAACTTGTTCATATGACTGCCCCCTTAAACCTTTTCGCTGACGTGCTTGCCGAGCAGGCCGTCCGGCTTGACCAGCAGCACCACGATCAGCACTGCGAACACGATCGCGTCCGACAGCTGCGTGGAAATGTATGCCTTGGCGAAAATCTCGATGATGCCGAGCAGAATGCCGCCGATGAACGCGCCCGGAATCGAGCCGATGCCGCCGAATACGGCAGCGGTGAATGCCTTGATGCCCGGCAGCGAGCCGGTGGTCGGCATCAGGGTCGGGTACGCGGAGCACAGCAGCACGCCCGCGATGGCTGCAAGACCCGAGCCGATCGCAAAGGTGATGGAAATGGTCGTGTTGACATTGATGCCCATCAGCTGGGCCGCGCCCTTGTCCTCAGAAACCGCACGCATCGCCGTGCCGACCTTGCTCTTGCCGGTGAACAGCATCAGAGCGACCATGATGACAACGCACGCCGCGATGGCAACGAGCGTCACCTTGGAGATCTGCATCTGACCGCCGAACAGGCTGAGCGCCTCGCCGGTAACGACCGAGGTAAAGGTCTTCGGGTTGGAGGACCAGATCAGCAGCGCCGCATTCTGCAGAAAGTACGAAACGCCGATGGCCGTGATCAGCACCGCCAGCGACGGCGCCATACGCAGCGGCTTGTAGGCAAGTCTCTCAATAACAACACCGAGCGCGGTGCAGACAATAACAGCCAGCACAACGCCCATCCACGCCGGCCAGCCGAGATAGGTGGTAGCGCAGAAGCACATGTAGCCGCCTACCATGATAACATCGCCGTGCGCGAAGTTCAGCATTTTTGCAATGCCGTAAACCATCGTGTAGCCGAGTGCGATGATGGCGTAGATGCTGCCCAGACTGATGCCGCTGATCAAATGATTCAAAAAGCTCATGGTTTGGAACACCTCAAATCTTTGTTTCTCTTGTTTATGAAATGGGGCAGTGGTTCGGCAATGGTCAAGCCACCGCCCCACCCCATAACTTTCGGTGGATGATACCTCTTTATAATAGGCGTAAAGGAGGACTGCTGCCAGACCTCCTTTACTCGCCTTGCGTTCAAATATGGTCCCGGACGAGCTTTGCCCGTTCGGGACACCGCTGCCCGCGCCGTGGCGGCGCGACCGCCTTTGCCGTGCAAAGGCGAAGGGGATATCCAAAAAAGTTTCTACGGAACTTTTTTGGTATCTAAGGGAGACAGAGTCCCCCTTAGAGGGTCTTACATACCAACGTAAGCGCCGTTCTCGATAACCATGCCCTTCGGGGACTTGGATACGGCACCGGTCTCATCCCAGGTCATGCCCTCACCGGTCAGGCCGTCAAAGGTCATGGAGGTGAACTGCTCGATCATCTTGTCGCACAGGTCCTCAGCGGACATATCCGGCGTTGCGCCTGCATTCTCGAGTGCCTGCTTGTAAGCGTAAACACAGTCGTAAGCGTCGGCTGCGAACTGGTTCGGGGTCTCGCCGAACTGCTCCTTGTACTTCTTAACGAAGGAAGCGGTCTTTTCGTCGGTTGCGTCTGCGTTGAACGGGGTCAGCAGCATTACGCCCTCGGCCAGCTTGGGATCAAAGCCTTCCATGGTCAGAATGCCGTCCATGCCGTCTACACCGAAGAACTTCGGCTTGTAGCCCATGCTGTTTGCCTGGGTCAGGATCAGGGATGCCGGCTGATAGTACATCGGCAGGAATACCAGGTCAGCGCCCTTGCTCTTTGCATCGTTCAGCTGAACGGAGAAGTCGTTCGCGGAAGCATCGGTGAAGGTCTTGTCGGAAACGACCTGCAGACCCTTGGTCTTTGCCTCTTCTACGAACTTGTCGTGAATACCGGTGGAGTAAACGTCATCGTTCTTCCAGATGATCGCAATCTTGGTGCCGAGCTTCTGCTCTGCGATGTACTGCGCGGATGCGGTGCCCTGGTTCGGGTCCATAAAGCACATCTGGAATACGTTGTCCTTGCCCTCGGTTACTGCAACGGAGGATGCGGACGGGGTCAGTGCGAAAATGCGGTCGCTGTAGTTCTCAGCGGCGGTAGCCTCGCACGGCTTGGAGGTTACGGAGCCGAGGGACAGCTGCATGCCCCAGTCCTTCAGGGTGTTGTAGGCGTTGACAGCCTTCTCGGCGTCGTGCTCATCGTCCTGATAGTTCAGCTCAAACTGAATATCGCCGCCCTCAGCGTTGATCTCGTCAACCGCGATCTGCGCGCCGTTCTTTGCAGCATTGCCGTAAATAGCAGCCGCGCCGGTCAGCGGGCCGGTGCCGCCAATCTGGAAGGCAGTGCCGGAAGCGGTGCTGTCGGAGCCGCTGTTCTGCGAATCGGAGCTGCTCGAAGCGGAACCGCCACAGCCGGTCAGCGCCGTAGCCAGCATAGCGCCGGCGAGGAGCATACTGAGTGTTTTCTTCATGGTGAAATCTTCTCCTTTGTTTCCCCCGAATCGGCATACCCTATCGGGTGTCTTGGATTATGCTTCACATTATACTACCATTTCCGCATTTCGGCTCACTTTTTTTGCGCTGAGAATACAATTTCAGATAATCTACTGATTATCTTTTGAGTAACTTTACGTTTTTTGTATCTTCTCACAAGAACACTTGTCCGCCCTGCAAGGATTCCTGCAAATTACTTCCATTCCGCCGTCATTTTTGCAGGGAGAGCCTGAAAAATTTTTCTCACGCTGAGAACCGCATAAGCGCCCTTCCCTTTTCATAAATTGGATTGACGTAATGACGCAGCGTACTGTTTGTAAATTCATTTTCGATCGCTATCCCGTAGGGGAGCACAGTGTGCTCCCACACCGCCGTTAAATGGGTGCGTGGCCGTTTCTTGCGCAGGCTCTGGTCGCGCTGCGGGCGAACAATGTTCGCCCCTACGGTTGTGCGTGTGCAAACCATTTATACGGCGGGGTGAGAGCAGAAGGTGAATTGTCGCACCCTGCGGTATGCCATTTTCACAACACCAAGGAGGTACCCCATGACCGAAAAACGCCACGGAAAAGGACTGCTATTCATCGTAACGCTGGTTCTCGCTGCCGGTGTGATAAAGTACGCCGATATCCCCTTCGCGCAGACCGTGCGCGAAAAGGCGGCTTCCGCCCTGTCCGGCGCGGCAAACGCGGACCATGTTCTCGCGGTATTCGGCGGCTCTGCCATGCCCGCAGATACCGTTCCCGCGGAATCCTCCGGCGGTGCGGACGATATTTTAGACCGCGACCAGACCCTGTTCCCCGACACGGTTGACCAGACCGTCTATCCGATGGAGTTCGAGCACACCACGCCGACTTCCGGCACGCTGACGTCCTCTTTCGGCAGCAGGCTCAGTCCCATCACCGGTCAGCCGGGCTTCCACTACGGGCTTGACCTTGCCGCAGACGAGGGCACGCCCATCACCGCCTTTGCAGACGGCACGGTGCGCGAGACCGGCGAATCCGGCTACGGCCTGTACGTCATTGTCGATCACGCGGACGGTTTTGCAACCTTATACGCGCACTGCAGCAGCATTTCCGCCAAAGTCGGTGATACCGTCACCTGCGGCGAGCAGATCGCCAAGGTCGGTCAGACCGGCAACGCCACCGGTCCGCACCTGCACCTCGAGCTGTGGCACAACGGCGCGGCGCTCGATCCCGCCGACTATCTCGCACTGTGAGCCGAATTCAAGTCCGTGACGGCTTTCTTGTGCTCATGGCTGCGCTCTGGTGCGCGGATGAGAGCGGCGTGCTCCCCATTTTCCTGCTGGCGGCGGCTGTACATGAGTGCGGACACCTTTTCGTCATTCGGCTGTCCGGCGGCACGGTGCACGCCCTGTGCCTGACCGCCTGCGGCGCTGTCCTGCGGTGCAGCCTGCCGCCATCGCCGTTTTCGCGCGCCGCGATCTGCCTCGCCGGACCGGCG
>NZ_QUIX01000023.1:0-25652 GCF_003480365.1 Butyricicoccus sp. AM32-19 | reverse complement strand
AATGGCATTGACCGCTACGACCCGGCGCGGTTTCTGGACTACAAGCTGGAAGTTCTGCAAATGCTGCTGTACTGCCTGCCGAAGTTCGAACCGGCGCAGGAGACGGAGTTTCTGAAATATGCAAAACATTATATCCAAAACGGGCTGCTGTTCTGCCGTATGATGGACGAAGCCGGTTCCTTTGCCAGTCTTGCGGAGTACCAACGTGTGCGTCAGATCGGTGCGATCTATAACAATTCAGGCAAGAGACGTACAGAGGTCGTTTCCGAGTTCGCCGCCCAAAGCGGATACAAGGACGAAAGCGGATCTGCGGACGAGCTGCTGAGCATTGCCCAGCGCAACCGCAGTATCATTTCCCTCTACCGCACGGAACAGGATGAGGACAGTGAGGAAACCGGCGAGGATGTGACACGCGACGATAGCTGGAACTATGCCGACATCCTCTGGAACGGGATTCAGGCAAAGGCGGTTGCGGCGGCATTTGACCAGCTATCCTATAAAGAGCAATGGTATCTGGAAAAGCGGAACGCCATCTGCTTGACCTGCGGGCGTGTCAGCCCTTTGTCCACGCAGTCTACCTTTGAGGACTTAGCGGTGAATTTCGAGGGTACAGCCGCCAGTGGCGCGGAGCGATTCTACCGGCGGACGCTTGACAAGCTGCGCCTGAAGCTGCCGGAAAGCGGGCTTGTCCATACCGTGACGCTGAAACAGACCGAGTGCCGCAAAAGGAACAAAAAACAGCCGCCGCTGTCTACCTGTATCAGGCGGACAACGACGGCGAATGGGGTGAGATTCGGTTTGATTTTGAAAGCAGCACAGCCGAGATCGTAAAACTGGCAGATTGGGACACAGTAAAGTCCAATGTTTTTGCAAAAGCTGCGATACAATATGTGCGGTATCTTTTAAGGCAGGCATCCACGAAGCAAGTTATCGTCTTGTATGTTAAATAGGCTACGACTTACCGGGTGCTTGCTTTCTTCATGAACTCCAGATAAAGACTGTACAACACAGCACAGACGGGTACGCTGAACAGCATTCCTAAGACGCCGAATGCTTCGCCGCCGATTGTAACAGCCATCAGCACAAGCAGTCCGGGAAGCCCAACGGACTTGCCGACCACCTTGGGATAAATCAGATTACCCTCCACCTGCTGCAAAATGAGCAGAAAGAGAATGAACCACAGAGCCTTGCCGGGTTCTGCCAGCAGGATCAAAAACGCGCCAAGACCGCCGCCAATCCATGCGCCAAAAATCGGTACCAGCGCAGTAACGGCCACAAACGCGGAGACCGCACCAGCATACGGAATCCCAAGGATCAGCATTCCAAAGAAGCACAGAACGCCGATGATGACCGCTTCGGTAAGCTGTCCGCTGACAAAATTTGCAAAGGTTTGGTTGGTCAGAAAGGCAATACTCAGAAGCCGCTGTGCCCTCTTTTGCGGAAGGACTGTCACAATGAGTTTTTTCAAATGTGCCGCGACGACTTCCTTCTTTGCAAGCAAATACAGCGCAAAGACAAGTCCCAAGAGAACATCCACCAAAGCCGACAGGACAGAGGTTGCCGCGCCCCACGTCACGGTGAGGATGCCGCTTCCCTCATCGCTGATCAAGGCGGTGACCTTCTCGATCAACAGGTCGGAGTCTATGGCGTATTCGGGCAGGACAATGTTATATTTTGCAGCAAACCGGACAACGCCTGTCCACCACCGCCCGATTTCCTCCACATAGGCCGGAATGTTTTGAATAAACTCGTCGCCGGACTCCCGCAGGCTGGGGATCATCATAAACACCACGGCAAACAGAATCCCAAGAACGAGCACGGTGCTTGCGCTCAGGCACACAGGGCGGGTCAGCTTTTCAGGAGCCCTTCGGCACACCTTGTTCCAGCAGCATTCCAACGGTCGAAGGACTATGTTAATCAAAAACGCAATTGCGCCACCGATCAGAAATGGCGTGAACAGCGCAAGCACCTTGCCGAGAAAACGCAAAACAGCGTCGAGATTAGCCATCGCCCACACGAATACAACAAACAGTACCAGTGCACGGAGGATATAGCGAATGATCGCTTTGTCCGGCCATTTGATTCCCTGTGGTGTAGAATTCTCGTTTCTGTTACCGGCTGTGTTTTGCGGTTTCTTCGCCATGTTTCTTCCTTTCCACTATTGTGCACAGGCCCATTCAAATCCGAAAGCACTTTTGCAGCGCTTTATACTCACCCATTGCCAGAATCGTTATGTCATCGGACAATACAGTGTCCGGCGTAACGGAAACATCCGTTTTTCCTGCACGCTTGATGCCGAGGATATTGATGCCGAACTTTCGGCGAACATCCAGTTCTCCAACGCTTTTCCCGACCCACGCCTCTGGCACCTGAACTTCAAAGATGGCGTGCTGCTCGTCGATCTCTATATAGTCAAAAATATGGTCGGCAGTGAATCGAATCGCGGCCCATTTTGCCATCTGCATTTCGGGATAGACCACGTTATCTGCGCCGTTGCGGAGCAGAAACTTCGCCTGCACGTCGCGTTCGGCGCGGGATACCACGCATTTT
This sequence comes from Butyricicoccus sp. AM32-19, assembly GCF_003480365.1. NCBI lineage: Bacteria > Bacillati > Bacillota > Clostridia > Eubacteriales > Butyricicoccaceae > Butyricicoccus > Butyricicoccus sp. AM32-19. The sequence continues at coordinate 23,102 of NZ_QUIX01000023.1, read as the reverse complement.
GCGCCCAGCTCTTTCAGCAGCGAGGTGGTTTCCAGCGAGTTCTGGAAGTTGCCGCTGATGGTCACAAAGCAAACGTCAAAATTTCCGATACCGAGCGAACGCAGAAACTCCGCACTGGTGCTGTCGCCGATCTGCGCGTTGGTGACAAACGGAAGCACATCGTTGATTCGCTCCTCGTTGGTATCAACTGCCATGACCTGATGCCCCAGTTGAGAAAGCTGCATGGCGATATGCCGCCCCAAGTGGCCTGCTCCAATCAATAAAACATTTTTCATGGGATAGACAACTCCTTTGCTTATCCAATCGTGATTCTTTCCTGCGGCAGCTTTGCATTGCCGCTTTTTTTGCTGGACACCGCCGCATAAATGAGCGTCAGCCCGCCGACCCTGCCCAGATACATCAGCGCGATCAATACCGCCTGCGAGGGAATGTGCAGCTGCGGCGTAATACCCAGAGTCAGTCCCACGGTGCCCACCGCCGACGCGGTTTCATATAGGCAGGGGGACAGCGGAAGATTCTCATATACGCTGATAAAGACGGCTCCCCCAAAGAACAGCGCAAGGTACATCGTCAGAATGGTCGCGGCGGTTTTGACGGCACTGCAATCGACTCTGCGCCCAAAGAATTGAGCGCTGTCCCGCTGCCGGAAGCTCGCGGCAGCATTGGCAAGCAGAACAGCCAGCGTTGTGGTTTTCATGCCGCCTGCCGTGGAGCCGGGAGAACCGCCGATGAGCATCAGAAGGATCATCACGCCCAGCGATGCGCCGGACATGGCGGGTAGATCGACTGTGTTGAAGCCCGCCGTTCTCGGCGTGACCGATTGGAACAGGGCTGCCTGAACCCGCTCTCTGAGGGGAAGGGCATCAAAGTCCACAAAGAAGAAAAACAGCGCCGGAAAGACGATCAGCGTGAGTGTCGTAACGAGAATGACCTTACTTTGCATTCGATAACGGTGGAAATGCAGCTTGTTTTCGCAAATGTCATCCCATGTCAGAAAACCAATGCCGCCGGTTATGATCAGGAGCATGATCGTGATATTGATCACCGGATTTTGGACATAACCGGTGAGAGAGGGATACAGGTTATGGTTCGTTCCCAGAATGTCAAACCCTGCGTTGCAAAAGGCAGAGATCGAGTGAAATACCGCCATCCATATCCCGTGCCATCCGTAGTCGCGGCAAAACACCGGCAGCATGGCAAGCGCACCGATCAGTTCGATCAGAAATGTTCCCCGCAGAATGAACCGTGTCAGCCGGACGATTCCCCCCACTTTCGGCGCTGAGATGGCGTCCTGCATGGTGCTGCGCTGCATCAGAGAGATCCTTCGCCCAGACAGCAGCGCAAACGATGCCGCCACGGTGACAACACCAAGCCCGCCTATCTGAATCAGCGTCAGGATCACAGCCTGCCCAAAGACCGACCAATAGCTGCCGGTATCCTGCACCACAAGACCCGTTACACAAACAGCGGAGGTCGCGGTGAAGAGTGCTTCATGAAATGGCGTTACGCACCCGGCTGTTGTGGAGAGCGGCAGCATCAGCAGCAGCGCGCCCAGCAGGATCACCCCTGCAAAGTCCAATATGATAATTTGAAAAGACGAAAGGCGGCGCTTTCTACAAACCATTTCTTCCGACATCATCCTCACTCCTTGTGAATTGCGGGATAGATTTATTGTGCGCAGGCCAAACACACGCCGCATTGCCTGACTGTGACAGAGGATACCCGATACACGCTCAGCCCGGAGACCGTGATCTCCAAATTCTGCACAGCGAAGGAATCGCCCTTGACGGGGACTCTATTCAGCTGCTCCATGACCCAGCCGCCGACAGAAACACTGTCCGATTCCAGCTTGACATCAAAGAATTCCATAAAATCTTCCAAACTGACGGAGCAGTCCACACGGTAGGTATTCTCGTCCAGCTTTTCAAAATCTTCTTCCACTTCGTCGTGTTCGTCCCAAATTTCACCAACCAGTTCTTCCAGAATATCCTCCATCGTAACAATACCGAGCGTGCCGCCAAAATCGTCTACAACGACGGCGACATGGGACTTCTGATGCTGGAGCATTTTTAGAATGTCGCGGATCTTCGTGTACTGATAGACGAACAACGGTTCCGTCATGATTGCCGTAATGGGCTGATCCGTCATCTTGCCGTTGATATAGAAGTCCTTCTGATGAAGAACACCGACGATCTGATCGATGGTATCCCGGTAGACCAGCAGACGGGAGAAGCGGGACTGTGTAAAGGCTCTGGCAATTTCCTCGTGGCTCTCGTCGATGTCCACGGCCTCCAATTCGATGCGATGCGTCAGAATTTCCGCCGCCGTCAGGTCGCGGAACTCAAGGGCGTTGCGCAGCAGCTCACCCTCATTTTCGTCAATGCCGCCGTCCTGCTCCACGTCCTCCATGAAAAGGAGCAGTTCCTCGTGGGACATTTTTGCGTCGTCATTTGTCTTGAAGAAGCGAGAAACCAGCTTTTTCCACTGGGAAAAGAGAAAATTCAGCGGTGTCAGCACCCAGATCCAGAGCCGGATAAAGGGCGCACTGAACATGGCAAAGCGCTCCGGCGTGTCCTTTGCAACACTCTTGGGGGTGATCTCACCAAAAATCAAAACAACGATCGTTACGACGACCGTAGAAACCGTCGCGCCGATGTCGCCGTAAAGTCCGACGAACAGAAGTGTGCCGATGGACGCCACCATGATATTGACGATATTGTTGCCGATCAGGATGGTGGAGATCAGCTTGTCATAATCTTCGGACAGCTTGAGCGCCAGCGCTGCCCGCTTGTTTCCGTTGTCCGCCAACACCTTGAGGCGGGTCTTATTCAGAGACGAGAATGCCGTTTCTGTGGCACTGAAATAGGCGGACATGACGATGCAGGCCACCATTGCGAAAATGCTTCCAAAATAATTCATTTCAAACTCCTTTATGTTCTGTTCATACGATCATTTCATGCAAAAAGGGCACACCTATACCCGATACCGCAGCAAAGGGCGCAGATATGCCACATACGAACAGACCATATAAGAGCAGTTACCGTTATCGTCGCTACTGTCATTTTCCACGGATTTCTTCCTCCTTTTTGCTGTGTGCTTATATCATAGCATTTTCCCGGTGTAGATTCGGTAAAGAAACGAGTGTGGCGCAATATCCTCCTTTGAGAAATCTTGAAGCGGTTCCGCTTCTGCGGTATAATAATGCTGCAATAAATTTCAGGAGAAGCATGATGAAGAATCGACAGCGACAAAAGGATATTCTATTTTCGATCCTTATTTTTTGCAGCGCCTTTGCCATCAATTTGCTGATTCAGAAGCTCTTTACCACACAGACACTGGTACCCATGATCTTTGTGTTCGGCGTATTTTTGATCTCGCTGAAAACCCACGGGTATTGCTATGGTATCATTTCGGCCATCATCAGCGTGTTTGCGGTGAATTTCGCCTTCACATATCCCTATTATGCCTTTGACTTTTTCATAGAAGAAAGCATCCTATCCGCTGTCATTATGCTGGTCGTCGCCGTTTCCACCAGCACGCTGAACATTCGCATCCGCGATCAGGAGAAGCTGCGCTCGGAAAACGAAAAAGAGAGAATGAGGGGCAATCTGCTGCGGGCGATCTCCCATGACTTGCGCACGCCCCTTACCTCCATATACGGGTCATCCTCCACGCTGATCTCCAAGTATGACGCGCTGCCGAAGGAGCAGCAGCTCAAGCTGTTGGGAGAAATTCAGGAGGACAGCGAATGGCTCATCCGCATGGTGGAAAATCTCCTGTCTGTCACAAGGATCGACGGCGCGAAGGTGGAGGTCGTGAAAACGCCCACCGTTCTGGACGAACTGATCGACTCCGTTTTGATGAAGTTTTCCAAAAAGCATCCGAATCAGAAGGTCATCACACAGATACCGGAGGAATTTGTGGACATTCCCATGGATTCGCTCCTTATTGAACAGGTACTGCTGAATCTTCTGGAAAATGCCGTATTCCACGCAAAAGGCATGACGGAGCTGACGCTTTCCGTTTCTCTTGTGGGGGATAAGGCGGTATTTGAGGTTGCCGACAACGGCTGCGGCATCCCGGATGATGCACTTCAAAAGATTTTCTCCGGAAGTTATGAAAAGTCCGCCGCGCCGGTGGACGGGACCCGCCGCAATATGGGGATCGGACTATCTGTATGCGCTGCCATCGCCAAAGCGCACGGCAGTGACATTACCGCAGAAAACAGAAAGGGCGGCGGTGCGGTATTCCGCTTTGCGCTGGAAAGAGGGGGTGAGGACGATGGGCAATAACAAGTACAAGATCCTGATCGTAGAGGACGAGGCCAACATCCGAAGCTTTATCAAAGCCAATCTGGAAACCAGCGACTATCAGGTGCTCTGCGCGGAGACCTGTGCGCTCGGCATAATGATGTACACCTCCCATCGTCCGGATCTCATCGTTCTGGATCTCGGCCTGCCGGATCGGGATGGTTTGGACTTGATTCAGAAAGTCCGGGAATCGGACACCGTGCCCATCATTGTGCTCTCCGCCCGCTCCAACGAGCGGGATAAGGTAGAAGCCCTGGATCTGGGGGCGAATGATTATATCACAAAGCCCTTTGGCACGGAGGAATTACTGGCCCGCATCCGCGCCGTTCTCCGCAGCCATCGGCACAGCGAAGAGAATGAAAGTACCCCTGGCGGGAAATTCCACCTTCAGGACTTGCTGATCGATTACGATACACGGCAGGTCTTTGTGGGTAAAGAAGAGATCGACCTGACCCAGACGGAGTACAACATCATGGCGTTTCTCTCCGTCCATGCGGGAAAGGTGCTGACGTATGCCGCCATCATCCGCGCGGTCTGGGGGTATTCAGACTATGGCAGCGTCAAGAAGCTGCAAGTCAACATGAAGAACATCCGCAAGAAAATGGGCGTGACGCCTGGTGAAAAGCGCTACATCATCAATGAGCTTGGCGTCGGATACCGGATGCTGGCGGAGGATGAAATTGTTGCTGATTCCTTTCTTTGACGAGCATAAGCTGATTCTACATAATTTTAATTTTTCTTCCGATAAATAGCAGAATAAGGATCAACCGCCCGTTCCTTTCGGAAACGGGCGGTTGCCTTAGCGTTTGTGATCCTTGCACACCAGAATTGTCGGCTGACAGTAGTAAGTTTGAATTAGTTCCTTATCACTGTTAAGCCAAGGCTCGGCTTGCTTTTTTCAATCGTTGTGGGGTTTTTATGTGTTCAATTTCATTTTACAATTTACCACATTTCTTTGATGCTGATCGACCCATTCCTATTTGGGCTGTTTTTGAATCACTGACACTTGGAGAATTTGGAACCTTTTTGCCTGCTCAAATTCAAATGTCAAATTAAAAACTTCGAGTATACTTCACTTGCCAAGCAATCTAGACTCAGATGGAAAAATCACCGAATACATGATTTACGCTGTCAAGAATTTACGAAATGCTGTTGCGCACAACAACACTATTTTTGATACCCGTTTTCAGGCAAGCACAATAAACGGTTGTCTTATTTCACTTCTTGAAACCGAAGTAGGAAAAGAATGAGTAAATTTCAGCTTCTCTATGAATATGAACCGTCGGTTTTACTGAGAAATTACTGCCTTTTTCGGAAAGCACGCTTTCAATGTCCACTTTTTCATTCTCAATATCCACTTTTGCATTTCCCATATCCACTTTTTCTTCATTCAAAAGTCCACTTATATGTAGATTTCGATTATGAAGCTCATTCTTCTCGTTCAGAAGCAGATTCCTGAGAAACGCTTTCATATACTCCGTTGTTTCGTGAATGCCTTTTGGTAGATTCGTATGGCATCATTTATAGCATCAATTCCCCTTGGTATTCAAATTATACCAGAGTTACGGATCACTTTCAATCAGTCACGCTCTTTTTTGACGATCATCGCATTCCATACTTTCTCGGGTCTAAAAAATCCTGTTATCGATTTTACACCGATAACAGGATTTTGATTTCATTATTCTATTTCAGCTTCATCTTTCCCTCCATTCGCATCATCTCATTCTGGGCTTGCGCTTTGGTCACGTTTGCATAAACGCGCATGGTTGTTTCGGCATCTGCGTGTCCCATGATAATCTGGACTGTTTTTACATCTATTCCGTTCAGAATCATCCTCGTACAAAATGTATGACGAAGCATATGACAGGTGATTGGCGGAAGGAGATTTTCCTCTCGGCCTTCTTGTGCTGCCTCGGCGTGTTCCTCCTGATTGTATTTCGCCGTAATTCTTTTAAGCTGACGGTTGATTCGATGGTTGGAGTATACGCGACCATACAGATCACGAAAGACGAAATTAGTATAGCCATCAATAACGATCTGATTATCTGCATTGAAATCATTTCTTCTTTCATACAGCGCCAGCAGCGTGTCCCTCACTTCTGTCAGCATGGGGAGTTCTCGCTTTCCCGTATTACTTTTCGGCACAGTCACAGTATACTTACACGTTCCGTCCAGGGTAACAGTATAATTCATCGTATGATTGATGCTGATCGTATTTTTCTTAAAATCAATATCATCCCAGGTAAGGCCCGCAAGTTCGCCGGAACGAATACCGGTTCCAAGAAATACGGTCAAAACAGGCAGCAATTCACGATAATCCAGCGTATGAGCAACGTAAGAAAGCAACCTATCCTGTTCTTCCTCGGTTAAGGCATCTCTGTATTTCGGCTCCCAGTCCTTTCTTTTCTTGAACTCCTGATAAACACCGTCAACCGGATTAGCGGCGATATAATGCTCTCGACAGGCCAGCTCAAACACCGGATGGATTACATTGTTCAGATTTCCAAGCGTAGAAAGGCTCAAGCCATGTTTGAGCCTGCTGATATAGAACTGCTTCACATCAGAATATCGAACAGATTGGATCGGTCTTTTTCCCCACTCGTTCTTTACATGCTTGTTATAAAGATAAATGTACCGGACCAGCGTTGTTTCCGCAATCTCGCATTTCATAGAAATATATTCTTGCCAAAACGCATTGACCGTTTTCGTCTTCTTAGGCATTGCTTTTGTGCGCCGGTCGGTAATCCTGTTCTCCATGTCACGCAGACATTCCGGATTTGTATCCCCTTTGGGTGGCTGATCTTCCGGGAGCAGCTTCCAGTTGGTTATGCTTTTGCGAACCCCGTTCTCGTCCGTATATCGGAATGTATAGCTGCCGTTTCTGATCTGAGCTTCTCCGGTCAGAAGCAGACGTCCCTTATTATCTCTTCGTTCCCTGGCCATTTCAGCACCTCACGATTCAGTGTTGTTATTACTAAACAGCTGAACCTCATTATTCAAATATTCTTCAAACATTTTTCGTTTGAAGAATACCCGTCCGCCGTTCCAGATCAGATACTTGGCATACTTATCCTTTGCAATGATCTGTCGAAGTCTTCTTGTACCGATGTGGAAGTATTCAGCTGCTTCGGATAATGACAAAGCGTATTTCTCCCAGATTGGAACCTTCTTCATGTTATAAGCGACATTTTCATGAGTGGAATACATATCACTTCTCGCCTGCTGAAGATCCTCAGCTCTCTCCTCCTTCATGGTATCTTTTGTTCTTTTAGTTTTTCCTCTGCTCTCAGCCGGGGCATAATCGATTTCATCCTCCCGCTCTGCTTCCCGTTTCTTTCTGGGGCGCTGCATCTCTGGTTCTGCCTCCCTCAGCTCTTGTTCCAAAAGAATCCGCAACAACAATCTCATATCATCTGTCATCTTAATTTTCTCCTCTTCAGCAAGTTATATTTCTCCCTGCACAGCGCTATATCGTCTGCCGCAGCCGTCTTAATATGTACATGATGCTCTTTCAAAATCGTTCGGATAAATGCTGCCACATCTTCTGCCGACTTGAATGGCTCATACAGGATATAGCGAACATCTTGCAGCTCGCAAATATACCTCTTAACCTTCTGCTCATGATTTCGCTCATCGGTACTTCTTTCTTCGATAGCCAGATTCAACTCCGGGATATACATTTCCATGCGGATTCCCGTCAAGTCATCTTTGTCGAACTCCACTTTCAAATGGTTTTGTCCTGAATACAGCATGACAAGCAGTTTGGGAAGCACATAAACAAACTCCTGCTCGCACTTTGGACATGGCACTTTTCGCATCGTTCGATCATAAATTTTGGCTTTCCATTCATGACCGCAGCTGCTTTTCCACCAGTATTCCTGCTTTGACAAGGCCGAAACCTGATCTGGTGTAATTGTTCCGTTCTTCTCGCAATTCCACTCTGCTGCTATTGCCGGGTGGGTCTTTGACAGGCTGTTCAGGTTTTCTTCTACCACACGTCCAGCGCAGTACGGGCATCTGCTGCCATCAATTCTTGATGAAATCCACGCGCTGTACTCTCCTCCGCAGGATGGGCAATGCCACCAGAAAAGCCCCGCCTTGCTTGATGTAACTGCATCTGCTCCGACCTTATTCTTCTCTGACCACTTCTTAGCAAGCTGCGGGTACTGTGAAGCAAAGTCGTTAAAGCCTTTCAGTAGTTTATGATTCTCGCAGTAGGGACAGCCATGCCCATCCGATCTGCTGGAAATCAGAGCATACCATTCATGCCCACATTTTCCTTTCCACCACGCTTTCTTATTGCTGAATGCTGTTACCTCGTCTGGTCGTAATGGATAGTTTTTATCCGACCACTCTGCCGCGATCTCCGGAAACCTCGATGCAAGGTCATTAAAACCGGCAAGCACACGATTTCCGGAACAGTACGGACAACCGGGAGAATTTTTTCCGGTTCGGCTATGAGGACTTGCCTGCCATTCGTGTCCGCACTCTCCACGCCACCAAACCTTTTTATTAGAACCATAACTGATATCTTTCGGCAGCGAAGGAAAATTGCGCGTTGACCACTGTTTTGCGATCTCTGGGCCCATGATTTCCAGACTGTTTTTCATTTTTCTCACCTCGCTTTCCTTTAACGAGATTCAGTATAGACGAAAAAATTCAATATGAGAAATGTGCGAATTTGAAAACGGGACCTGTCAGGCGATTTTTCATCGCCCTGGCAGATCCTGTTTTGTGCTTATATATTTTGTACCTGTCGCTCTCCCGTCCGGATATAGTTACTGTAGGTTAAAATCTCCCTCTTTTTCATTTCGTTCGACACCGTAACATAAATCTGGAGAGTGGTGGTTACATCCGCATGGCCTAGCACTGATTGTACGACCTTTACATTCAGTCCAGACTCGCACATACGCGTTGCAAAAGTATGCCGCAGTACATGACAGCTGAAACATGGGAGGAGCACCGGCTCATCGTCAATGTCATTGTTTTCAAGGATTTCGCCATTACAATCGCGCATGATTCTGCGCAGTGCCTTATTCAGTGTTCCCTGATGCTGTACCTCTCCGAATCGGTTGACGAAGATAAAATCAGAATAACCTTCGATATGGCTGACACTAATGATATTATTTTCTTCTTGATACTCTTTCTCCATCTTAAATGCTTCGACAACGCCCTCTGTCATTGGAATTTCGCGGATACCAGCCTTGGTTTTTGGCGTATTGATAGAGAAATAGCAGCCATGCTCATCACGATGATTGTAATAGACCAGAGTATGGTTCACGTTGATAAGTCCTGTCTTGAAATCCACATCACACCAGCGCAGGCCGGTAATCTCGCCAACACGCATCCCGGTGTTTGCCATGATATAAAAGACCGGATACCAGTGATTGTAGCGCGGCGAATTCCTGAGATATTCAAGGAAGATCCTTTCCTGCTCAACGGTCAACGCCTTTCGCTTTTCCACCTCGTGACCATGTGCCGATTTCAGCTCACGCAGCATATTGTCGGTCGGATTATTCCGGATCATATCATCATCGACAGCGATTGCAAAGACCTGATGGAGCACGTTATGAATGCCGTCCAAAGTAGAGATTTTCAAGATGCGCTCATCAACAAGCTGATTGTAGAACCGGCGTACATCTGATTTCTTAACCTGTGTCAGCTTTTTCTTTCCGAAAGTTGGCTTCACGAACATCTCATACATATAAATGTAGTTCTTCATCGTACTGCCTTTAACGCCTCTTTTCACCTGAACCCACAGGTCAAAGAGGTCATTTACGGTGATGTTCTTCACATTCGTTTTAATACCGTCATGCCGGTCTACGATGATCTGTTCTTCCTGCTCTCGCAAATCAGCCAGCGTGGGAGCATATACTGCATGGCGTTTTCCGACTTTATCCGTCCAGCGGTAAACATAGGTGCCATTATCTTTTTCACTTTCGCCTGTGCGTAGCCTGATATGCTTACTGTCAAAGCGAACGCCGTTCTTTGATTTGACTTTCTTCTTTGATACCATTGTTTTTCCCTTCCTTCATCAAATTTCTCTTACGGGAATAGCATAAACAATGACGTCCCGTTTTCCCAATGTACAAATGCAGTGGTCGGAAGCAAATCACACAGTTGCATTAGACGGAGTATGCGTTCTCCAAATACTCATCCAGTTTCCGGCGCTTAATCATTCGCCTGTTTCCAACCCACATGACATAATCGCAGGTCGGCTCATCTGTCATTTCTCTCAGCTTTCTGACACCAATGCCGGTATAGGCAGCAGCTTCTTCCAGCGTGATTGTTGCCCGTTCCCATACGGGAACCAGGTTGTTTTTTTCTTCTCTATTCATTTTCTTTTACCTCCTGCTGTTCGTTTCTCCGCATAGTCCTGATAATTTGTGTAACGGTATTCACACCAGTCATATTCTCTCGACTTAAAAAACTTCTTTCGGATAGCATCATAAAAATGCTGAATCGCTCTGAGGTTGATGTCTTTCGTAAGGACTAAATCCCTGACCGTAATCTTTTCAAGCTGTCTGTGAATTTTTCTCCAGCCGGTGTAGTCGAAGTGCTGATTCATTGCCCCGCAGTACATTGCCTCGTCTTCTGTGATATTCGGATTCAGACTGCGATACAGGCAAACGATAATTTCCTCGACTCGTACTGCATCGAGCAGGTTCATATTCAGCAGATCAAAGACGCGCATATCCAGGACCTGATCCAAATGTTCAAAACCAAGCGAATCGAAGTAATTCGACACAGTACGGTTTACAACAGCCTGCCAGTCATCAATTACCACAGAGGCATTCAATTCGACATTCATCGTCACACCTCGTCTTTCTGCAACGAGCGCAAACCAAGACTGATAGCCGCTGCTGCATCAACCCGGCGCATAACGCTTTTGTTTACGTGTCCGATCTTATCTCCCAGTCTGCACTTATCGACCGTCCGCAGCTGTTCCAGCAAAACCAGAGAGGGACGTACACCACTCTCTCGACCTACATGCACATGAGTCGGCAAAATGTTTTTCCTGATATTGCTGGTCAGCGGTGCAACAACAACCGTCGGACTATAACGATTACCAACATCATTCTGAACGACGACTACTGGACGAAAGCCAGCCTGCTCAGAGCCAGCCGCCGCACCCAGCTCGGCATAGAGAATATCTCCGCGCAAGATGGGACTTCTCTTGTAAGTATTCATATCGACCCTCCTCAAATTTGTCCTCTCACTAATCAACTACAACCTTCGAGTCCAAAAACTGATAATCATTTTTGAAAAAATTCAAAATAAATTTTTCAAACAGCTTTACGCGGTATCTTGCCTGATGTTCCGGAATATCATATTTTTCCCTTAAATAGCTGCATGCCTTATGTTTTCTGCCATTCAAATAGAATCTGAGAACCTCATTCGCCCATGGCTTCCAGTTTTCAAGCGCAGCACGCAGCTGGCGCATAGTTTCTTTCTCAACTACAGCCTTCTCTACGCAAAAGCTGTCTGCAACAAAGTCAGTCAAAGCACCTGCATCTTCGTTTGCACAAAGCGTGTCTGTAGACAGAAACTTATACTTTCTTTTTGCATTCTGAATTTTGTTTCTGTAAGTTTGCTTGCTGTTCCACTTCTGATAATCCGGCAAGCCTGTTTCGATGTACATGACATCCAATCCATCCGTATCAGCAATTACATCCTTGGTAAACAGCCGGCGTTCCTGTAAAGGCAGTTCCTTATTCTTAATCAGTATCTGCGTGAATTCCTCCTGAGAGGCAATCCGCATTCCCATACTTGTATTCTCTCGATCAACAAAGACCAGCACAGTCGTTTTCATCTTGCAATCTCCTTTGAATTTTTTTGAAAAATCAAAGGTGATCACGGATATGCGGCGATTAGCGCCAGCCAGTAAAAAACGCTCATTTCGTTCCTTTCTGGAACCAAATGAGCGCAAAAAAGCCACTTGATCTGCTAACCTATCGCCACAATGATCGAACCGTGCTTTCTAAAGCACAGGTTGCAAATCAAGTGGCGCAATGGAAGTCAGCACATCAAGTGGCTCCGGGGCACAATCTTGTTACTCCATATTCAATTCAATCTGCTTATGCGGTATACAGCCGAAAGGCAATCGGTGGAAACACTACTTCCTCACCGCAGTTCGGGCATTTTGCCCTTGAAGGGCCATGTTCCCCCCGATACAAAATCTCGATCTTATGCTCACAGTATGGGCAGAGCCGCGCAACGCTGGTGCCGAAAGCCGCCATGCTGAACTGAAGTTTCAATTCTTCCTGCTCCGCCTTCACCTGCGCATAGCGTTCCGGGTCCTGCGTCTTTACATCAAGTCTTGCCATATTGAAATACCTCCTCTGAGAATCTATCTATCTGTTTCATCACAGCAACTATCGATTAAACTGTACGGATTATTCAGGTCGTTTCGATCTACCAGGCCCAGCTGCTTCATTCGAATTGCCAGCGCCGTTTTGGAGACCCCCATCTTATCTGCAATCTGCGAAAATGCTTCATACTGCCTTGCCGCAAATATTCGATTGACCATACGCATTTTCTTTCCTAAGCCATACTCCTGCATATACTGCAGGATCAGGTCTTTGGGCATCAGCACTGCTGAAGCCAGCATATTGGTACGCCATTCTTCCCAGTCTGGCGTCACGTTTCGTGGTGCAAAACGCAGGCTGTAATAGACTCTGCGCAGCTGAACGCCTAAATAGGTTTCTGGATACAGCATTCCGTATACCAGATGGCAGGCTTCGTGCATAAGCGTGAAATTGTGACGCCCGATATTTGCGTTTTCGCTTCTCAAACTCTCGTCAACGAAAACCGTCCTGCCGTCCAAGGGCGCATATACCGGGTGCTCAACATCATCAAACACCTGAATCTGAACCGGAAGCATACAAGTCAGGCCCAGCACATGCCCAAACCGCGATAATTTATGATATGCGATCTGGAGACCCAGCACATTGCTTGTCACAATTTCAGGATCGATTCTCGTTAATTTTCGATTCTGCTGAGCACAGTACCGGTGATATGCCCGCACGATGCGTTCGGCAATCGTCTCGATTTCTTGAACCGTCAGGTAGGGCATAGCCGGCACCTCCTACACATGAAGGGTTTTGGCTTCTACAAACCACAAGCCTTCATCTTCAAAGAGGAATGTACGATGCTGTCCGATCCGGATGGAGTACCGAATGCCGGTTCCTCCGACTTTACTGGCGGCGGCTCTCTTTCTGCCTAACACCTGGTCGATCTCATAGGTCTTGCCATCGGAGAACTTGATGGATAGCGGTATACTGCCGCCATCCTTCGTATGGCGCACCAGAGTATCTACATAGACTTTTTCCCAATTAACTGTCTGTTCCATAGTCTTTACTCCAAAGATTTATCTTTTTCCTACTGATACATTAGTCCTGGCATTTTTACACTATCGCGTCCGTCATTCGGCATCTTCAGATTGCCAAGCAGGCCGGCATATGTTAGAGATTTTTTTCCGAAACGACGACGCAGATCTTCGATCGCATCCTCCAGTCGAACTATGCGATCTCTCCGCTCATAATCGACCATCAGTGAAAGCTGCTCCTCCGTTGTCTGAGGTATCAGGTCGATTGCGCGAATGGTGATTGCGCGAACTTTTTCAGTCCATATATAACGCTCTTTGAATAGTTGGAAGCCTGCTGCGGCTATTTCAGAGGGCAGCTGCGTTTTGAACGGCAGTTTGTACTGATACTGGGTACTGTAAAGACTCTTGTTTCGCACAAAAATCTGAACACCGGTAGCTGCCAGCCCATGTACGCGCAAGCGGTGGCCAACATCCTGGCTTAATTCCAGCAGCACATGAAATACTTCATCCTCGTTATCAAGGTCAGCCGTACAGGTAATGCCATGCCCTATTGACTTGACCGGACTGACAAAATCCTTCTGCATCACGCGAGACTCGTCCGTACCGTTTGCATATCGCCAGAGTTTCAGGCCATTGATGCCGAACATATATTTCAGCGTGCTCGGCTCCGTTGCAGCCAGATCACCGATTGTCTTGATACCGTAGCTGGCCAGCTTCTTCGTTGTGGCGCTGCCTACATAGAGCAGCTCTGATGCGGCCAGTGGCCAAATGTTCTCCTTGAAGTTCTGCTTTGTGATTACGGTAATTGCATCTGGCTTTTTCAGATCACTGCCCAGCTTGGCAAATATCTTATTGAACGATACGCCGATACTCACCGTCAGCCCCAGTTCTTCCTTCACCGACTGCCGGATCTCCTCTGCGATCTCCAATGGTTTGCCATATATCTCGCAGCCGGTCACATCCAGCCAGCATTCGTCCATTCCAAACGGCTCCACCAAATCGGTGTAACGGTAATAGATCTCATGTGCCAGCTTTGAATACTTCAAATACTGGTCATACTGCGGCGGAACAAGAATCAGGTCTTTACATCGCTGCTTTGCCTCCCAGTTTACCATGCCGGTTTTGACCCCAGCTCGCTTTGCAAGCTCTGACTTTGCCAAAACGATTCCATGCCGGTTCTCTGTTGATCCACACACTGCAACCGCTTTGCCTCGCAGTTTGGGATCAAGCATCATTTCAACCGATGCGTAGAACGAGTTCATATCACTATGCAGTATCGCACGGTCAGCACTCATTGCCACTCACCTCGCTTTCTGTGCTTTAAGCATATCATTTCGTTATGCGATATGTCAATCGTGCATTTGTATCGTTTTATTCAATTCTTTCTTGACACTGCTCTTTCCGACTTATATAATATAAGCATAAACACAGAGGGAGGAACAGACCATGAAAAAGGCTAACCGTTCCAGCAAGATTATCAACTTCAAAGATTTCAATACCGGCTATAATGCTGTTTCTGAAAGGGAAGATAATATCATCGGTAAAAAAATTGCAGATTTCCGTGCTGCAAATAAAATGAGTCTGACCGATCTGCGTATACTGCTTGAAATCTATGGTATATCTATAACCAACGCTTCTATCAGCAAATGGGAAACCGGAGCTTCTGTTCCGAACATCTATCAGTTTATTGCCGTTATGCAGGCTCTAGGCATAGACGAAAATATCTCCTTCTTCACGCGCGCTGCCGCACAGCTGAACCCAGAAGGATTGCGAAAGCTGCGCGAGTATCGTGACGATTTGATAGCTACCGGAAAATACAGAGTCGTTGCCAAGCACTCCTATGAAGAGGAATGCATTGATATGCCGATCAGCACTCTTTCCGTTTCGGCTGGTACCGGTACATTCCTCGATGAAGGGAATTTTGAAACTATCTCTTTCCCAAAGAGTGCAGTTCCTGATCGTGCTGATTTTGGTGTTCGTGTCTGCGGTGATAGTATGGAGCCGGTTTATCACGATGGTCAAATCGCATGGATTCAGGAATGCAGTGAACTGTCCCCAGGCGAGGTCGGCATCTTTATGTATGACGGCGACGGCTACATCAAGATGTATGATGAGCAGGAACCTTGTGAAGCCGAACGTTACGATTTTACTGACAGTGACGGCACACTCCATATGCAGTCTGTTCTGATTTCGTACAATAAAAAATACGAGCCGAAGCTCGTATCTCCATTAGTTAGATTTTCTATTGTAGGCCGTGTACTGAACTAATTTCCAATTAACCTCAGAGGAGGTCCTTGACTTGAATACTATTAGCCGTGTGCAGGAACTTGCTGACGAACGCGGACTTACCCTTTGTCAGCTCTCTAAAATATGTGATTTGTCCGAAGCCACAATCCGCACTGCTAAGAAACGCGGTAATCAGCTAAGTGTGGATACCATAGAGCGTATCTGCGAGGCACTGGATATATCGCTTAGTGATTTTTTTGCAGAAACCTTACCCAAATAAATTCGCTATACGCATGAGCTTCTATCTCCACTTTCGTAACCATCTAATCTATCCTCGCCAAGAAAAATACTGGATACCATTGCCTGTCGCTTTTCTGTATAGTAATCTCCGATCTTTTCATTGGAAAAAGCAAAGTGGTGTAAAGATTAATGATCTTTGTATTGGCACCGAAAATATATTTATTTCTCCGCGGCTTTTCTTCCAGGATGGGAGAGTGCCGCGGAGAATTTTTTGCGAAGAAAGAATTGCTATAACTTTCGTAATTCCGGGAAAACCTTTATCTAAGAAAAAAATACAATATTAACATGAATATCATGAATATAATATTGGAGGCTGTGAATATTCCCAAATACCTCCCTCTCAGATTCCTGTTTTCTTTTGCAATATATTTGAAACTTATCAGGCTTGCCATGGATGCAATCAGAGTGCCGAGACCTCCAATATTGGTTCCGACAATTAAAGCCCGGTAATTATCTGTAAAGCCGGATAAAAGAAGCGCAGCGGGAACATTGCTCATAATCTGACTGGCAAGAACAGCAGTAAGTGTTTCCCTTCCTGCCATGATTCTTTCCAGAAAACTGCTGAATTGCGGAATCCTTCCAAGGTTGCCGATAAAAATAAATAATGCGATAAAGGTGGCAAGCAGGGAGTAATCCACCCTGCTTATATTTTCCCTGTTTCTTAGCAGCATATATATAAGAACCACTACAAGAGGAATCTGGTATGGAATGATACGTGCAACAGTGAGCAGGCAGATTGTAAATAAGATCAGGTAAGCGGCCAGGTATTCCATGTTAAGTTCTTTTCTGTCAGAGAATCCCAAAAGAGTTTTATCTTTTTCGGAACCGCATACGTGAGGTGCTTTGGCAGCGGCTGCCTGTATCCATATCAGAAGAAGGATAAGTGCTGTGGCGGAATAGGGAAGCATCAGGGTTATTAATTCTGCCGCGGACATCCCTGCTCTGGCATATAGATAAAGGTTCTGCGGATTTCCGATTGGTGTGAGCATGCTTCCGAGATTAGCAGCGATTGTCTGCATGGCTACTATTTTAAGAAGCCAGTAATTGCCCAGTTCCTTTGGCATTTTATGCACAATGATCAGTGCAAGAGGAACAAAAGTAATCAATGCTACATCATTGGTGATCACCATTGACAGGAAGAAACATAAGAGTACCAACAGCCTGATCACACCCACAGTTCCCGATGTTCCCATCAGCAATTTTTTGGCAAGTATATCAAAAACACCAACAGCCTTCAAACCAGCTACAATTGCCATCAAGCAGAAGAGGAGCCAGAGAGTCCTGAAATCGATATAAGTAAAATAAGCCTTATCCGGTCTGACCCAGAACATAGAAAGAAGCGCCAGGATCACTGCAATTGACAAAACGGTTTCTTTCCTGAAAAAAACATATAATTTTTGTAACATAATATTTCCTTTCCGGTCCTCCTGGCTATCGTATGTGGCAGAAAAAAGAATCTAAACTGGAACTGGCAGCCTCCATGATCCGGCAGGTTATGCCTGAATTTCAGGAAAAAAAGCAGGTTATTAAAGACCTTAAAACAGCTGAT
The DNA here is from genome assembly GCF_003480365.1 of Butyricicoccus sp. AM32-19. Classification (NCBI taxonomy): domain Bacteria; kingdom Bacillati; phylum Bacillota; class Clostridia; order Eubacteriales; family Butyricicoccaceae; genus Butyricicoccus; species Butyricicoccus sp. AM32-19. The sequence continues at coordinate 5,389 of NZ_QUIX01000023.1, read as the reverse complement.
TCATCAATAAGTCTTTTTTTCATTTTCATACCCCTTATCTTGTTTCGTGTCAATGTAAATTCATTATATCCTATCCATGTATTGAATGCAATGAGAATAGTAAATAGTCGGAAACTGTGGTATAATCAGGTTATCATGGTTTCCATTAGCATTCAAAATATAAAAGGGGAGAAAAAGTATGAACGAGCATGAAAATCAAACGATGAAAATATTCGGCAAGCGGCTGACTGCTAGCCTGCTGGGTGCAGCACTGGTGATGAGTATGCCGTTTGCGTCCGCGCTGACACAGAAGAACATTACCGTAGAGCGTGGTGTTACGGTTTATGTGGATGACCAGAAGCTCAATCCGGGTGACGCAAATGGCAATTCGGTAGAGCCAATGCTGTATAATGGTACGACTTATCTGCCGATTCGCGCGGTATCTGCGGCGCTCAATGTGCCGATTGCGTGGGACGGAACGACGTCCAGTGCGTATCTCGGTGAGCATAAGGTGGATCAGAATGCGGTAAACCGTGCGAAAGCGTATGTTTCGGTGATCGAGCAGCTGCAGAGTAAGTACGGCAAGCGCGCTGTCAGCGGCAGTATCGTCAGCGGTCTGGTGACGGCGATGCTCATCGATTTTGATGGGGACGGAAACGAAGAACTGCTTTGTGTTTGCAATACGAAGGATAAGATTCCGGCTGATCAGTGGGATAAGCATGGCACAAATGCATCCAGCAAATATATGGTTTACTCGTGGAATGGGTCTTCTGCGGTAAAACTGGTAGAAGATGAAGTGCCGTTTATCTTTACACAGAATGATTCTCGTAATTTCCCGCGAGTGCTGCCCATAGCTTCTCAAAACGGAAAGTATTATTTAGTATGGATGAGCAATGGTGATTTAGCAGGAAATAATAAAGCATATTCAATGGAGCGGATAGAGACTGTAGTGAATGGTCAGTGGCAGACGAAAGGCATCTGGCACTATGAAGATTGGAATTATGAGTCGGTAAGAGTATGGGATACGGACTTGTTCACTGGTGAAGTAATTGATACAGAAAACGATTGGAAAGAATTCGGCAAACTGCATTACTCTGCAAAGGAATATCGGGTAACATTTAGCAGCTACAATACGGATGGACATCAGAATAATACCCTTAGCAATCTGGCTCCTGCACCGGAAATCGCACTTTCCAAGCTGAAAGCTATCGCCAACTCGCAGTCGTCCATTCTGGGCGGCAAGGCCTCGGGCGAGTATAATGCGAAACGTCGAATGGAAAAGCTGGCTGTTGAAACCGGGGTTAAGGTCTATGTGAACGACAAGCCGATTGTTCCGACCGACGTCAACGGCAAGACGGTTGACGTGCTGCTTTACAAGGGCACGACCTATCTGCCGGTTCGTGCCGTTGCAAATGCACTCGATCAGGCTGTTGCATGGGATGGCGCGAGCTACAGCGTATACATCGGCAGTCACAAGGACGTATAGGTAATTACAGCAAACCCACCTTATATGGATCATTGGAGCTTGAGGGAGTCGAAGATGATTCATTCGTGAAAAGAAAGGACCAAAGAATATGAACAAACGCACTATGTTTATGATTGGCGTTGTTAGCGCTGCGCTTCTCACGAGTGCTGGCGCGGTGAACGCAACCCCGACCAAGAATACAATCTATGTAGACGGCACAAAGGTTAACGGCGCCGCTTACATGATTAACAATAACAATTACTTTAAACTCAGGGATGTTGCGGCGATGGTCAACGGAAGCACAAAACAGTTTGAAGTGTCTTGGAATGAGACGAATAAGCGGATCGATCTCACGACCAACAAGGCATACACCGTTGTTGGCGGCGAAATGGCGCTTCCTTCTAGCGCAGTGAAAACTGCCAAGGAATCGAAGGCATCCGTATTTAAGGATGGAAATAAGGCTGATTACACAGGATACAACATCTCCGATAACAACTATTACAAGCTGCGTGATCTTTGTAAGGATATGAACATCGGCGTCAAGTTCGATCTCGCAACCAATCGAGTCGACATTCTGACGACTGTAGGTTACGGTGAAGAGGATAACGCGGGTAATACCACGAAACCCACGACACCGACTGAGCCGACAAATCCCGTAACGCCTACGGAACCCACGGCGCCGACAACGCCCTCCACCAGCGATAAAATCGGCCCCAGTGATATTGATTATCGTGCGGCAGGTGATGAGGGAATTAAGAGCGTCGTTCTGTCAGCGTATGATCCTCATTATATTTATTATCCGTCTTACGGAAAGTATAGCGCAGACTATCAGAACCTGTTGGACACCTGCGGTGAGGAAATCGTGACCAAGACAGTAAGTTACTATACCTACTGCTCTCAAACCGATCAAAAGTCTGTGCTTGCAGGATATCCCATTCAGATTCTGGTCAAAGATGAACGTCTGAATAAGGAAACGAGAGTATGTGCAATGACTTATTACGTTTCCAAGCCTGAAGGCGAGATTACTATAAAAATGCCAAAGAGCACATACGAACGCGCTCTTTCTGGAGAAACGGGAGTATTCCGAGTGCTTGGTACGTTTATCGAGAGAAACAATTCCCATGCACTGATCAACGGGCAGGAATATCAGATCAATCCAGTTAACTTCTCTAAATCAGACTTCCGTTCCGAAAATCCCACTGCCATGGAAATGACCTTAATGCCGAAGTCTAGGAATAATTGAAAAAACAAACACCTACTCAGCCAATGCAAGCATTGGCTGAGTTTTTTATAGTTCTTTGATAGCAAGCGCAAAGTCCATCAAAATGCTGCAGGAGATTGAGAAAATGAAAGGTCGGGATTTCGTGCAGCAGCTTTTGGACGGCACGGTTCTGAACGAAAAGCATAGGAAGATTGTCGCGCAGGTGACGAGCGGATTGGAGTAAAAGAACAGCCACCGGAGAAAATTCTCCGGTGGCTGTTTGCTTAAAAAGTCGAATATTATGGTTCAATTTCGTGAAAATGTAATGTGTTTACGGTATTATCAAAAAAGTCTGCATAATCAGAATTTATGACGGCTGTAAACGAATCAAATTGTGGTTCAACCGAACAGGTAAACATCGTGCAAGCCTTTTCACGATCATCCCATTGTTGACGCTCTGCCGAACTCATATTCTCTACATCAGTAACAGAAAATTGTTCCCATGCCTTTTCATATTGTTGCCGTAATTCAGCATTTTCAACTGTCATAAGGCTACAATTAACACTCACTATTACGGGTATAGAAGTATCATTTATGTTGAGGTTTCCATTAGCTTCATAATAGTTTTCTGTTGAACACAGAGAGAACGAAAAACTTAATTCATCGCACGAATAAGTTGTGGATTCTAAAAGTAAACCTTTCACTTTCCATGCGTCATGTTTTTCTTTGACAACCTCTACATCATATAAATCCGTATCATTTATCATGTATTGAAACGACATAATACCTAATTTACCTGATTGATTGACTTCACCCTCACCGCTTCCGCCAACAAATGTGACTGTGTAATCTGAACCATATCTTGCAGTCAAGAAGGAATTATCCGTCATATACTCATCGGCCACGGTTTGGTCAGTTGCCAATATTCCCGAAGGAACCGATAGTTTACCGGCAGAACATCCCGATAATATTCCTACTAAAGTAGATAACAGCAATAAAAGCACCTTCTTCAAGAATAAATTCACCTCCACGAAAAAGATTCCACTTTGTTATTCGACTTACGATTCATAATTTTATATCCGCCATACTTACTTTTCCAATAAAGTTTCTCATCGTAAGCACTACGCATTGTACTATTGGGGAATGTTAGTGTAACATCCATAATAATATTTTCTTTCTTGGCAGAATTAAGTTTGAAGACTGTTAGCCACCAATGCCCCGACGAAGAACGAGAAGCAAAAGCATTGGTAGTATACGAATCACCGCCGTTTTTCTTTTGTACCACTTCTCTAAATGCAATGCTCATGCCAATGTATTCACTGGAATACGCTGCTCGGTACCATGCAACATTTTTAGATAACGGTTCAGTATTTTTTATCATAGAAAATAATCTATCAAATGCTTCTGTTCCGGTAAATACTGCACCATCGCATCGCATCTTTTGAAAATATTGACTAAGCGACATCGTGCCATCCAAAACATATAAACCAACTTCGCCGCCAGCAGTAGGACCGTATTCGCCCTTCCAACATTCCACACGCCATGTTTTGTTGTTATATTGGAATATACAGGACAAGAAATTAATATTGATACCCGGAACAATATTCATATACTTGTCAAAAAGGTCCATATAGCCAAATGTCCGCTGCCAACCATATTCAGATGAATAAAAATATTGTCCACCATACGAGTATTCAAAACCAAATTTTTGAGCTACCGAATCAATTGTAGCAGATATGCTGGGGCGTTTGCTTGTTTTTAGATACTTATCTGCAATCCAACCTGTTTTACCTTCATATTGAACTTTGGCCCAATTATAATTGTTATTGTTTTTCTTCTCGTTTAAATATGTAACAGCAGTATTATATTGCAATGTCGCGAGGACATTATATGATGTGCCTGCGCCACTACGCATATAGACATTATCAGTAGCAACATATCGCGTATTCGATGATGCAAGTCCAGCCCAATCAGAATAATTAACCACATTATTCCCGCAATACCCATACCAATTCTCGCCGTCCTTGATAGGGTCTTCCTGTGTGAACCGGTGGTCGGCAGGGTCGTAGAAACGATTCTGCGCGAAATACAGGTCAAGCACTTCGTCCCAAGTGTAGCCGGTGAAATTGTTGGCGTTGTCAATGCCGCTGAAATTCGTGTCCGTGTAGGTTTTGGTCAGCGGATTGCCCCACGGGTCATAGATCGTGTGAGAGATGACCTTGCCGGTTTCGTCTACGGCAAACAGCGTGCTGCCGAGATGACTGGTGCGATACCATACCTTGCGCACATCATTTGCCGCAAAGTCACTTTGCAGGTTTTCGCCGCCCTCACCGCGCTTTGTACCGGCTGCATAGCCGTACTCTGCCGAGATACGGGTGCCGTCCTCATCGTACACATACCGCTGCGTGAAGCTGCCGTCCTCTGTGACGAGTATATCACGATTGGCAATGGAAAGATAGTCCACAACATAGTTCTTTGTTACGGTTTCAAAATTGCTCTGGAAGGTCGTGCCTACCTCGGTTTCCCATGTGCGCTGCCAGAAAAAGCGTCCATCCTTCAAGAAGTCCAGATAATCGGTGCCGTGCGAACCGTCCTTCAAGTCGGAGTTTGCATGGGCGGCATTCTTGTTGTCGCGCACCTGTACATTCTTAATGCGTACATTGAGCGCATTATAGGTGTAGGTGCTGCTCTGACCGTCCTCTGTCTTGCCGGTTTTCAGCTTGTTCTGTGCCGTGTAGGTATAC